>JBKDFX010000142.1:0-9157 GCA_046336825.1 Bdellovibrionales bacterium | reverse complement strand
CACATTAACAGTGGCCATGAAACCTTATTTTTCATTTCAAAAATTTTCAGGAACCTATTCTTTTCATCCGCAATCTCCCGCAGGACGTTTAAGTCACTTGCCTCTGGATGGCCATCTTTTCGATCCCCATCAAAATAAGGGTGGTATGGGGTTATCCACTGCAGAGTTTATTTTTCAATACAGCGAAAAAAACAAAAAAACAGACAAATGGGCAAAGGATTCCGAGCAAGTTATTCAATGTTGGCAGACTTACCGACAACTGCACGCTGATGAAAAAAATCCTCCTAGTGGTGTCGATTTAATCACTCAATTAATGGGTGGCTATTTAATGACTCATTTAAAAAATGAAATGTGGATGCGAAAAGAATTGGCTTGGCCCTTTGCTGATTGGGACTGGGCTTTGATAAAAACAGGTATCAAACTTCCCACCCATGAACATTTAAAAAAAGATCTTAACCACTTAAACTTTAAACGAGCTGGTGAGATCTGCTCGGATATTATAAAAGGATTTTACCAAAAAGAGAGTCTCTTGTTTCTGCAATCCATGAAAAGTTGGAGTCAGTGGCTAGAGGATGAAAACTTATTGGCCTCACACTCAAAAAGAATAATCACTGAACTTGAGTCCCTGCCGGGTTTTTTGTTAGCTAAAGGTTGCGGTGCCATGGGATCTGATCAGGTTTTTATTTTATTTGAAGAGTCAAAAAAAGAAGAATTTCAAATTGCTTTGAAGCAAAAGAAGTTTGATTCTTCTCAAATTCAGTATTCTGAACAGCAGGACAATCAGGGGTTGCACTTTGAAAACTCGTAATTCAGCGCCTTCCAACATTGCTTTAATCAAGTATATGGGAAAACTCCCGGGACTTGATAATAAACCCACCAATGGGTCCTTGTCTTACACTCTTGAGCATTTAAGAACCACAGTTGAAATTTCAGAGATTCAGTCTCAGCGAGATCAATGGGCGCCACTTATTGAAAATGGATTATCACGCCTTGATCTTTCTCAAAAGGGTCAGGATAAATTTTTAAAGCATTTTGATTTTTTGAAAAAAAGTTGGGGACTGCAAGAAAAATACTTTCAAATCTTATCTGCTAACAATTTTCCTTCTGACTGTGGATTGGCCAGCTCGGCTTCCAGTTTTGCTGCTTTGACAAGAGTGTCGTCTGAGCATTTTCAACACATTAAAAAAATACAAAATGGAAACGATCCTAATTTCCTTTCTCAACTCTCGAGAAAAGGTTCAGGTTCTTCATGTCGCTCTTTTTTCTCTCCATGGGCACTTTGGAAAAATGAAGGAGCAGAAAGCATTTCCTTGAATCTGAAACTTAATTCGAGTGTTATTTTATTAGAACAAGGAAAAAAAGAAGTGTCCTCCTCAGAGGCCCACCAAAGAGTTCTCACCTCACCACGTTTTAAAGGGCGAATTGAAAGAGCCGAATTAAAGTTGCAGGATCTTATACGCTCCATAGAAAAAGAGCATTGGAAAGAATCCTTTGCTATTATCTGGGACGAATTCTGGGATATGCATGAATTGTTTCACACATCCCAGCCGGGATTTGCCTACATGAATAAAACGTGCCGTGAAATTTTAAGTCATATCGAAACCCAGTGGAAGAAAACAGGTCATGGACCTTGGGTGACTCTGGATGCGGGTCCTAACATTCATTTGTTATTTCATGAAAATGAAATGGATTTTGCAAAGAATTATATGCAGCAATTTAAAAAACTAACAGTCATTAACTCTTGGAATTCAGAATGAGTTCCTTTGAAACTCGAACCTACGGAAAATGGATCTTAGCTGGAGAGCACACTGTCTTGAGAGGCGGTGAAGCCCTGGTTTTTCCATTAAAGAGTCAGTACTTGGATTGGAAATTCCAATCAGGAGGTTCAGGTCTTGAAGTTGAAATTCCAAAAGGCTATCCTGAGGAATTCAAGCTTCTTTTTTGGAGTGTATTTGAAAAGGCCTGCCAGCTTTGCAAAATTTCTCAGGATCAAATTACAGGTAAACTTGAAATGCGAGCCCATATTTTGGTCGGCTCGGGTCTTGGAGCCTCTGCGACTCTGTGTGTAGCTCTAACAAGATGGTTAATCAACTTGGGTTTTGTCAGGCCCAATGAGGCTTTTTCCTTCGCTAAAAACTTAGAGGATGTGTTCCACGGGGAAAGCAGCGGCGTGGATGTAGCTGTGGTTTTAAAAGAGTCAGGTTTAATCTATAAAAAAGACTCTGAATCAATAAATTTTAATTCCCAATACCAGCCCCGTTGGTATTTGAGCCATTGTGGAGAAAAGGGAATCACTAAAGAATGTGTCACCAAAGTTAAAAAACTCTGGCAATTGCATCCTGAAAAAATGAACGAGGTGGATCAGCAAATGAAACACTCAGTTGATTTGTGCAAACAAGTTCTTAACCAACCTGAAAATCAAAAATCAACACAACTTCTGATCGAAGCCTTAAACCAAGGAAGAAAATGTTTTGAAGACTGGGATTTGATGACTCCCAAACTCCAAAACCATATGAAAGAGCTGGAAAAACAGGGAGCCGTGGCGATTAAGCCCACGGGGTCCGGTGGTGGTGGATTTGTTTTGTCGCTCTGGCATGACAAACCTGATGAAAATTTTCTGATCGAAAATAAAATGCTTAAAGCTTCAGTTCTATGAAGTTTTGGTATGGCATCACACTCACGGGAACTGCTCCTTTTTATCTTTTATCGGTAGCGCTATTACTAGCCTTCAGCACTCAAACCAATGGAACTACATTTTGGCTCAACTCACTGATTCCCAGTGGGGTGGCTTGGACAATTGCTAGTTTTTTTAAAAAAATCACAAAAAAGAAAAGACCTGATACAGATGAATTAGATGCCATGCCCTCTTCCCATGCGGCCGCCAGTTCAGCTTGGGCTTGCAGTCTTTGGTTTTTAAAAAGTGAGTGGGCTTATTTTTTTATGATATGGGCTGGTCTCATCATTGTCTCGCGCTATCGGCTAAAACGACATGATGTTTGGGATCTTTTTGCAGGAGTGATACTTGGTATATCAAGTGCCGCTGGGGTTTATTTTTTTTCGAAATCTTTCATTTTCTAGCAGGCTTTGGGCCATTTGGAGTTTGTCTCAATTTGGGACATTGAATTTCGAATATAATCAGTCAATAGATTTCCCCTTACATTATGGAGCCTGGGGATATTTTTAGCTTTCAACGAAGTTTGGAGCTGTCCGGGCAAGTCAGCCTTTTAAATAATTCTCAAAAATATAATCTCTCTCTGCTGCAAAGAAGTATTTTTACTGTCTCTGACTTTGAAATTCTTTATCAACATATTATGAGTAATTTTTTGGCTGGTCATATTCAACAGCGAGCGACCATGTTTTTAAAAAGGGCAGATTAATAATTAAAATCGGTTTAGTTCCCAAAGTGCAATGGAAGTGGCCACTGTGACGTTGAGGGACTCCACGTTTTGTGTGGGAATTTTTAATTTCTTAAGATTTTTTAAATTTTTAAGACCAGGGCCTTCTTCACCGACAATGAGTCTTAGGTTAGTGGTTCTTTTGAGCTCACGAATATCTTGACCCTCCAGATCCAAAGCGTAGGCCTCAGAAGAGTCCCATTCGTTCAGATCGCCTGTAAAATAGAGGGGGGCCGATAGGACCGCGCCCGCAGAAGCTTTGATGGATTTAGTTAAAAAGGGGTGTGCGGCCTCTTGAGTGAGAATGATTTTCGAGACTCCAAAGGCCACACAGCTGCGAATAAGAGCCCCTAGATTACTGGGGTCTCCTACGGGGAGCACAACTTCAATTCCTTCTGTTTTTTGATGGTGAGCTAGTGTCTGCACGCAAGGCATCTCAACCACGATGAGTGGGAAATGAGTTCCAATGATGTCCAACTCTTTAAATAGCTCGGCTGAAAGGGTTATGGATTCAGGGGCCCAATTGAGCGTGGGCATTGATGAAGTTCTAATTTCACTTTGGATTTTAATCTGATTTTTATGTTTGGCCTCAAGGATAAGTTTTTCGCCGGAGAGAATGAAGAGTTGATGTTCTTTAATTCCTGAACTTTTCAGAAGAGATTTCCAGACTTGAAATCGAATATTTTTGCTGGACTCGATCTGAAGATTTTTAATTTTCATCATCTTCATCAACCAGAGGAACGGCCTTAATTTTTTCAAAAACGAGGAGGCGCCTTTTGTGAGTGGTTTGCGGGATTTCATAATGATGATCTTCCACAAGCTGATAATACTCAGCCATGGATTTGGCGAGTTCCAATTCAGGATCAGCCCCGGGCCCCTTCATGAGGTAAAGTCTTCCCCCCACTTCCAAGCACTGCGAAACATTGCGCATAGAATTAGCTGCATCTTCGACAGCTCGGGTGATCACGCCTTGCAGTGGGTAAACAAAACTGGAATCAATATTTCTGCCAATAATATCTAAATTTTTCAGATTTAATTTTTCCCGTGATTTCTTGAGAAACTCCACTCGTTTTTGAACACCTTCGGCTAAAAGAATTTTTTGTTCAGGGTAGAAAATTTTAAGTGGAATGCCGGGGAGTCCTGGGCCTGTTCCCATGTCCATGAGTGGAAACTGCAATCGGGTCAACTGGGTCACAAGAAGTGAATCCAAAAAATGTTTGAGTCCCACGTCTTTAAGAGTCATGAGTCTGGTAAAATTGTTGCGCCCCTGTTCGTGCATGAGAAGCGAATAGAATTCCGCTAACTGCATTCGCTGCTCGTGGGTGATGAAATCTCCGCCATGATTGCGAAAAAGCTCAAGCAGACGATCGTTGGCCTCTTGGGTGGAGTAAATGCTCACGGGTCTGCGGTGTTGTCCCCGGTGAGGACGAGGTTTGCGCCCGACGGGATTTCTCGCTTTATAAGCACTGTAATTGGATTTATTTTTATGGGCCATGGGGGTGGTTCTTAGCACAACTTGTCAAGTTGTCCAAGGTTGTAAATGATTGAAAGCTTAGAGATATTAGCCATTATGTCGCAAAATCAACTGGAACAAATCAAGACCCGAGCTTTATCAGCATTTGAAAAGGCTCAATCCATTAACGAACTTTACCAGGCTAAGGTTCAATTCCTAGGTAAGACCGGTGAGCTTACAGAAGTGATGAAACTGATGGCCACTTTACCCAAAGAAGAGAAGCCTCTTTTTGGTAAAAAAGTGAATGAAGTGAAAGAGCTTTTGGAAAAACTTTATACTCACCTCGAAGGCGGCTTGGAGCTAAAAGAAGTACAAACTCGCATGCGCACTGAAAAGTTGGATTTGACTTTGCCAGGGCAGGGACAAACCTTCGGCCATCTTCATCCGATTCAAACAGTCACTGATGAAATTTTTCAGATTTTATCCAGGCTTGGTTACTCACTGCGAACAGGCCCCTTGATAGAAAAAGATTACTATAATTTTGAAGCCCTCAATTTGCCACAAAATCATCCTGCTCGCGACATGCAAGATACATTTTTTGTGGATCAATCCCATGTTTTAAGAACCCACACTTCACCGATACAAGTCCATAGCTTGGAGACCGAAAAACTGCCACTGAGAATAATGGGAACCGGCGCTGTGTTTCGCTGTGATTCTGATATTTCACATTTACCTCATTTTCATCAGGTTGAAGGAATGTGTGTGGACGAAAATATCTCCATGAGCGATTTGAAGGGAACAATTGCTTATTTTATCCGAGAGTTTTTTGGGCGTGAGCTAAAAACCCGATTTCGTCCTAGTTATTTCCCCTTCACTGAACCTTCCGCCGAGTTTGATTGCTCTTGTCCAGTTTGTAAGGGCGACGGTTGCTCCCTTTGTAAACAAAGCGGTTGGATTGAAATTGGAGGAGCTGGGTTGATCAATCCCAAAGTTTTTGAGCACGCAAAAGTTGATACTCAAAAGTGGCAAGGGTTTGCCTTTGGTTTTGGTATCGAGAGAATGGCCATCATTAAATACGGGATTGAGGACATCAGGCTATTTCCTGAAAATGATTTAAGATTTCTTAAGCAGTTTTAATTGGATTGAAAGATAGGTTGCAATGAGACTTTCATTAAAATGGGTCAATGAATTCGTCGAGATCTCTGATTATTTATCTAAAGCAAGTGAACTTGCAGCTCTGTTGACGCGTGCGGGATTTGAAGTCGAAGCCATCCACGACTCTCGATCTCAATTTCACCAAGTGGTGGTGGGTCATATTCTTGAAAAAGATAAACATCCCAATGCTGATAAACTCTCTGTCTGCCGGGTGACCACAGGACAAAATCAAGTTCATCAGATCGTTTGTGGAGCGCAAAATCACAAGGCCGGTGATCGAGTTGTCTTGGCATTACCTGGGGCTATCTTGCCGGGTGGTTTGAATATTAAAAAATCCAGTCTTCGCGGAATTGAAAGCGGGGGTATGCTTTGCTCTTTCAAAGAATTGGGACTAGATGGTCCCAGTGAAGGTATCGCCATTTTGGATGAAAAAACCCCGGTGGGCCAGGCCTTTGCTGAAGTGTGGGGTTTGGATGATGTCATCTTTGAACTTAAAGTGACACCGAACAGAGCCGATGGCTTAAGTCATTATGGCTTGGCTCGTGAAATCGGTGCCCTTCTTGGAAGAAATTTGAAAAATCAGTTGCCTGATATATTAGGAGAAAAAGGCACAAGCTCAGGGCCTGTTCAAGTTCAGGTCGGGGACGCAAGTTTGAGCCCTCGCTACATGGGAAGATACATCAGCCATGTTCGAGTGCAACCCAGTCCCCAGTGGTTGCAAAAACGTTTGGAAAGTGTGGGCTTAAAATCCATCAACAATGTGGTGGATGTGACCAATTTAATTTTAATGGAGTTGGGGCAACCTCTTCATGCCTTCGATGCAGATCAAATTAAAGGTAACAAACTCATAATTGCCCGTGCACAAAAATTGGAAGCCTTCACAACACTTGATCAAAAGTCATTAAAACTCAGTGAGGACAATCTAACCATAAGGGATAGTGAGCGACCTCTTTGTTTAGCAGGAGTTATGGGAGGGCTGAATTCAGGCACCACCGTAGACACCAAAAATGTTTTTTTAGAAGCGGCTTATTTTTTACCCGACAGCGTTCGTAAAACATCTCGCACTTTTGGTTTGGATTCTGACTCATCCTATCGATTTTCTCGAGGGGTGGATTCTTCTCTGACCTCATTTGCACTCGCAAGAGCCACAAAACTCATTGAAGAGTTGGCCAGTGGTAAAGCCAGTCCCAATTATGTGGATATCGATAATAGAAAAACAGATTCAAAGAAGATCGAAGTGTCTGAAAAATTAATTTCACAACGATTGGGCTATCCTGCGCAGCTTTCGAAGATGAAAGATTATGCACAGAGACTGCACTTTAAGATCGAGAGTGAAAAAGCCGACACTTTAGTTCTGGTTCCACCCTCCTTTAGGTTTGACATGAATCACCCCATGGATTTTGTTGAAGAGTATGCAAGGCTGGATGGTTATGAAAATATCCCTGAAACCTTACCTGCTCAATCCTTCAGTCCCACAGCCCACGATGCCATTTATCTACGTCAACAGAGTTTGGCCAAACTGGCAGCAGCTGCGGGGTATTCACAGGCTCTGAATTTTGCATTTTGTTCTCAAACTAAAGAGTCTCAATTCGTGGGCGATTATCAAAAGTTGGCTAAATTGGGTTTAGGTGTCACGGGTGAGTTCGTTAAATTACTGAATCCACTCAACGAAGAACTCAACGTGATGCGCTCAACTTTAACTTGGGGATTAATACAAAATATTTTGCATAACTATCGCCATGGTGTGGAAGCAGGACAACTTTTTGAAATGGGCTCTGTGTTCTCAAAGGTTAAGGGTGAGATCACAGAAACTCCCCACGCCGCTTTTGCGGTTTGGGGGCAGGAGTCACGATTATGGAAGTCCAGTCAGCCCATACCCCCTGTCTATCGTCTGAAATCTCTACTTGAAAATTGGCTTAAAAACTGGGGGCTAACTTCGTGGAATCTCAAACAAGGCACGGAAGAGAACTCTCTTAAGTTTTTGCATGATGGGCAATTCGCCATCATCGAGTTTAGAAATCAACCCATCGGTTGGATAGGAAGTTTGCACCCTCTGTATTTGATGGAAAATAAAGTCAGGGTTCCAGTGGCCTTGATGGAGATAAACCTAAAGACTTTGCTGGGGGCTGAAGCTGGCAAACGAAAAATTGTGACTCCAGTGAAACATCCAGTCGTAGTGAGAGATTTGGCCCTCGTCATGCCAGATGACCTCGCTGTTGGAGAAGTTATTAAAGCTATCAAACATAAAGGAGCAGCCTTACTACTAGATTCGCAAATCTTAGATGTTTTTAAAGGCGAGCCACTGGAATTAGGAAAAAAATCAGTGTCCATCCGATTGGTTTGGCAGGATCCGACGCAAACTCTACAGGAAGAGGCTGTCAACAAGCTGCAGACTGATCTTCTCAAGGAATTGGAGCAAAAATTTCCTGTTGCACTTCGTTAAATTCGTTAAATAAACTTGAAGGATTTCAAGGGCTTGACCTAATCTTTTGAGGTATGAAAGGCAGATGAGGCCCTTATGAGTGGACAGAATGTCAGCAAATCGACAATGACGAAAGCCGATATTGTCGAAAAGGTGTACCAGAAGATTGGTTTCTCGAAAAAGGAAGCCTCGGAGTTGGTGGAGTTGGTTTTTGGAACCCTCAAAGATCAATTGCACACAGGTCAAAAAGTCAAAATTTCAGGTTTTGGAAATTTTGTTGTGCGCGGCAAAAATCAAAGAGTAGGCCGAAACCCACAGACAGGTGAGCAGATTATGATATCGGCCCGCCGAGTTCTGACTTTTCGCCCCTCTCAAGTTTTAAAGGCCATGCTCAACGGTGAGGATGTGACAGGCTTGAGTGATGACGAGGATGATGATGAGTGAGATTGATCCTCTGGCTGAGGGAGAATTACAGCTCAAAGACTTTGATTTTATCGAAGAAAAAAAGCGTGAGCAGCCAGCAGAGAGCTTACCTGCAGCTCTTTGTGATGATCTCTTATTACAGGAAATAAAATCCATTCCAGATAAGATGGGCTTTAAAATTGGAGATGTGGCAGAGCTGCTTCAGATTAAACCCTATGTTTTGCGCTACTGGGAAACTGAATTCGATGTGCTTAAGCCTAGAAAAGCCTCAAATAATCAGAGATTGTACACCCGGCGTGATGTGGAAAT
>JBKDFX010000141.1:0-12770 GCA_046336825.1 Bdellovibrionales bacterium | reverse complement strand
GCCCAAACCTTGGCTTTTTCCAAACGAACTTGTGGGGAGTCTTGCAACTCAACGGGATAATAAGACAGACCATTTTGTTTGGCTAAAATTTCAAGCTGCTCAGCTGCCGCAGGACGATAAATATCCACTGAAACTAGGCCTGGTTTTTTTCCTAACTTTTGACGAACAAACAGGGCTAATTTAGCTGAGGTTGTTGTTTTTCCATTTCCCTGAAGACCGACAAGAAAAACCAGATTAAAAGGTTTTTTAACATCTAAAAAAACGGGCTCAGTTCCTAAGGTGGTGATCAATTCGTCATGCACGATTTTAATAAATTGCTGGCTGGGTTCCAGGCTTGTCAGAACTTCTTGCCCCAGAGCTTTGACCTTAACGCGATCTAAAAAGCTTTTGACGACTTTAAAGTTAACATCCGCTTCAAGAAAGCTCATACGAATGTCTTTAAGGACTTCTTCTATATTAGATTCAGTGATTTGACCTTGTCCTTTGAGCTTTTTAATAGAGCCGCGGACTTTTTCAGAAAGTTGTTCAAACATACAAAACATCTACACCGAAAGTTCTCTTGAGTGAATGGCTTTTTCCATTTAGCCTTTGAGCTATGACAATTTCATCTGCCTCCGACAAAGAACTTCGTCACCTCACCTGGCTCATTCGTCTTTTTTGTATGATTCGTATTCCCCTTTTGGCCTTTTGTTGGCCCCGAATCGAACGCATAGATTCAAAAGTGGCTGAGGTCAGCATATCCCATCACTTTTTAACTAAAAATCATGTGAGATCCATGTATTTTGGAGCCTTGGCCATGGGAGCCGAGCTGAGCACGGCGGTCAGGCTTCTTCAGCGAATGAAAAACGAAAAACTACCCTTAGGCTTTATCTTCAAGGATGCACAATTCGAATTTATTAAGCGAGTTGAATCTGATGCTATTTTTCGTATTGAACAGGTTTCTGATGTCGATGAACTGATCCAGCAGGGATTGAATTCAGAAAATCGAGTTGATAAAACCCTTTCAGGTTGGGTTTATTCAAAATCGGAACCGGATGTTATCCTGATGAAATACTCCGTCACCCTTTCCATCAAAAAGACAAAAAAAGGTTTATTTTGAACTCAATACTTTATTTCCTCACTGTTTTAATCGGATTACAGCACTTTATGTTTATGGTGCTTGAGACTTATTTCTGGACAAAGCCCTTGGGACGTAAAATCTTTCATATGTCTCAAAATCAGGCGGAAGCCCAGAAAGTTTTGGCCAGCAATCAGGGACTCTATAATGGTTTTTTAGGGGCTGGCCTTTTTTGGTCAGTGCTTCAACAAGATGATTTAATGGCAGACCAGCTCAAAATATTTTTTCTGACCTGCGTGCTATTGGCAGGATTATGGGGCGGATTCACTTTTTCAAAAAGAATCATTTGGATACAAGCCCTACCTGCACTTATAGCTTTGATTATCTTGTTATTTGTTTAATATCTAATCTATCTATTGATAGAGCTAGCAAATTCAAGATTTGGATTTTCTCGCTTGGCCCAATTCAAATCCCACTCCTGATTGAGCAATAAAACTGGCTGATCGTTCATGTCACGGTAAAGGTTATGTCCTTTGACTTCAAAAGCAGGCTTTCCATCTGGCAATCTTGGCCATCGGGCTACAGTGTAAGGAAGCCGAGTCAGTCGGGCTTCCAAGTTGTATTCATCTTGAAGCCGATGAACTAGAACCTCAAATTGAAGCTCACCCACAGCTCCTATCAGGGGATCCTGGTGCCCAATAATAGGATCAATGAATAATTGAATGGCGCCCTCTTCCGACAGATGTTTGAGAGCTTCCTGTAATTTTGATCTTCGAAGAGCATCTCTTACACTGAGTTTGGCAAACAACTCAGGTGCAAATTTAGGTATGTCTTCAAACTGAATTTTACCTGCCGACGACACAGAGTCCCCAATAGCAAAATTGCCTGTATCATTGATTCCCACAATGTCACCTGCAAAGGCTTCATCCACGGTTTCTCGGTCTTGCGCCACAAATTGATTGGAGTAGGCCAATCGCAACTCACGATCCAATCGTGAGTGAAACACTTTCATGCCTCTTTGAAATTGCCCAGAACAAATTCTGATGTAGGCCACACGATCTCGATGACGACGATCCATATTGGCTTGAATTTTAAAAACAAATCCTGTGAACCTGGCATCTTTTGGATCAATTTTTTCACCATTCTTAGTGGTACGGGCTCCTGCACCTGGTGCAAATTGAGTAAAAAACTTAAGAAATAAATCCACACCAAAATTTTGCTTAGCCGAACCAAAAGTGACAGGAGAAATTTCTCCGCTAAGAAAGGCCTGTTCATCAAAGGGAGGCAAAGCCCCCTCAACCAACTCAAGCTCATTCAAAACTTGCTCTGCTGATTCTGCATCCAAATGCTGATTGAGAAGGACTTTAAGATCCTGACCTTGAGTTGGAATGATAGCAAATTCTTCGACTTCTTCGCGTCTCTGGTCGTAAATCATAAGCTCTTTTGTAAAACGATTGAAAATGCCACGAAATCTCTGGCCGATCCCCAGAGGCCAAGTCACCGGGTAGCATTGCATCCCCAATGTTTTTTCGATTTCATCAATCAAAGTCAGCGGATCCTTACCTTCTCGGTCGAGCTTATTGATAAAAGTGAATATTGGGACTTTTCGATAACGACAGACTTCGTAAAGTTTTTTAGTTCTTTCCTCCACTCCCTTTGCTACGTCAATGAGCATACAGGCTGAGTCCACGGCCATTAATACTCGGTAAGTGTCTTCTGAGAAGTCTTTGTGACCAGGAGTATCGAGCAAGTTAACTCGAAGACCGGCGTAATCAAATGTCATCACCGATGAAGTGATTGAAATTCCTTTTTGCCTTTCAAGCTCCATCCAGTCGCTCGTAACGGCTTTAGAACCCGATTTTCCTTTCACTTCGCCTGTTTCGTGAATGACTCCACCATGGTAGAGTAATTTTTCAGTCAATGTGGTTTTCCCGGCGTCGGGGTGTGAAATGATGGCAAAAGTTCGACGCCTTTCAATTTCTTTCGCTTGAGCTGGTAAAACTTCCATCGCCTTGACCTTTCCAAAAAAACATGGGAACTCATTCGACAAATTATCCACTTGGCTTGCACCCAAGACGAGGACTAACAAATGAATAAGAATTCGAAAGTAGCAGATTATCTGCGTCGTGACACTCCCTTTTTCATATCCACTTTTTATCAGTTTATAAAAATTGAGGACCCTGAAATTACAAAACAAAAATTGCTTAAAAAAGCAGAGGAATTACAAATTCTGGGCCTTCTGATCCTCGGGCATGAAGGATTTAACACCACGTGTTCCTCCCAATCAGAAGCAGCTCTTATTCAATGGAAAGATTTTATAAAAAAAGAATTGGGTCTGTCTCAATTAAACGAGAAAAATTCCCAGAGTGACACTCCCCCATTCTTACGATTTTCGATAAAAATTAGGGATGAAATAGTCACCACAGGTAGAAAAGACCTGCACCTTCCCACTGAAAAACAAAATCACAATCACCATCTTTCGCCTGAAGAGTGGGACCGAGTGATGGAAGAAGAGTTGGACAATGTGGTCATCATTGATACTCGCAACTGGTACGAATACGAAATTGGAAGCTTCCAAGGGGCTCTTAACCCGAATATCGAAAAATTCACTGAATTTCCTCGCTATTTTGAGGAGCAAAACATATCTCCAGATAAAAAAATTCTTATTTTTTGCACCGGTGGAATTCGCTGCGAAAAAGGCATTCTTGAACTGCAAGAAAAAGGCTATAAAAACGTCTTTCAATTAGAAGGTGGAATACTTAATTATCTTGAAAAGAGACCCAACAAAAAATTTTGGGGTGAATGCTTCGTTTTCGATAACCGAGTCGCCGTGACCCAAGAATTAAAGCCCAGCGAAAAGTATAAACTTTGCCCACATTGTGGGCAGCCGGCTTCCATAAAAAAGGAATGCCTACGATGCGATACAGAATTTCAAATTTGTCAAAAATGTTCAGAAGTTGGCTCTAAAAAAGAGACTTGTTCAAAGAACTGTTGTTTTCAGTGGGGAAGAAATAGAAAAAAAGGAGCTCGCCAAGAGCCCCCTTATTTGAACGCGATAAAAAAATTCAAGAATTCTTAAGTTTTAAATTTTTGAATTTTCTTACTAAGATCGGATTCAACGTCCACCAAATAAGAATCGACAAAAATATCAAAAAGTTCTTTGTCTCTGAGTTTATAGAGTTTTGCGATTTTCTTTAAACTTTTAAGTGGAGGATGAGAAAGACCACGCTCCCAATTGCTCACAAATTGGGGGGAAGAATATCCCAGCTTGGAAGAAACAAAAGTTTGTGAAAGACCTGTGTTTTCGCGGCTTTTTTTCAAATACTCAGCAAGTTTTGGCATGTTGACCTCTTTGTTTATAAATAAATTGGTTTGTTACAATAAACATTTAGTTGTTTCAAAGCACGAAGAAAATATTGAGTATTACTCGCGCTCTTTACAAGCTTGTTCTGGAACCTGAAGGGAAATAAAGAAAGTATCCTCTCCAAAGTCTCCGACAGCAGAAACCGTTAACCTGAATTTTCTATAATTTGATTCTTGTTTTAATCCTCTTTCAACTACTTGGGAAACACTGAGTGTGTGAAAACGCAAATTTTTAATATTTGTGGGCAGGGCTTCAGAGCACTGAACACTGGAAAATGAGGAGTTTTTTGGATTTGACCATTCACATTTAGACGTAAGGAAGTGAACAATAAAGTCAGATCCTAAACCTTTGAGCTGCTGAAATTGATAATTTATCCAGCTTTTCATGGCCGGTCTTATTGGCCCTTCTAACATGGGGAGTTGCTCGTAACCCATGGGTGAATAAATTTGAAAATTGAGCTGGTGACTGTCCTGGCTGACTTTGACAGCCACATCCCGAGGGTTTTGCTGACAAATGATCTGACGTGCCGAAGCGATCTTAAACAAAAAAAAGACTAGAATTAAAATTTTCATAGTCTAAATTATGACTCAACAATTGAAAGGAATATACCTCATGTTGCAAAGCTTCTCGCTTTTTACTTTTTTAATTTCAGTTTCAAGCTTCCAAGCTTATTCAGGCTCTGCTCACAACCACCATGAAGCCAAAATTCAATTGGCCTTCGAATCAGGAAAAGGTTTGATTGATGTGACTTTACCTGCACAAGCTGTCATTGGTTTCGAACATGCCCCCAGAAACCCTAATGAATCCAAAAAAGCGGATCAAGGGCTGCTGAAGTTAAAAAATCAGGTTCCCCATTGGTTTCTTTTCAACCCTGAGGCCGCTTGTGGATTAATGGAACCTCAAACAGATTGGATTCGCGACTCATCCGATCACTCCGAAATTAAAGTCAAAATCACATTTGAGTGCCAGAAAGCTTTGCTAGGGCAAAATTTGACCTTACGAGTTCGTGACAGTTACCCTCAAATTAAAACAATCAAAATAGAAGCCCTTGTAGAATCTTTGCAAAAATCCTGGAATTTGAAAAAACAACAGAATCAGATTGAGTTTAAGCAGTAATTAAAATGTGACCCGATCAGCAGTTGCAAATGATTTGCAACTGCAAACCACTTGTGGCAAATCCTGTCTTCTATGACTCTACTCAAAACCCTTGAAATGTCGGGGACAAAACTCACAGTTCAGCGCAGACTCATTGCTGAAAAGATAGATCGTCAAAAACAAGCCTTTAGCGCTGAAGAGCTGCACTCCCAAGGACTCAAAACTAAGGGTGTTGATCTCGCCACCATTTATCGAACATTGAATTTGCTTCATAAACTCAATCATCTCAACAAAGCCGAATTCGGTGATCGCAAGTCTCGCTATTGGTTGAAATCAAAAAAAGCTCATTGCCAGACATTTTACTGTGAATCCTGCGGACAAGTGGAAAATCTCGACAGCTGCTTAGTCCACACCCAGCATGATCAACTGAAAAATCGAGGCTACACTCAATTGACCCATCGAGTGGAGTTTATTGGGATCTGCCCTCAGTGCTCAAAATCAAAAGGGCTCGATCTATGAATCTTAAAATTAACAATCACCAAATTTTACGAGGAAACACTCTTTTAGTGCAGGATCTCAATCTTGAGCTTCGCCTGGGGCAAAGGCTGGTGGTTTCAGGTCAAAATGGCTGTGGAAAATCCAGTTTTTTAGAAGATCTGCATGGTTCTTCGCAATTTCAAATTCCCACAATCAATTGGAGCACCGAAAATATTAAAATGTTTAGGATGACCCAAAATCTGGCCTTCGATTTGAATTCTCCAGATTCAGTGAAAGATTATTTGCTAAAAACCCTAGATGTGTTCGCCAATCAAAACAGTGGGAACAATCACAGAGGCTCAGTTGAAACAACAATCGATAAAACGTTAGAAAAAGTCCAGCTCAAAAGTAAATGGCTTTGTGAACTCTCAGGTGGTGAAAAACAAAAACTCAAATTCGCACAATGTCTTATTCTAAAGCCTCAAGTGCTGCTTTTAGATGAGCCTTTCTCCGCCGTGGATCCCACAACGAAATTTCAATTGTATCATACTTTAGACTCATTACTTCCTCAGACTTTACAAATCATAGTGGTTCATGACCTTTTGGATATCAGACGTCTTAACTCACCTGTGCTCGTATTTGAAAGACCCCAAGCCACTCTTTATGATCCTCTAACTTGGTTTCGCAAAATAGACTCTCTTCTTCATGCGGATCCATGCCACAGTGAGATACATTTATGGACTTAATATCATCCTTTGTTTCCCCATTATTTTTGAGTTCATGGTTAGGACTGATGCTTATGGCTTTTCCATCAGCTTGGATCGGCACCACACTCGTTGAAAAAAAACTCAGCCTTATCACAGACACCTACAGCCATGCCTTGCTACCAGGGGTTGTAATCTCACAAATCCTATTTGGATCCTCTGTGATAAGTCTTATCCTGGGGGCATGGATCACGGGATTATTATTAGCTCTTATCACTTGGTACCTTGCACGAGGATCAAATACATTGATGGACAGCCGATTTGCCTTTTTCTCTCTTTTATTTGTTGCTGCTGGAATGACAATTTCCTACCAATTTCAAAGCTCCACCGAAATTCTTCATTTATTATTTGGTAATGTGCTTCTCTTTGAGTCAACACTCAACTGGGCCCTTTTCTTGTTACTAGTTTTGGTGATTTCACTTTTTATCAAAACCAAATCACTCTGGAGCCTTTGGGTCATAGACCCTGATTTAATCAAGGATAATAAAAACAATTGGACACTGTGGGCTTTTGTTATTTTAAGTTTTTCTACACTTTATTTGACTCTGGGTTTGTATGGTGTCGGATCACTTATGATGGTGGGACTTCTTGTTGTCCCACCCTTGATTTCCAGGATGCACTTTAAAGGATTGTACCCAAGACTCATCTGCTCCACCCTTTTGATCATATTATCCATGACTTTGGGATTAGCTCTTTCATTCAAAGTTGATGTTCCCATTGGACCCTCCCTTGTTCTGACTTTGTCACTTTTCTATTTTTTGAGCTGGATGCTAAAATTTCAGAAGCCAAAAGTTTTTTTTCCATTATTGACCCTGCTTGTCGTGTTTAGTTTATATTCAAAAGTGGAGGCTAAAAGCTCACCCAACATAATTTCAACGACCAGCTTATTAAATGATATAGCTCTATCATTAACAGCGGGGTCAGAAATTGAGACCCACTCTCTTCAAAATCCAGCTCGTCATGAACATGAAGTGAATCTTTCACCCGGTGCACTACAAAAATTAAATTCTCAGTCCTTGATACTTCACTGGGGATTTGGGATCGACAACCGAGTTGTTAAAAACATCAAAAATCAAGGTTCTGAAAAACAGTTTTGCCTGACTTCAAAGGATCTGCCAAATTCCGCAGATCCTCACTATTGGGTTTATCCTCAACATGGAATAAAAATCATCTCCAACATAGAAAAATGCCTCAGCTCTCAATGGCCCGAGCAGCAACCTATCTTTAAGAAAAATGCCAATTTATTGATCGAACAGATTCAAACATTAGAAAACTCATTTAAATTAAATCTTAAAAAAGCCAATCCTGAAAAACTTAAATTTGTTGCCCACCACCGTGGTTTTAACCATCTAACAGAAAACTATGGCATGACCTACTTATCACTTTATAGTCATGATCATCATCAAGAGCCATCGGCTTCAAAATTCAATGAACTTCTTGAAAAAATTCGATCTGAAAAGTACAACCTATTTTTATCTGACAAACCTCATTTAAACCCCTTGTCTCGCAGGCTGATTGAATTGGGTAAATTGAAACATGTGGGGCATCTTTACTCAGATTCTTTACCTCCAGTGGCTAAAAATGAATCCGGGTATCTAAAACTTTTAAAGCTTAACTTTGACACTTTACTGACAGCATTCAATGAAACACAGGAGCAAAAATGAGCGCCAACATCAACCAGTCAAAAATTCCAGTTACAGTTCTTACTGGCTTTTTAGGTTCAGGAAAAACGACTCTTCTTAATTACATTTTGTCTGCCCAACACGGAAAAAGAATTGCTGTTATCGAAAATGAGTACGGACAAATTGGCATTGACCATGAAATTGTGATCAATGCGGATGAAGAGATTTTTGAAATGAACAATGGCTGCATCTGCTGCACAGTTCGTGGTGATTTAATTCGAATTTTAGGTCAGTTGGCTAAAAAACGAGATCGGTTCGATTATGTTTTAATTGAAACCACAGGTATGGCGGATCCAGCACCTGTAGCCCAAACTTTTTTTGCAGACGAGCAGATCAAAGAGCAGTTTGAGTTGGACTCGATTGTGACAATAGCGGATGCTCTGCATGGATCAGAACAACTTGAAAGATCTCCTGAATGTCCTCGGCAAATTGCGTTTGCGGATGTGGTTCTTTTGAATAAAATTGATCTTGCCAGTCCTGATCTGATTGCAAAAATGGAAGAACAAATTCAGCAAATCAATCCAGGTGTTGAAATCATCAAAACAGTTAAGTCCGAAACTGCCTTAGACAAATTGTTATCTCGACACAGTTTTGATTTAGAAAAAACATTGGCTCAACATCCACAATTTTTGACTTCCCATCATCACCATCATAGTCAAGTGGGGTCTGTCGGACTTACCATAGATGGTGAAGTTAATCCTGAAAAGTTTCAGAATTGGATCGGCCAAGTATTACAAACTCAAGGACCTGACATCTTTCGACTCAAAGGAATAATTGCACTTCCCAATGAAAAACAAAAATATGTTTTTCAAGGCGTGCATATGCAAACGGAAGGTCGCCTCATTGGAGAGTGGAAGGAATCAAAAAAGACACAATTGGTTTTTATTGGTCGAAATTTAAATGAAGCAGAACTCAAAAAGGGATTTGAAGCATGTCGTCTTTAGAGAATGAAGTTCAAATTCCCATCATTCGGCCACTTTGGCTTAATATCACAGAGGAACCTGTCCTTGAAGTGGGCCAATTATTTACTGGCGAATGGGTGGCAGGACTGGCTGATGGCAGAATCCGCGTCCTCGATCAAAAAAATGGACAAACTTTATGTGAATTGTCTGTTCACAAATTAGGACTCCTCGGCTTTTCACTGCATTCGACTCGAGCCCTAGTGGCCTCTCGAGGTGAGGACAACCAAATCCTAATTCTGGAGTATGCGAACAGTGCACTTAAAATTCAAAAAAAATGGAAGGCCAAACAATGGATTGATACCAGTCTTTGGGTCGGGGAAGATTTGATCTTTTCTTCTGGAAAACTTCTTTATGTTTGGAAATCTAACTCTGACGAGCCTCAACTGATTGAAACATGGACTCATTCAATCTCCAGTCTTAGCATCACTAGAAATGGGGAAATTGGAGTTGTAGGATACAGTCGATTAAGTTTGTACTCATGGCCTGAACTTGAAGTACTCAAGAGCTATGAATGGAAAGGAAGCCTGGAAAATCTTAAATTTTGTAATCGAAATCGGTTCGCCGTGTGTTCTTCCAATGACATGACATTGCATGTGTGGGATCTCAAAAAAGATAAAGATCTCGCCATGCGGGGCTTTCAGCATAAAATTTTGGATCTGTCTTTTCGTTTTGATGGACTCTATTTGGCCAATGCCAGTGGGCCAGAAGTTATGATTTGGGATTTTATGGACCCAGGACCCTCTGGAAAAAAGCCACAGGTGTTGGGTCCCTTTGAAAGGCCCATTCAAAAAGTGATTTATCAACCCAAAGGGAAAATCTTAGCTACTTTTGGACAAGATGGAGTGATCTTATTTTGGAGACCAGATCTTTTTGATGATCGCCCCCTAGCTATTTCTGGAATTCGCGATCAGGCCGTCGTTTCAGCCGAATGGTCTCTCGATAACTCTTTCGTAGTCACTGGACTCAGTTCTGGATATGTGGCCTGTTATGAGACTCCAGAAGTGACTAAAGAATAATTTGTATTATACCCACGACCATGGTCCTGCATTAATTTTAGATGGTTTGAAAAAAAACCGATCAGTCTTTCATGGTTGCAAATTGGATGGCTGCAGTCCTTTTGATATTTATAGGCTTAAAGTCAATGGCTCAAACCAGCTCCTTTCCATCGACAAGACTGGGGGCCTATCAAATTTTTTACTCCGGTGAAAAAAAAGAATCCTTCTCTGAATCTGAATCAGGTCAAGGATTTGAACTGACGACTCAAAAAAATGGATCATGGATTTCACCCTATGCCAAAGTGAGATTAACTGTTGTAAACGGAGATCAAGACTTTGATGATGGAACCACAGAGTTTGATTCCAGTTTTACTTACTACCAAGGGTCTCTTGAAATAGGTTCCTATTTTTATCCCATAGAAAGAAAACGCACGGGCTTTAACTTATTCTTGGGTGTGGGTGGAATACTAAGCTACAACTACATCAACCTCAGTGAAGATGACAGTCTTACGGTGATCTCAGCCAAGGAACAAAGTTTTTCATTTGGCTATGCCGCGAGCCTTGGTGGTGAATGGATTCTGAGTTCTCGAGATCGGAACAAATGGGCTGTAATCGGAGAAATTGTTTCACGAAATGAAAATTCAAAGTTTTTGAAGAAAAGTAACTTTAGTTTTAATGGATTTATTGTGGGTTTAAGTCTGGGATTTTAGATCAGGGATTTTTATTCCAGGTCAGCTTCATTGAAGATGTCATTGTGGCAGAAGAATCTCCCATGACTCCAGTGATGCGAAAATCTTGAGATGATTTTCTTCTTAAACTAAGAACAACACCGTAGCAGGCCTCTCTTTCAGAGCTGTGAAGTTGATTCACGTGAGCTGCGTAACGACCATTTCTTTTGAAAAAATCTTTTTGGTCATGATATAGAGCATTCAAGCAAGTCTTAATTTTTTCATTGTAAGCTTTGTCGAGCCCCTGGGCATTTAATGTTTGAAATAAAAATAGAGCTGAAAAAATTAACAAATTAATCACCTCTCCATCAGATGATTATTTTCAACTCTTGTCAAATGGGTCGAATTTTTTACGGCATTAAAATTGAATATTTACTGATAGGTATTTTATTAAGGGTTTTATGAGTCCTCAACTTAGAATTTCGAACTTTTTTCACAGGATGTGCAACACTATGACAGCCCTCGTTTTTATACTTAATTTACTAATCAGCCAGGCAAGCGCCGAAACCTTCCCCTTCGACTGCTTAGATTTATCAGCCCATCCCAGTGGCGGGCAGATTTATCAAGAGTTACGACAGTTTCAAAAAAAACTGAGCCAAGAGCTACCTGAATTGGCCTCCCCTTCCACGGCTGTGGGTTATTGCGAAAAGCTACCTCAAACCCATGTCCTCTCTTTTTTAACCAGTGAAGTTCTTCCACTGCCACAACGATGTGCAGGTTTTACTTTTTCGGTCGAAAGTCGCCAATTCGCTAAAGAAAAGGCTCTCACCATTCTTCAGCACAGTTTTGAGGCTTTGAATGGACCGCAAGCGACAGTCATTTTAAACATAAATGGACAAAGCCTAAGGCTTCCGATCTGTCTTGATATTTTGGATGAGCTTATTGGGTCAGCAGAAAAGCCAATAGAAGACCCAGTTTCAGAAAAAAAAGAGTGATCATCACAGAAATAGCGACAAGATAACGAGTTGTCATAACAGGAGTATTTCTATGGCAATTTATCTTGGGTCAAGTTGAATTTGACGCCATAAGTCTAAAGCCTCGCTTCTCATCCCGTGAGGTTTTAGATATACAAAGAACTTCGTTTTTATAACTCGTGGTGGCCGTAGCTCAGTTGGTAGAGCGCGGGATTGTGATTCCTGAGGTCGCGGGTTCAAGCCCCGTCGGTCACCCCAATTTTCTCGCTTCAAAAAATCAGCAAAAATCTAAGTATAAGTAACTCCGTAGAACCTGCTTTCGCAGGCTTAGACAAGCTATTTCCCATTCTGGGGACTGCAAGGGACACTGGGGGACCCAAGTTGGCTGCCACTGGCTACCACTTGGCTGCCACTTTTCCCGAGCCCTACAAAGCACCTCATCAAATTAACCATCTCAAGCCTGAGATTAGTAAGGGACAGCGCCCGCCCTGTAACTTGCTGGTTTTTCTGGTTTACCGTGGCCTCGCTGGCTCTTTATCGCTGCTGACCACCCGCCCTCAACGAGTGATGGCAGGTGGTCAGCAGCAGAGCCCAGCATCGGCCAATAAAACCAAAGGCAACAACTTACAGGGCGGGCTTATTTTTCATTTTTTAAGGAGGATGAAATGCAATTAGCACTGATGAGGGAGTTATCTTTTATACCGGAAAGAAAGATCACTTCAAAAAACGTCG
>JBKDFX010000008.1:0-9564 GCA_046336825.1 Bdellovibrionales bacterium | reverse complement strand
GGATTATCCTGGCTCTCATTTAATTCTGAGTCTTGATAAAGGGCAAAGCGTACCGCAAGAAGTCTTGAATGAAGCTGCTCTATGGCTGGCCGAGTCGAGTGTTAAATCAAAAGTTAAGCTATCGGGAATGCGTTTTGATGTTCTTGGTGTGGAATGTCGTTTCGTCCGCCCTATCAAGGGTGATAAGCTGGGCCGAGTGAATTATCAAAACGAACGAGTTTTCACAGTCATCATGCCTTGACAGGTTTGAATTCAGAAATATCATTATGTGCAAAGATTGACAGGAGTGTTCATGGTTGAAGTTAAAAATCTTTGTAAGGATTACGGTCCTCTGCGTGCTATCGATCATGTCGGCTTTAATCTAAAAAAAGGTGATGTGGTTGGATTTTTGGGCCCCAATGGTGCAGGTAAATCAACAACAATGAAAATTATAACTGGATTTATGGCTCCGACCAGTGGTGAAGTTCGAGTAGCAGGATATGATGTTTTTGAAAACCCAATTGAGGTTAAAAAAAGAATCGGCTACTTGCCGGAAACTCCACCTGTCTACAGTGACATGTATGTACGTGATTATTTGGAATTTGTAGCTGAGCTTAAAAAAGTAGATCCTCAATTCATAAAGCAAAATGTGGATCGAGCCATTGAAAGCACCCATCTTGAAAATGTATCTCAACGTCTGATTGGAACCCTGTCCAAGGGATTTAGGCAACGAGTGGGAATTGCTCAGGCTCTAGTGAGTGATCCAGAGGTTCTTATTTTGGATGAGCCAACAGTAGGGCTTGATCCAAAACAAGTTTCAGAAATTCGAGATCTTATCAAAAAACTTAAGGGTCAACACACGATCATTCTCAGCACACATATACTTTCAGAGGTCCAAGCGGTGTGTGATAAAGCTATCATTATTAACAAAGGTAAGATTGTGGCAGAAGACTCCATCGCCAATTTAGGTAGGCTTGAAAAAGGGACTTCCATTTTAAAAATCCGCTTGCGTGGAGAGAAGTCACCCTTGGAATGGCTACAAGATCAGAAAGGAATCATTGAATTAAAGAGTTTCGGTCCTGAATGGGAAATTCAATATGATGGAAATGATCAAACTCATGATGAAATTTTAAAGAAATTAGTTGAGGGTAGAGCAGGCCTCATTGAATTCAGTCCCAAGAAAATCGACTTAGAAGATGTCTTTCTTAAACTCACCTATGGACAGGAGGTTTCGTTATGAATTCCATTGCGATCTTGGCCAAGAAAGAGCTCCAAGGATTCTTTATGACACCGTCATTCTTTTTCGTCACATTTCTAATTACAGTCATTTTGAGTTTTCTATTTCCGATACACTTTGGAATGTTCACCGAGTCCCTGCAAATGGCGGCCCCAGGAGTTGGGGGAAGTCAGCAGGCCAATATTCACTACGGACTTTTTTTGCGACATCTAAGCTATATGAATCTTATCTTAATCTTTATTGTTCCTGCTTTCACAATGAAAATGATTGCAGAAGAAAAAAAGATGAAAACTTTTGACCTTCTTCTGACGGCCCCAATTACGTCTTGGGACATAGTTCTCGGTAAATTTTTAGCGGTATTTGGTGCTCTATTCGCGATCATGTTAATTGCACTTATTTATCCACTGGTCACAATTATGATGGTGGATAAAATTCATTGGCCCTCACTGATAATGGCCTTTGCAGGAATTTTTGCTTTAAGTTTGGTTTATGCAGCTATGAATTTATTTTGCTCAGCTTTGACTGAGAGTGTTCTCATTTCCTATATCATGTCTGTTATTCTAAATGTTTCAATTTGGTTTGTAGGGATTGGTGTTGAAGCCGTCGATAGTCAAACTGCGAGGCAAATATTCGAACATATTTCATTAAGTACTCATCTGGCAGGTTTGGTTGAAGGAGTAGTCAGGGTCCAATCTTTGACCTTCTTCGTAACGTCAATTGCCCTGTTTTTGTTTCTAGCTGAGCGAGTTGTTGAATCTCATCGATGGAGAGCCTCATGACAAAATTAAGCAAAATATTTTTAGCTATGGCCGGTTTAGCTCTTCTTGCTTTTGTTGTGGCTAAATCTTTACTGGGAAGCTGGATGCCATTCTATACCATACTTTTAGTATTTGTTGGTAGTTTAGCAGGAGCTGTTGTCTACCTCGAAAGGCGTCTGCTCATCGATTTTTTTACAATGAAAACCACCAAGCATGGAATGAATATGGGTCTCATGATCACACTTGTGATCATTTTATTGAGCTTAACTAATTATATTGCCGTCAAAAGAAATATCACTTGGGATCTTTCACAAGCCAAAACCAATACGCTGAGTGATCAATCTATCCAGCTCGTTAAATCCTTAAAATCAGATTTAAAAATTTACTTTTTCTATAAAGAAGGGACCCAGGGAGTCGATGAAAATAGAAAAGCTTTTCGTGACATAGTAAAAAAATATCAAGATCAATCCAATCGAATTTCTTTAGAGTTTGTCGAGGCCAATCAAAAACCTAAAATGGCTGAAGAGTTTGGTGTCAATCGGGGTAGTGGTTTGGCCTTTGTTGAGTACAATGGCAAAAGAAATCGACTTGAGAAAGTGGATGAACAAGAAATCACACAAGCCATTATCAAAGTGACTCGTGAAAAAGCCAAAACTGTATACGTCGTGTCCGGTCATGGTGAGCCGGACATTGAGGACTCTCAGGAAGCCGGTGGGCTCAATATGATGAAGCTTTTGATTGAAAATAACAGCTTTATCATTAAAACATGGAATCTACCTTCACAGCCTAAAGTGCCTGAAGATGCAGATGCCATTTTACTCATCGGACCCCAACAAAAAATGGCCGATTATGAAATTAAAGAATTAGAAAAGTATTTAATTTCAGGCGGAAACTTGATGTTAGCCCTCGAGAGCGGAAAGTCTGCAGGGCTTGAGTCTTTACTCGGTCAGTTAGGAATTGTTTTAGAAAATAACTACATCAAATCCAGCTATCTTAATTTAGGTTATATTGATGGTGGAACGATTGGAAATGTATTTTCACTTAACTCTCCTGTGACTAAAGTTTTTGCTAACGAGAGGGATATTGTTCGTTTTGAATGGCCGATGAATTTAAAAAAGGTCAAAGAGATTGACGGAATTTCCATTGAACCCATGGTGCGAACGGATCAAAATTCCACAGCATTTCCCACACCCGATGTTAAAAAGGGAGATTTTCCCCGTGGTCCCTTTCATCTGGGTTTAGATGTAAAAGGTAAATTTCCTGGATCAGATAATGAATTTCAGCTTTTAGTCTACGGGGATAGCCAATTTATGACGAACTCGAAACTCTATGATAATCTCAATCGAGATTTGACTTTAAATTCGGTATCCTATCTCACTAAAGAAGAAAACTTAATTAGTATCACACCTCGTGAAGTAGCAAGAACACAACTTTTAGTAACAACTGCAAAATTGGGTGGATTTTATTTGGTGATGTTCTTGATCCCCTTCGGCTTGTTGATAATCTCCTTGTTTTTCTGGGTTCGTAGAAGGGGAGAAGTAAAATGAAACAAAACCAAGGTGTTCTGCTTCTATTAGTAGCAGTGCTTGCCTTAGGATTGTATGCTTACTTCGGTGAGTACAAACGAGAAATTAATGAAGCTAAAAATAAAGAGAGTCAGCTTAAAATTTTAAAATTTCCCCCTGATCAGATAAAGAAGATCAGGGGGATTACCGCGGGCGAAGTTTTAGAATTAGACAAGAGCGTAGAGGGTTGGTCGGTGAAAAGCCCCTACCAGGATCAAGCAGATTCTGAAATGATCGATCAAATGCTGAATCAAATGAGCAATGAAAAGATTGTTGATAAGATAAAAATTCAGAGTGGAATCGATTTAACTGAATTCGGTTTGAAAAATCCAGCAGGCCATATCGAATTCATTAACAATAAAGATGAAATTCAAAAAATTTTTATTTCGAGTCGAAAAAACTTTGAAAACTTACAGTATCTTCAAGTGAGTGATCAGGACGGGATTCTGACCTCAGGAGACAGCTGGTTCTCTTTTCTTGGTAAACCATCGTCTACTTTTCGCGACTTAAGGTTATTGAGATTTGGCATCTCCAAACTTGAAAGTTTTAGACTAAAAAATAATTCAGGTGAATTCGAGATAATAAATAAGGAAGCTCAATGGATTCCTAAAAATGGAGATTGGGATCTAGATCAAAATGAAGTTCGATCTTATTTGATGCAGTTAACGCAGGCAAAAGCTGTTGAAATTTTAAACAGCAAAGCAAAAGGTCAATTTATTAAAAAAGTAGATTTAAATTTTGAAGGTCGAAAATGGTCTGCAGAATTTTTTCTAGAAAAAGAATCCAAAAATCTACTTGTGAATGTTTCAGATCCTATTTTGAGTCTTAAATTTGGACCTCAAACTTTAGAAAAACTAAAAGATCTCACTCTTTTTGATCTAAGAAATAAGTCTGAAGTATTTGATTTTGATAAATCGCAAGTTGAACGAATTGAATGGACCACTCCGCTTAAGAAACAGGCTATCGTTAAATCTTCTGGAATTTGGAAACAGCAGCCAGAAGATAATAATTTCAGAGTAGATCAAAAAGCAGGTGAACAATTGATGGATAAACTCCGAAATTTGAAAGTTTATCGATTTGTTAAATCACCACCGACTCAAATCAATTTGCAAAACAAGATCAAACTTTTAGATGCTGATAGTAAAACTGTATTTGAATTAAGCTGGACTGAATTCAAAAATTTTGAAGCTTGGTCAAAAAGTTCATTAAGCTCAGAAGTCTTTCAAATGGATGATGCACAGATGAGTCGTTTAGGATTAAGTGATATCATTCAAAGTCTACCACCAAAGGAATCCAATGAAAAAAATTGAAATTAAGTCTCCCACTCGGGTCGATTTAGCAGGTGGTACTTTGGATCTTTGGCCTCTCTACCAATTCATTGGAGGTGCTAAAACGGTTAATGTTGCCATCGATATCTACACTTATGCTACTTTGCACGACTCAGATTTCATCGAGTGGAAATCCGAGGACCTTAAAGTTGAAAAAAAATATAAATCCTTGTCTGAAGCCTTGAGCGACAGTGATCCGCAAGTGAAGTTATTTAAAACGATAATCACTTATTTGCAGCCTCAAAAGGGATTTCGTTTAGTCACAAAGTCTGAGTCGCCCGTGGGGGGGGGGTTGGGGGGGAGCTCCTCGCTGACAATTTCTATTTTAAAAGCCTTTTCAATTTGGCAAGGCCATTTTTTTGAAAATGTTCATCAAATGGTTCATGTGGCACATAATCTAGAGGCACAAATATTAAATACGCCAACGGGTACGCAGGATTACTACCCGGCAGTTACTGGTGGTGTTAATATTCTGAATTATACGACTCGCGGAATTGAACAAGAAGTTCTCAACATTGAGTCTTCACCCTTAGCCACCCACTTTCTATTAGTGAATACAGGAAAATCCCATCACTCAGGTCTTAATAATTTTGAAGTTATGAAAGCGGCCGTGGCCAAGGAGACCGTTTGTTTAAAAGCACTTCATGATCTCAAGGAAATTTCAACTGATTTGGAAGCAGTCGTTCGTCAGCAATCCTGGTCACGATTACCTGAGCTATTTAATGCTGAGTTTGAAGCGCGTGTCAGATTGGCACCCGCTTTTTCAAGTCCTGAAATTGAAAAGTTAGCCATTTTAACAAAAAAAGCGGGAGCTGAAGCAGTTAAGATTTGTGGAGCTGGTGGCGGTGGATGTATTCTTGTTTGGACGCCTCCTGAGCGTCGAGAAAAGGTGGTCGAGGCATGTCGCAGCCAAAACTTTCAAGTCATGGACGCAAAACCACTCAACTCGATCAGAAATCCACTTCAGAGCGGTTTTTAGGTCTTAGTCTTGCGGGTGGCAAAACAGATAAAGCCTGTTTAGCCTTGATTGACTACTATCCAGCTCAGAAAAAAGTTTTCCTATCGCAACTTTATCACTCTATCTATTCTGACGATTCGATATCGGCTGATTCAAAGATCACTGAACTCATTTTAGGTCTAAAAAATAAAATTAAATACTTAGCAGTCGATCATCCTTGGCGCTTGCCACAGTGTTTAAGATGTCAGCTCAGCTGTCCCGGACATGAGGCTTGTCACGAGCCTCACATTAAGTGGTTTTGGTCTGCATTTAAAAAACAAAGAAAAAATAATAAAGCGGCAAAGATTTTTACTCCTTACACTCAGAGGTGCGTGGAAACTATCATTGGCTCACAGCTTGAAACCAAATTTGAAATTTCACATGCTCTTGGTGCCAATGCAGCGCCACTATTAGCTCGTGCACAATTTTTAAATCGTCGTACAGAAAAAGTGAACTGGATCGAAGTTTTTCCGATTTTAAGTGTTTGGAGGATAGGTAAACATCTTAAAATGAAAAAAAGTGATCTGAAATCTTACCGAAAATCAGCTGTTGGAGAATCATGTCGTGGTCAAATTTTAGAAAACCTGCAAAAACACGATGTCGTCTTTCTTTATAAAGAAGATGTTCAAATCATGATTCAGAGTGTACATGCCTTTGATGCTTTCATTTGCGCTTACACCGCTTTTTTAAAAAGCTCGAATCAAACTGAAAAAATTCCCCCGAATTTTCCATCGGGGGAGGACTGGATCGAGTTTCCTATTGAAAATTTGAAGATCTAGAAATTACTTCAAACAAGCATAGTCAATTTTGTACTGTCCAGCGGGTAAAGCCTCAGCAAATTTTAAATTCACGCCCTCAATGGTGTAAATTGCAGAGTAATTGACTCCATCTTTTGTGATGGTAATGGGAAATTCGGGAAGTGGTGAGCAGGTAAGAGTGAATTGTTTGATCAAATCACGAATACTTGTTGCAATACCCTGAACTTGGGCTGCGTAATCTGATTCGCAAACTGAACCTATTACTCCACCTGTTAAGTCTGAGATTCTTTTGTACCGGTGACCGTAAGTAGCTCCTTCACCATTATAACAGGCAGTATCACCGGGCTTCGTGATAATGGAGTGAAATGAATAGGCCTTTTGCTGACTAAATTTAGAGGATATAAGTGCTAAAAGTTTTTCTGGATCATTTTTGTCTGTATTAGCAGATTCATCTTCATCAGAAATTACAAGAGTTGCGAAATTTGCCCCTTCCCTGAAAAAGGTGGATAAAGCATTCCCAGGAGTTGTGGCGCGCTCAATAAATCGATAGGTCGCTTTTATTCCTTGTTCACTTCCGGAACCTACCTCTGAACGTTGCAAAGTTAATCCTAAGGCCTGTTGTGCCACCTGTTCATCAAGAGTGGAGTCCACCCAGCGCGCACCATTTTGGCCATGAATGGGGATTAAATCACCGTCGCCATAATAAGTCTTTCCACTGGATGTTCGAGTGGTGTTCGGATCTGTTGTGGTCACGGCAATTCTGTAATCAAAGCCTCTCAAGATAGCCAGCATGTTTCGAACACGAACTGACATATTCTTTTGTTCAAAGCTCATGGATCCTGAATTGTCGATAACAATTAAAACGTCTACTTTCTTTTCTTCTTTAATAAGTATGGACTGGGATAAGAATCGAGCTCGACTCACGACTTCCCACTGGACAGATTTTGTCGAAGTAAAGCCATGAATATCTTTTGCATCCACAGTAAATGTATAAGATCCCTCAGGCATTTGACTTAATGAAACTAAGTTTTGACCTGGTAAACAAGATCTTTCAATGGAATTAAGTTTACATTTAACTTCTGCAATTGGAGAAACATCAGTGACCGAAAACTGAATTTCACCTGTTTGTCCTTGTTCAATAGATTGGAGGGGATACTTTGAAAACAAAATATCAGGCCCCTTGTTGTCGTGAATAATTGAGGCTGAAAAACAATTCGTTTGAATTCCATCCACATCCCTGAAAATAACTGAAAAGGACACTCGCGAATTACGAACAAAGTTGGTGGTGGTCATGGTCGGAACAAGAGGTTCAAAAATTCCCCCTGAACAGTTATCATTATAAGAGACCTTAATTCTGTTGAACGAAGTGAAGATGGTTGAAAATTGAAGTTGAACAGAGTCCACGAGAACGTAAGGGGCCCCATTATTTATTGTGAAACTAAATTCAGGCTCATCAGTTGGGGTGCCTTCATCGTCATTTGAGGGACTGTCAGGATCTGAAACGATGGGGCCACCGCCTGAACCTCCGCTGCCGGGTATTACAGGAGAATCAGGGGGAGGATTGACTGTGAAATCAGCTTCAGTTCCAGGGGGAGTTCCGACTTCCACAGTGCCTTTATCTTCCGAGATAAGACAAGCCTGTAATGACAAAGCTGTCGCAACTGTAAACATCATTCTTAATGTTGAACTTGAAGTAGTTTTCATAAAAGCACCTCTACCACTTCATTTTCACCAATTATTTGACGACATAAAGTTTTACATTGAAATTTGATCAAAATGAAATCAACTGAACAAGGGCTTGTCAGAAAATTTGAAAATGCTGTCCAGTATATTTACAAAAATTTAAACTTTTGGAAGAGGTCTGAAAAGTTCTCTTAATTCTGGTTTTTGCATAGGTTGTGATTCAAAGGCTGTCACCCATGTTTCAGGTGTTTCCATGCACAAAAAAAGTCGCCATTTCTCACAATGGGACTTGAAATTTTGGTACATAAATTTAAACATTTCATTCCTAAGCCCTGAGTCATAACGAAGTTTATCTCCTTCAGAGGGAAACATCTCGGCTCGGGTCACCCATGAGCTCATACCAAACCGTTGCTTCATCATTTGTCGTTGTTCAGGTTGGTATCTTAGAGTTCCAAGAGAAATAACATTCACCTCCTCTGGCTTAAAACGCTTTTGAATTTGTTCAGCCAGGCGTCCATAATTTTCTTTCCACTCAGGATGCCAAATCATGGGGTCAATATGAAAGGCCACTTGAAATCCAGATTGCAAGCACTTTTCGGCGGCTTCTAATCTTTCATTTAGATTAGCTGTTCCATGCTCCTCGTGAGTGATCATTTCTTCACAGTTCAGAGACCAGCTGACGACTACATTTTTTGCGGGAGCTAAATCAAGAAATTGATCAACTTTGTTGGATTTAGTTTTGAATTCAAGAGTCCAATGCGGAAATTTTTTAAAATGCTCAATGAGTAATCGTGAATAAAGAGTGATCTCATCAATTGAAAGAGAATCAATTATCTCTCCGGTACCAACTCGAAAAGGTAAATTTCCAGAGACCTGAGCCATTTCTGACAGCTCAGAGAGTGCAGAATGGATGTTGGAGTAAATTTTCATGATGGGACTATTAAGATAACTTTGTAAGTAGCAGTAGGAGCAATTCATATTACACTGGGAGCCTAAATTGAGAACATGATAGTTGCAGCAGTTAAGCACTTTAGCTTGGCTAGAGCCAGGGCAACGTTTGAAAAATTGGCCCTTAAATGGAGTTACAAAAATATTTCTTTTTGATCGAGAAAAATCTTCTGCTGACAGAATAGATCGTCGACTTTCGGCCCAAGGTTCATTTTCTACAAAACGAATTTTGTTTTCTGGAAAAATAGTTTGAATACTTTCAGCCACAGGAGAGCCCATAGATTTATCAACAATATAAAAAAAAACAAAGC
>JBKDFX010000140.1:0-11878 GCA_046336825.1 Bdellovibrionales bacterium | reverse complement strand
GTGTAAAAAACTCCATTGAAACGGCCTGCAATTGCCGAGTGGATGCTTTTCAAGCAGTGGATCATCTGATGAGCAAAAAACCATGGATCTACCCAGCTGCCGCTTCCCTAGCTAAAAAAGAAGTTTTGCAAGTGGGTGTTGTGAATATGGAAGGTTCCATCACTTACTCAAGCTCCAATCCTCAGGTTATGAGTGTGAATGCTCAGGGACAAGTGGAGGCTCTGAAAGACGGAATGGCCAAAGTCATCGCTCAGGATTCTAAGGGTATTAAAATCAGCTCTCTGGATTTTGTGATCGGCACAGGTAAAGGTTCAGGTGGTGGCACGAATCCACCAAATAATCCAATCGAGCCAGGTCAATGTCCTTATGAAAGTCCAAAACGTTGTGAGTTGGCCTGTTGGTTCAACCCACGTCTCGCTTGGTGTTCACCGAAGTAATTAATTTCTTTTAAATTTTAGAAAACAAATTTCAAGGGCCAGTTTGACTCCTGTCAGACTGGCCTCGTTTCTGCTTTACCCCAAATCCAACAAGGGGGGAAAATGCAGAAATTAATTCTCGCATCCATTTTATTTTTAAGCACGATTTCAACAGCACAACTTTTACCAGGGGTAAAACTGGGAGAGCCCAGCTACGGTGGAACCGGTTGTCCCGCAGGCACAGCCAGTGTGTCCCTTTCACCTGATCAAGATGAAATTTCAATTTTGTTTGATCAGTTTATCACAGAAGCGGGTGGAGCCACAGGGCGCATGGTGGATCGAAAAGCCTGTGAACTTTCAGTGCCACTTCATATTCCTCAGGGCTACTCAGCCACAGTCATTCAAACAGATTTCCGAGGCTTTAATTTAGTCTCCAGAGGGGGAATGAATCGTTTGAACACCGAGTATTTCTGGGCAGGAATGCGTGGACCAAGTTATTCCAATCTTTACCGGGGCCCACAAAATGAAGATTATTTTGCCACCAATGGAGTCGTGGCTTCCGGAGTGGTTTGGACTCCCTGTGGAATGAGTACAAATTTAAGAATTCGCGCCACCATCATGACTCAAACCAATCGGCAAATGGATCAATCCATGATGACAGTGGATTCAGCGGATATCACAGGTGGTTTGATTTACCACATTCAATGGCGCAAATGCCGATAGTGGCAAGAATCAATTAAAAATTAATAAACTAAATAAAGTTTAAAGGAAGACCAGCTGCTTTTTTAAGGAGCTGGTCTTCTTGCATGACAATTTGACCCATCAAAACAACAGAATGAGGCCATCCCTGAACTTGCATTCCGTGATAAGGAGTATAGCCACATTTACTTTGAATCCAACGATTGTCGATTCGACAGGTCTTTTTTAAATCCACAATTGAAAAGTCAGCATCAAAACCTTTTTTAATTAGGCCTTTGTTTTTAATTCTAAACACTTGAGCTGGATTATGAGCCATCAGCTCGACGAGTCTTTCAAGACGGAGCCGACCTTGATTCACAAAATTGAGCATCAAAGGTAAAAAAGTTTGCACTCCCGGAATTCCAGACGGGCTTTGGGGGTAGGGCTTGGCTTTTTCCTGAAGTGTGTGGGGGGCATGATCAGAGCCCATCATGGTCACTGAACCATCATTGACAGCTCTCCAAAGAGCCTGTTGATGTCGAAAACCCCGAATGGGGGGATTCATCTGAGCCAAAGTTCCCAAAGCTTCGTAACACTCAGGAGCCGTCAACAGAAGGTGTTGGGGCAGCACTTCAAATGTGGCCACATCTTTTTGATCTCGTAAAAAATCCACTTCTTCAGCTGTGGTGACATGCAGGATATGAACTTTTCGTCCCAAACTTCGTGCATGTTTGATGATTCTTTGAGTGGCTCGCAAGGCCGATTCTTCATTGCGCCACACGGGGTGAAGGCGAGGGTGAGGATTTTGTTGGAGCAAAGAAGCTCGAGCCCTAAGGACCTCTTCTTCCTCACAGTGAACTACGAGTCTTCTTCGTGTATTTTTGAGAATTTCGATGAGGACTTCATCTTTATCCACCAAATAACCACCGGTGCTAGTGCCCATAAAAATCTTAATCCCTGGAGAGTGGGGATGGTTTTCTTGTCGGTTCAGTTCAAAAAAGTTTTCTCCTAAGGAACCACCATAGAAAGCATAGTGGGTGTGAGAACGATGGTGAGCCAAATCAAATTTATGCTGAAGAGCTTCTAGGGAAGTGGTGGGTGGTTTTGTGTTGGGCATTTCAAAAAAACCCGTGAGTCCACCGAAGACCGCTGACCGGGATCCACTTTCGATATCTTCTTTGTAAGTCATTCCGGGTTCCCGAAAATGAACTTGTGTATCAATAAGTCCTGGTAGCACATGGAGACCTGTGAGATCCTGGACTGGACCTAGGTGGGGACTGATTGAAGAACTGATTTCAGCAATTAAACCTTGGCGGATTCCAATGTCGAGTTTTTCAATTTTGAGCTGAGTTGAGTTGTTTTGGGGCACTACACAGTGGGCATTTTTTAGAATCAAGTCGAAATTGTTCATAATTGTAATGAAGTTTATCAGGGCTCAAGTCAAAAGGCGAGACCTCCACTTGACGCCTCACAGTCTTCAACTCGACAATAAAAAACGTGAGTGTAGATCGTTTCCTTCTATTTTGGTCCCAAAACAATCAAATGATTGTGCAAGTACTCATCGTTGTGACGTTGATACTCATCGTTATTTTAGTCTTTATGACTCTTTTTGGTGATAAAGACGAAGTCTTGGAAAGAAGTGGCTCGGCTGGAATTTCTCCGGATTTGGAAAAATCCCTACAAAAAATGCTTGAGAATCAGATGTCAGCCAAGTCTGCGGTTTTTGATTTTTCCAAATCAGGAGAGGCGGCTTCCGTGGGTGGATCTCTGGCTGCCACCAGCGCCTCTGGCGAGACAAACGCCCCAGCGGAAGTTTTGGCCGAAGTTGAAAAAATGAAATCGGAAGTTTCTCTTCGTGATCGCTCCATTCAAGAGCTAAAAACTCAATTGGAAGCGGCACAAACAGAAGCTAAAAAAGCAGCGGGCTCAGCCAGCAACAGTGGACTGGAAGCCAAGGTGAAAGAATTAGAAGCGCGTTTAGCCGAATACGACATCATCAGTGAAGACATTGCCGATTTGTCTCGTTATAAAGAAGAAAATGAAAAGCTAAAAAAACAACTGGCCGCCGCCGCCACAGCCCCAGTCAGTGCGGCTCCTCCACCTGTGGTGGCTCCTGTCGCAGCCCCCCCACCGCCACCGGTGGAACCCCCACCTGTTGTCACTCCTGTGGCAGCAGCTCCTGCAGCAGTCCCCCCACCTCCACCACCAGTGGCTGAAGAAACCACAGTTTCTCCCATTGATGATGATCTAATGAAAGAATTTGCTCAGGCTGTGGAAAGCCAGAAAGCTCAGACGGCTGCAGCTGCAGCACCTGCGGCAGCTGCCCCTTCAAAAGAAAATGAAGATCTGATGGGCCAATTCGAAAATTTTGTGCAGAAAAAAGAAGGATCTTAATTTTATGATACCTTTGTTTTTTACTTTTGTTATGGCCGCCACCGAGCCCACCACTTATCAAGATCTTAAAAACACGGCCTTTTCAGAAACAGCCGAGATGAAGTCCCGTTGGCGCTCAGTGGTTGAAATTTCTAAGTCCCAACATCCTCAACGGGAAAAAGATCTTATGCGGGGTCTCAAAAACTCAGCTTGGTTCATGCGCAATGTGAGTCTTTTAGCCCTGCATTCCATCAACCCCAATAAAGGTCGAGAAGAAGCAATTAGGCTATTAGAAGATCCTTCATTGGTCGTGAGGTCGGCTGCCGTTGAAGTGCTCGCCTCTTCGGCTGACAGTCATTCGCAGGTGAGACAAAAACTTTGGTCACAGTTAAAAAATAAAAAAAATAAAGTGCAAGGATCATCTCTGTGGATTCGAAGTCAGTTGATGCAAGTCTTGGCCCAAAAACCTTTACCTTCGGAAAGAAGCCTGTTTTTAGCTTTCACCGAAGACTCAGACAGTGAAGTGCGAAGCTTAGCTCGTACTTCAGTTTCAAAACTTAATAACTAGCTTTTTTCGTGTTTTTTGTATTTTGAGTTTCGCTGGCGGCCGAGCGAGTTCTTGTTTTGTTTGTGCTCTTCTTTTTTTCAACAGGAGCTGCCGCAGTGGCTTGAGCCTCTACTTTTGGAGGAGCGACAATATTATAAAGTAAAGCAAAACTATCATCCATTTTTATGGCAATAAGTGAAACGATATAAAAAATAAACATCAAGTAGTGTCGACTCTGAGCTTTTTGTTTCAACATCAACTCAAGATTCATAATCCTGAGATCCACGTGATTCATTTCATTGAGATCTTTTTTCTTAGTGACTCCCGATTGAGTCATACTGATGGAAGCTTTTGTATTTGAACCAGGACGAGTGACTGTCAGAGTGGGTTCTAAAACCACGGTGTCCCCTTGCGGAGGAGGGGTCAGTTCCATCTGGGCCTGTCGATTTAAATTTTGAATTTCAGTTCTTTCCATAGCAATTTCACTTGCAAATAATGACTGAATCAGTTGTGCCGTTTGTGAATAGGAATGTTCTGGGTAAAACCGCATCATGACGTCCCTTAAAGCCTTTTGAAACTCAGCTGCCGTCTGGTAGCGCTTGAGAGGATCTTTTTGCAGGGCTTTCATCACAACTTCATCAAGAGCTTTGGGAACTTCTGCATTGTGAGTTGAAGGCGGAACTAATGTTTGATCGCAATTATTGATTCGACCAATGATTGTCATTTCCCCGTCGGCATCCTGACTGAAGGGTCTTTTGAGTGTTAATAATTCCCAAAGGACAATACCCAATGCAAAAATATCAGACCTGGCATCGACGGGATTACCATTGATTTGCTCAGGTGAAAGGTAAGCAATTTTACCCTTCAAAGTGCCGGCCCGAGTGGCCTCATACATGGAAGTGGCCGCCTTGGCGATTCCAAAGTCGATGACCTTTAAATTGCCCTCGTAGGAAATCAGCAAATTATGAGGCGATATATCTCGGTGAATGGCGTTCACAGCTTCACCTGTGACTTTATTCACGAATGTGTGGGCGTAGTTGAGGCCAGAGGCCGCTTGCATCATAAGACCCAAGGCCACAGAGACTGGCATTTTTTGATTGTTTTTTACCAGTTTTGACATGAGCTCTTTGAGGTTTTTTCCTTCGATATACTCCATGGCAATGTAGGGCTGACGGTTCACTTCGCCGAAATCATGCAACTGCACAACGTGGGGATTATTGAAACCCATGATCACTTGAATTTCAGTTTGAAACATCTTGTGGAAGTCATGGTTATTGGCCACGTGGGGGAGAATCCTCTTAATCACTTGAACCCTGCCGTTACCTTCTTGGGAGGCCGGTCTCACCAAAAAAACCTCTGCCATGCCACCAGCTGCCAACCGTTTAAGAAACAAATAGGGTCCGAAAGACTCAAAGTTGGTTGTACTTATGGACTGAGAAGTAACAAGATTTCCCATGGCTAGGCCTCCAATAATATCGACAGCTCTTATTTTGTATGGGAATCGCTGACTTCTAAAGAAAATAGAAAATGTTTTTAAAATCGACTGACAGTTCGACGAGATTTGGAAAATTTGAAAAATCAAACTGTCTAAATAGTTCACAGTTTTTTTCAAAATTTCTGAGCCTCAATAAGGTCTCTCATCGAGTCTCAAACTGGTGTACGAAAGGCAGTCAAATTGCCAAGGGGATTTCATGTTTTTTCGATTACTGTCGACCGCCTTATTGCCTTTCTTATTTGTCGCTTGTGGTAAAACAAATAAAAGCAACAATCGAATGAAAACTTTTGATATCGATTCTCCCAATGCTGTGGAAGCCAGTAGCAATTGGCAAGTGCAGTGTTTGGATTCAAAAAATTGCCCCAATACAGTTGGCCAGCTTTTGATGGTATCAGGTGGTAAAGGCGGAGCCTGCACGGCCACTCTGATTGGGCCTGATTTGGCTTTATCCAATTCCCATTGTTTTGATTTTCTTCCAGGCCGATCTGCTGATTCCACATGCACGGGCGGACGCACGGTGATGATTTTTGCCAGCAATAGCCCATCAGGACGTGAAGTGGTGGAGTGTGAATCAGTCATTCGAAAATCAGAACTGAGAAAGTCAGAAGGTCTCAGATCACCAGATTATCTAATCATTAAATTAAAAAGAAAATTAAATCGAGGGTTTGAAAGTATCAACACTTCAGGAGTTTCCGATGGGCAGGCTCTTGTTATTAAAAAAGTAAATCCCACACGTTTGAATTTGGGCGAACTTGAAGTCAGTCGATGTGAAGTGGTGCATGGAACTCTATTTATGCCTGGTAATAAAAGTCGAGAATCAGCTGTCCACGTCACCAAAGGATGCGAAGTCATTGAAGGCAACTCAGGCTCCAGTTTATTTGATGCTCAAGGAAAAATCCGTGGAGTGATTTATGCCAAGCTTAATCCTGATGAAATGGACAAGTCGGGCATTGAAGGCATCGAGGACGTAACATCGGTGATTCGTCGAGTGAAAGCCGGTTACATGACCAACGCCGCTTGCATGAAGCTTTCCGCCAACAGAACATTGCCTAAGGATTGTAAAATTCCAAATTCCAAAGAGGATGAAATTCAAGTGGAATCCCTGGATGGATTTGCTGAATTTAAACGAAACGCCATGGGTTTGGTTCGCGATTCACGCTTTCAATATGAATTGATTGAAGGGGAGTCTAAAAATCTTAAAACCAAAGTTTCATATCGACCTATATGTTTCAACGCCAATTTGCCGCTGACCAATATTAATTTGATTTCTGTGCCTATCGTGAATTGGAATGTTTTTTTAACCACCAATGACAGCTTAAGGGCTAAGATCAGATCCGCAGGCCCCCAACCAGAAAGTTGTCTTTTTCAATTGAGACTGCAACCTTCAGCAACTGCATTTTGGGTGGAGCCCAAGACCCTCGGTTGTTCACTTGCCTTGACGCAAAAAGCGAACTGGAACAACCATGAGAGCTGGAAAAGTTGTTCCAGTTTAAATTTAGCTAACTAAAAAGCTTCGCTGGCTTCGGTGTCCTCTTGAAGGGCTTTTTTCAGGCCCTTCATAATCAGAAGCTCTCGTTCGATGCGGTAAAAAATAATTTTTTCTTCCAGTCCGTCGGAAGTCAGTGACTCAGCATCTGAAAAAAAGTCTCGGAGTTTTTCTATTTTTTTATCAATGGTCACACGAACAGATTCTTTGTTTTGTGTGCGACCTTTCGCAAAATACATATAGATTCTGTACCGTAATCCTGAAGAGGGCACTTTTGTTTCAGGTGGGATGAAACCATCTTGTGATTTAATAAAATCAGTTTCGATCACTCCCGTGTCTTGATTCTCATTGGCGATGGGATATTTCAAAGCCGTGTGGGCAGCTCTCCAGACTTCATCGTAAGTGGCTAAAAATATTTTTTGCCGGCTTTGTTTTTTGACCAATTCCTGAGGCGGTGTAATGCCTTCTCGGAAAGTGGTGCACCCGAGGGCTGGTAAAATTAAAATAAGAAGAAAAATCTTTTTAAAAATCAACTGAACTTCGTGTGACATGGGTGGCTCTCTGTAACATTTCAACTCCTAAAGGAATACTTTCATTTGAATCAATTCCAACAAAAGATACTTCCACTCGTGTATTAGCTGTGGCTTGATTCCAAGGCCACTGGGGAAGTTCAACTTGTCGGACCCAGTCTGGGGCAAAAATCTCCCAAACTTGGCTTGAGTTTTTTCTCTCCAATCCATTCATAACGCTTTTACTGAGATCAGAAATAACGAAATATGTAGTTAAAGCCGTCACTCCCGGGTTTTTAACTTCCGGGGCTTGAAATTTCCATTGAGTGAGCGCTCGGGGGTTGGCCACTAAAGGCAAATAATCCCGTGGAGGTTAGTCAGTGAAAGGCGAGAGCCGGGCACTCAGACGATCCACTCCTGGAGCGTCCATTTGAAATTCACTGGTGTTTTTTACGACCTGAGCCAGCCACTGCGTTTGCTCGGGCCAAATGCCCAGCTGTACCGATTGTTCGCTTGTGACTCGCTTAAAATCTGTGGGAATTAAATAGCCACCATTTTCAGTGGCGGCCAGGGCAATTAAAGTTTGGTTACTACTCAGTTTTGGGGCCTTGTAACTTCTTTTTTGATTAAAAGTCAGTTCGTTCACCGCCACATCCAAATTATTTATTCCAGGAACAATGTTAATATCTCGAAGGCTTCCCCCTGTGATGGAAAAGTAATTGATCAGATCCACGATGCTTTTTTTGTCCATAATGCCGTCGACCACATCATTGAAAGGAAATCGCCCACGGGCGATGAAAAATCTTTGAGGTCCTGTTTGGCTAACAAGCAATCGATAGGGCTGTTTATCCAAAGTGACATTGATAAATAGTTTTCTTTCGGTTTGCCTGGGTAAAGAGATGTTGCTGGGAATTTCGGCTTCTTGGCCCACCACTGAGATTTTATCATTCAGGGGGGACATCACTTTTTGAATTTGGAAATTGAGTAAATCCTGACGGCTCATGGCCCCCATAACAAGGGCGTAATCGATAATATTATCCCGATCCCGGACGGAGTGTCCGGTGGTTCGTCCTCGGAGCTCACTGCTGGCTAAAAACTTTTTTGTCATGCGAATATCTCGGGCTCGAGGTTCCAAAGCCATATAGGTGGCTCTCAGGTACCCTGGTGCATCCACAGTCACCATTTCAGGTGCCACCCAGGCTTCAGGGATGGAAAATTCGCCCTTTTCGTTGGTGACTCCAAAGTTGCCAGGAAAGGGAGTGTTTTGAGCGGATCCAATTAAATATTGCGCTCCCACGACGGGAGAGCCATCGGGTGCCAGCAATCTTAAGTGGTTGGGAGTGATCTCCTGCTGGTTGGGCTTTTCATCTGCAAATTTTTTGGGTTTATCGCCTTCATCGTCACCGCAACCTGAAAGGGATAAAAGAAGATAAAAACCAACGACGACAAGTCGCGTAATGTTAGACTGAGTCTTCACAGCAAACTCCTTCCATGGATATTGATGATACGACTGACTGACTTAATTGCAGACTTCTCAAAGAGGACTGTCAATCCGATTTGACAGGGAATCCAGGTTGACAAAATGTGGGGGGCTTAATTAGAACTGAGCCTTCATTTAAAGTTATCAAGACTCGACCGGAGTCTTGGCCATGTGGTGGGGTAGCTCAGCTGGTTAGAGCAATGGAATCATAATCCATAGGTCGGCGGTTCAAGTCCGCCCCTCACTACCAATTTTCTTTCTTAACTAATTGAAATCATTGGTATTTTAGAGGTTATCGCCGACTGTTTGGTCGGCGATGTAGGCGATTTTTTTCTTAATGTCCTGCGTGTTTTTACCGAAAGGGAAAGCATGGCGAAGAAAAAAGTAAAAAAACAAATCAAGAAGCAAAATAAAAAAACGAAATCTAAATCGTCAGCGAAGAAAATCAAGACGAAGATTTCCCAGAAAATTTCCATCACGACAACGATTGAAACAAATCTTCCCAGCGTTGGTTCTTACTATATTCGCCCAAAACAAAAAGGAAAAAGTTTTAGCCTTTACTTGAAGAAGTATGAAAATGGAAAGCCCGTCAATCCTCATCAAAAAATTGACGAAGCAATTTATTACCGCTTTGGTTTATCTGCGGAAATGACAGCGTTAGAAGCCAAAACGAAGTTAAAAGATTTTAGAAAACTGAATAAAGCAACTCGTGAAGAAGTGGCTCGGCAAGACAGAACTTTCAAGCGATACGCCCGAAGTAGAACTATCAATCAAACTCTATTTCCGCAAGCGATGGTCAATATCTTTGAACAGAAAATCAGGAATGAAAACATTGGGACAGATAAGCACCTCAATAAAAAACTTTATGTCTTCGCCACTACTCAAGAAATTATAAACTCTTTGAAACTGGTTCCCGAAACTTACGCCGAAAATTCTAAAATCATTTTTAAATACTTCATTGATAATCAATACTCACTCAACTACTCGCAAAAATTGATTGCCATGATGAACGAATGGGGAAAATTTGCGACAGTCAAAGGGAGTGGATACTTTAAAATTATTCCACAGCCCAAAGGTAATTTTCGTGAGAAGATAAATAAAGGCTCACAAACAAAAACAGGGGTTCGTAAAGAAGCCCTGCCAATGACGCAAAATATTTTAGACCAAATCGTCAGCATTGCCCCGAATCACGGCTTCACCGCCAACGAAATCAATTTCTTTAAAGCCACCTTTTACTTAGGTCTTCGTCCCGAAGAATTGATGAGAACCTCCAATGGGGGAAAGCACTATTCTAAATACACGGATATGAAGTCAGGTCTTGATGTGATTATGGTCTATCAAGAGAAACTTCAAGGTGTTCCAGAAAATAAGCGAACTAAGCATATTCCTATAAAATGGGATGAGCAAAAAAATGCCGTTAGTATTATTGAAAACCGAAACTTTCAAAAGCCGACCTATAAAAAAATTAAATCCTTAGCCCGTGCCTTAAATTGTAATGCCGATGGCAAAGCATTGGGTCTTTATAGTGGTCGTAAGGGTTTCGCTAACTGGTGTTTTGATAAAGGCGAAACTGATTTTGTGGGCGTGGCGAGTTGGCTTGGACACTTGGATACAGCAACCACATACGCAATCTACTTAGACCGTAGCAAAGTTTTGATTGGCAACAGTGGAACGCCACCAAAGGCTTCTGGAATTGAGTTTTCTAATTTTTGTGTAGGTAGTTTAAGAGCAAATTCAGTGCTTGAAATCAACTCTGGATTTGCTTTCTCTATTCTTAATGCGAGGGCTTTATCAAAACATTCATGAGCCTTTTCGTATTCGCCCTTATCAAAAAATAATTTTCCTAAATGTTGAAAATAGAAATCTTGATAATCCATAAACTGATGGGTCAAAAGTATCTGCTCGGCTTTTTTCAATATATCCCAAGCCTCATTAAATCTTTTTTCAAACCTAAAAACATCACCCCATCGCAAGTAATTGACCATTTCCATTTGAGGTTTGGTATTTTCAAAATATCCAGAAGCCGTTTTAAATAATTCGTGGGCTTCGTCATAGTTTCTTAATTGCCGATAATGAACCGCCAAACGACTTATTCTTTTATATTTCTCATCGCCAACAAGATTTAGGATTTCCTGCTTTTCAAGTTCAATGAACTTTTTAAAGTCCTCTGGGTTTTCAGGAAAATCGTGAAGGTCATCACCAAAGTATGTTTGTAAATTCAGTGTTGATTTGCCCATCAAATTTCCTTGTAGGGGTCAAAATCATCTTCAAACTTATTTGTCCAGTCATCGGGCAAACAATAGCGTGGAGCATAGACCACTTCTAACTTAATTTGGTCTGCTCGCAAAGAACTGGTCCGGATAAATCTTAGAAGCTGCGTGACAAGTGGTCCTCAAAAGTCCAAAAAGGAGGATCTATGAAGAAGTCACGATTTACCGAAGAACAGATAGTCCATACTCTGCGCCGAGCCGAGGCTGGGGAGCAGATCAAAGACCTGACCAGAGAGCTCGGAATCACTGAACAGACGTTCTATGTCTGGAAGAGAAAATTTGCTGGCCTTGGTGTCACAGAGCTGCGCCGTTTGAAGCAACAAGACGATGAGATATCTCGATTGAAGAAACTCGTCGCCGATCTCTTGTTAGGCAAGCAAATGCTCCAGGAAGTTATCTCAAAAAAGCTCTGAAGCCTTCTCGCCGACGCCTGTTAATCGATGAATTACGTGATCGATACCGAGCGAGCCTGACGCAGACCTGCGCCTTATTTAAGATGTCGCGCTCACTGTATCGGTATCAATCGGTCAGGCAAGAAGCATCCGCCTTGGTCATGCGGATCAAAGAGATCGCCAACACGCGAGTACATTACGGCTATCGCCGCGTGCACGTGATGTTGAGGCG
>JBKDFX010000139.1:0-30595 GCA_046336825.1 Bdellovibrionales bacterium | reverse complement strand
ATTAAATCAAAGGTTTGGATTATTGATTGTTTTGGTTTGTATTCCACTCGTGTGCTACTTTCTTTTGTTGTTCAGACATTTTTTCAAGCCCAACTGATGAGCTGATAAAGAAATTGACTTCAAAGCCTACAGTGTCACCTCTTCTTTGAGCTTTTGCGCGTATTTTTGAAGGCCAATTTTTTACTAGGGAATTAAATTTTTCATCTCTTTGGTGGGTGACAGGATAGCGAAGTTGTTTAAGTGTCTCCAGATCAAGGTGAATAAGAGAGTCCAAAGAGTTGCCTAAACCTGTGAGTTCCTGAACAAGTTCAAATCTTTGAGCAGCTAGCTGGCGGGAGTCTTTTTTTACCATGGCTGAGTCTAAGATTTGATTTACTTCCAAAATCGTAAAATCAATCAGAGTGGACAGCTCATTTTCACCAAAAGATTTTTCACTTAGCCAGGTTTGAAATTTCGGATCGATTTGTGTCATGAGAAAAGAAATTTTTTGAAATTGAGAATTAAAGCCATAGTAATCATTTAAAACAAAAAATGGCGATGATTTTTCCCTCAGCTCAGACAATCCACACAAACGAACTTTATCCATTAATGTCAGGTTCGGATAGAGAGTTTTCCAAAGATGGAGAAACTTTTCAGGCTTGAGTGATCCATGATCAACGGCATATCCATCGGATCCAATGTCAAATCCCGCTATCAGGGTATCAAAAGTAGCATGGGCAAGACATCCCGATTGGGCTGGATGGGAGGGTTTGAAATCGAGGAACTTTGTGAAAGAGTCTTTTTTTTTTAATTCCACTGGGTTGACCCCTCTCTGGTTTGTGGGGGTATCATAAGGAATGGCAAAATGGCAACATTGGCAAACTCGAGCGCAAATTAGTGGGGACGTGGCATTTTTTTCGTATGTTACTGAAAGTATTGAAAAAAAAGCCAACCAGGTTTTTGTCTGGGATATGGATAAAACTTATTTAGATACTTCCATAGATAGTTTTAGTGGTCTTTTGCAGACAATTTTAGAGCGAGCCATGAGTAAAAAAAATATTCCCGGCACAGATACTTTGCTGCAGTCGCTGGCACACAAACACGCTCTGACCCTGGGTCCTGACTCCAGTTTTCCCATTTATTTTATTACGGCATCTCCTCCTCAGATGGAGGAAAGAATCATGGAAAAATTAGCCATCGATTCCATCCGTCCTTTAGGATGTTTTTTTAAGGATAATTTAAAAAATCTACGACCAGGTAGATGGTGGCGGTTAACCAAACAGGTCGGATTCAAAGTTCAAGCCCTGTTGCAGTTAAGGCTCCGCTTACGGGAGGATGTCAGACAAATTTGTTGGGGAGATGATTCTGAATCAGATGCCATTATTTACAACCTGTATTCAGATATTTGCGCCAGAAGACTTTCAACCCATGAAATCAGATCTGTTCTTGAAGATTTAGGTTGTACCGCTGATCAAATCGATCAGATTTTATTACTGCAAGCCCAAGTTCCCGATCGTGATCCAGTGGAAAAAATATACATCAATCTCGCAAAAGACACGGACCCAGATTATTATTTAAAGTTTGGTCGTCGTACGATGCCCACAATGAACACCTTTCAAGTGGCTATAGATCTCTACCAATTTGGCATCTTGGATTTACAGGATGTGGTTAACGTAGCAATCAACATGACTCAGTCCTATGACTTTACGACCGAGGAGCTGATGTCGTCATTTCAGGAACTCATACGACGAGGAGTTATTTTTGAATCACACTTTCAAAAGCTAAAAGCTCACTTCGTAGAAAAGGGATTGCTTCATAAGTCTTTTGAGCCAAGTACTCCGCTTCTGACTGCAGAATCTGTGATTCATGATCCGTGGATACCTGATCGAATTGATTACACCCATGATTTTCGTTAGAGCGGAGACAGCTCTGACTCGGAAATGGACTCCCGTGACATTCTTATAGGTACTGTGAAGGAAAAGTTTTCGCCTTCAAAGGTAGGAAAGCGCATTCGAAGGCCCATTTCGTTCAGACATCTAACCGTAATTTCTCCTAGGTTTCCATTGTTGAGAATTTGAAATCGAGCCACTTGGCCTGAGGGCTTCACTTCCACAAAAATCTGCCAAACTTGTTCCTGAGGAGCTTGTGCGCTCTGCAGCCAACAACGCTGCAGATTTCGAGACTGTGCGAGAAGGCTTGCCCGGAGACGTGGAAGAAGCTCGCGATCCTTGACCACAGAGTTTTGTGAGGGTGTGGATTTTTGGCTGGTTTGAACCTGTGAGTAAACACCAAGTAGAACAAGTAGCAGGCCTAGAAAAAATAACAATGCTCTCCTGGCCTGTCTGGAACTCAGTCTTATCACTGGAGTTTATTCTTTATTTTTTAGGAGCTTCAGTGGGTGCTGCTGTCGCTTCCGAAGCGTTAGTTGTCGTTGCATTATTGGAAGAAGCTTCTGGGGTTGTTGTCTGTGGTGAGGTTTGTGGAGCTACGATCGGGCCCATTCCTTCGACGACAGAACGAGTTTTGTGGGCCGTCATCACTGAAAGGCCGATTGAGGTAATAGCAAATAAAACTGCCACCCAGCGAGTGGCTTTGGCTGCCAATGTTTGGGCACCGCCAGCTCCGAGAACTGAGTTGGAACCACCGCCGCCACCGATTCCAAGGGCTCCGCCTTTGGAGTCTTGGATCAAAACTAAACCAATTAAAACTAATGCCACTAATATGTGCACAACTGTGACGAGTGTTTCCATGAGCTCTCCTTAAAATCAATCGAACATCAAAGCAAGCATCGGAGATTAGTTGATGTGTTTAACAATGACACTTGCTAACGCATGGCAAAATGTGGGAGCTGATGTCCATGTACTTTATTGCGTTTGAGGGTCTGGACGGATCAGGTAAAAGCTCCTTGATAAGGCAGCTCGAGCTGTGGCTTTCAGAACTTTCCATAAAATTTGTTACCAGTCGTGAGCCTGGGGGTACTCCTTTAGGGGATGAGCTGAGAAAACTCATTTTATCAAAATCAGAGGGAGCGCCCTTACCTCGAGCCGAACTTCTCCTCTACGAAGCTTCAAGAGCTCAACACGTGGATGTTTTGATTCGCCCCCATTTGAAAGCTAAAACTTGGGTTTTAACAGATCGTTTTTCAGCCAGTAGCTTGGCCTTTCAGGGGGCTGCGCGGGGAATGGGGTGGGATCTTGTTAAAACTCTTAATGAATTTGCCACGGATGGGTTGGAGCCTGATCTGACTGTTCTTCTTGATCTCACGGTTGATGAAAGTGAAACAAGAAGAAATCTTCGGTACAAAATGGGTGGCGAAGCGCCGGATAGGATCGAATCTGAGGCCAAAGATTTTCATGAAAAAGTTCGCCAAGGATTTTTGCGAGCCTCTCAGGAAAATCCCAAAAAATGGTTGGTTCTTGATGCAGGATTATCACCTGATCAGCTTTTTGAAGATTTAAAAAAAGCCCTTCTTTCTCGAGGATGGGTGAGCCCCTAATGCGTTTATCGGATCATATTTGTGGCCACGGTGAAATTTTTGAACAGTGGAAGAATTTGCAAAAAAGATCAGCCCTAACAGGTTCATTTCTTTTTGTCGGCCCCCCCGGAGTGGGTAAGGTAAAAACAGCCCAGGCTCTGATTCAACAAATCCTATGTGAAAGTCAGAAAGATTTGGCCTGTGGAGAATGTGGTTCTTGTCGACGTGTGGCTTCCCACCAGCATGAGAGCTTTCTTCATGTGAAACCTCAAAATGGAATTATTAAGGTAGAGCAGGCCCAAGAGATTCTCAGATTTTGTCAGCTGCAGAGTTTATCTAACAAGAGATTTATTTTAATTGAAGAGGCTGAACTACTTGGAGTGGCCACAGCGAATTCCCTATTAAAAACCCTTGAAGAGCCACCTGCGGGAACAGTCTTTATTTTAACTTCACCCAGTGCGAGCTCTTTATTGCCCACAATTCGATCCAGAGCCCAGGTTCTCCATTTCAAACCAGTCCTTTTCGAAGAAATGCAGAAATCATCTAAAGGTCCAGACTGGGCTCTCAGAGCCAGTTTGGGGCGATTTGACCGTTTAGAATTACTACTCAGTGAAGATAAAAAGCCGCTTCGAGAACTCGCACTCAAAAATCTGCTTCAATTAACGCTCAACTCTGATTTTTTGACAGATGATAGCTGGAAGGAAAGCCTTAAAAATCGAGAAGAGGTCAGATCTGAACTTTTAATTTGGCTTTCCTATGTTCGAGATGCTCTTCAACTCAAATTAAATAGGAATGAAAACTTACTCAATCCTGACTTTCAGCAAGATCTCTCAAGGCTTTTATTTTTGAGTGAGGAAAAGTTGCACTTTTTGTTTGGTGAGCTCCTGGATTTGCAAAAGCAACTTCAATTTAACAAAGATGCTGTTTTATCACTAGAATCCTTGTATATTAGACTGAAATGAATTCGATTCAACCCTACTTTATTGATATGCATGCCCATCTCGATCGTTTAGAGCATTCAGCTGAAGAAGCTTTGCGGTTAGCTAGGGTCGAAAATATACAAAAAATAATCACCATCGGCACGGAACCAACAGATTGGCCTGTGGTCCTCGATATTGCGGCTAAAAATTACCCCCATGTGGCTTGTACTTTGGGAGTTCATCCTCATGATGGAGCGACTTACTCAGACTCAGCCGCAGAATTTATTCGTCAAAATGCTCATCGACCTGAAGTTGTTGCTTTGGGTGAAATGGGTCTCGATTACTTCTACAATCACTCCTCCAGGGAGCAGCAGCATCAGGCCTTTCGTGCGCAACTGCAGTTGGCAAAAGAGCTTCAGTTGCCTGTGGAGATTCATACTCGAGATGCTGAGGAAGACACCATTCAAATTCTGAATGAATTCAAAGGTCAGGTTTGTGGTTTGATTCATTGCTTTACTGGAACGAAATGGTTGGCTGAAAAAGCACTCGATTTGGGATTTAACATTTCTATCAGCGGAGTCGTGACCTTTAAAAATGCTGATGACCTACGCAAAACAGTTCAGTATGTCCCTGTGGATCGTTTGCACGTCGAAACTGACTCTCCATTTTTAGCTCCAGTGCCACAGCGCGGGAAAAAAAATACTCCGAGTTTTATGATTCATACGGCCCAAGTTGTGGCAGACCTTAAAGGGCTCGATATGACACAACTCGCAGAAAGAACCACTCTCAATGCTGAGCACTTGATGCCTAAGTTGAAGCTCCTTGCCTGATTTTCTGATTCATGAGACTAATCCCCCGTTTATTAAAGAGGAGATTATCTTATGAAGAAATTAAAAGTGGGAATCAATGGTTTCGGTCGTATTGGTCGAGTCTTATTTCGTGCTGGGTTTGATAAAATAGATATCGTCGGCATCAACAACTTGGATTCAATTTCAGGTTCAGCTCACCTTTTAAAATATGACAGCAGCCACGGACAGTTTGCTGCTGATGTAAGTCACAATGAAAAAGAAATTATCGTCAATGGTAAAGCCATTAAGTATGCCTCGACAAAAAATCCAGCTGAAATTCCTTGGAAAGACTGGGGAGTGGATGTTGTCTTGGAGTGTACAGGCGCCCTTAAAAATCGAGAGGACTATCAAAAACATCTAACAGCCGGAGCTAAAAAAGTATTCATTTCAGCACCTGCAGATGGAGTTGATTTAACAACTGTCTTTGGAATTAATCATGAATCTTATAAACCAAGTGAACATCTATTTATTTCTAATGCTTCATGCACTACAAATTGTTTAGCTCCAGTCGCTCAAGTTTTGCATGAAAACTTTGGTATTGAGCATGGGATGATGACAACCATTCATTCGTATACCAATGACCAAAAAATTCTCGATGCCAGTCATAAAGATCTTCGCCGTGCACGATCGGCGGCTGTATCTATGATTCCCACAACAACTGGGGCAGCAAAAGCCGTGGGAATTGTTCTTCCTCAACTAAAAGGGAAAGTGGATGGAATGTCCATTCGCGTTCCCACACCCAATGTTTCAGTTGTGGATTTCACATTCCGATCAGAAAAAGATTTGTCAAAGGAAGCCATCAACAAGGCTCTATCAGCTGCTTCTTTGGGAAAACTCAAAGGTGTTTTGGGCTTTGAAACGAAAGAGCTTGTCTCTGTGGATTTCAATGGCAATACCCTGAGCTCAATTGTCGATGCTTCATGTACTATGGTCGTGGGCCCACGTATGGGTAAAGTTTTGGCTTGGTACGATAATGAAACGGGCTTCAGTCATCGCATGGTGGATTTTGTTAAGTACATGACTGAAAAGGGTGTTTAAAAATGCAGGGCCTAAAAAACATCAAAACGTTAAAGGACTTTGAATTTCAAGACAAAGTGGTTTTTCTTCGTCTTGATCTCAATGTCCCTCTGCACAACGGAAAAATTACTGATGAGACTCGAATCACCGCAAGCCTTCCGACGATTCAATACTTACGGGACAAGGGAGCTCGCATTGTTATGGCGTCTCACTTGGGACGACCGAAAACCCGTGAAGACAATGAGTTTTCGCTGGAACCCGTAGCCAAAAGGCTTTCTGAATTACTTAACACAGAGGTGTTATTACTGGATGAAGTTGAGAGCGCAGCTATCAAACATCTTGTGATGGGAATGAAAAGAAATCAGCTGGTACTGCTTGAAAACATTCGATTTGAAGAAGGAGAAACGGAAGACTCAGAAGAGTTGGCTCAGGAGTTAGCAAAGCCCTGCGATTTTTATATCAACGATGCTTTTGGAGCCTCTCATCGTGCTCATGCTACTATCCATGCTTTGCCTAAACTTATGAAAAATCGAGGTGTAGGATTTTTAATTGAGAAGGAAATTCAGTTTTTGGACCAACTGATTCACTCTCCGCAGCGGCCCTACTGGGCTATTTTGGGTGGAGCTAAAGTCTCTGATAAAATTGCTGTGATTGAAAAACTTTTGGATATTGTGGATGGTTTTGTGGTGGGTGGAGCTATGGCCTACACATTTTTAAAGGCCCTGGGGCATTCAGTGGGGTCTTCACGAGTTGAAAATGATAAAGTAAAGTTCGCTGCAGAAATGGTTGAACGAATCAAGGCTCGGAACAAATCTTTACTTCTGCCCGTGGATCATGTGATTTCCACATCGATCAAGGAAGTTTCGAATATAAAGACCACTTCAGACGTGAATATTCCCGAAGGGTGGATGGGTGTTGATGTGGGCCCAAAAACTATTTTGCAATTTCATGCCGCCTTAAAAAATGCCAAAACGATCTTTTGGAACGGTCCTATGGGAGTTTTTGAAGTTCCACAGATGAGCCAGGGAACATTTGCAATTGCTAAAATGTTAGCTGAGTTTGATGCAACTAAAGTTGTGGGTGGTGGCGACAGTGCAGCAGCTGCAGAAGCTTCAGGTTATGCTAACAAAATGACTCACATATCAACCGGTGGCGGTGCAAGTCTTGAATATTTGCAGGGCGACCATTTGCCAGGGTTGGATGCTGTTCGCTACAAGCATGGAAGATAGAAATGAAAAAAAAAGTTTTCGCAGCCAATTGGAAATTATTTAAAGGCCCTCAAGAAACAAAACAATATTTTGAAAATTTTTTGATTTCTTCCGATGATCATGAAATTGTTTTCTTTCCCCCGGCGCTTTGTATAGCTCAGGCATTGCAATGTGTTCATGGCTCTCGACTCCAAATTGGAGTTCAAAATATTTCTGATCAAGCGGAAGGTGCTTTAACAGGCGAAAACAGTGCTCGAACAGCTCAAGAGATGGGCTGCACGACTGTTCTAATTGGGCACTCAGAAAGAAGACAACTGTTTGGTGAGTCGCTGGAGCTCATAAGTAAAAAAATGAAGTACGCCCAGTCATTGGGGTTAAAGATCATCCTTTGTGTGGGAGAATCCAGCGAAGAGAGAGAGTCCAATCGAACCACAGAAGTCCTGAAAGTACAGATGGAAACGGCCCTTTCAAAGGCTTCAAGTGAAGGGCTTATCATTGCCTATGAACCCGTTTGGGCCATTGGAACTGGCAAGACAGCCACTCCTCAGATGGCCAATGAGACACAAGGTTTCATTCGTGGTTGGCTTGATCAAAACAAATTTTCGAATGTCCCTATTCTTTATGGGGGCAGTGTCAAACCAGAGAACGCAAAAGATTTGATATCTCAGCCGTTTATTTATGGCTTCCTTGTTGGGGGAGCGTCCCTGAACCCTGAGAGCTTTGCCCAGATCTGCCAGTGCTCGTGACTATTGTGTTAAGTTCTTGCAGTTGTTTGCTGGCCCACTCGCACGTGCTGAGCACGTCCTGGATGGCCTTCCTTTTGGATTCTGCAGATCTTTGTTTACCTGCTCTTTTATTCATGAAGTGATTGGATTCCAGTTTATTAGAATCACACAGATCTTTCATTTTGTTTTTGTAATCGTCAAAAAAAGCTTTTGATTTATCTACATCCGTCAATATAGCGGCCGCCACTTTTGTTCCTAATTTATCGTTGGCATTGGCTTGACGATAGCAATCGGAAGTGGGTGTCAGTGAATCTTTGGAGCAAAAAGCTTTGGCTTCTCGAGTGCACTCATCAATTTCAGTACAGCCTTGTGGCAATTGGAGTCCAAAAATTAGGGGATTACAAAGTGAAGACCCTTTATTGCATTTATGAATATCACGCAGAACATATTCAAAGCCCCAACTCTGGGGAACTTTTTCAGGAGCCTGGCATTTTTCACCCTCAACAATCCAACCCGAGTGCATACAACGATAATCTGATTTAGCTGTGCCTCTTCGAGTTGCTGCTGTTCTTCTTGCTGATTCTGTACGAACCTGCGCGACTTCAAGAGTTTCACCCTTAGATAGGGCTGATTCGGGTGGCACATCCGCGACTGTGACTCTTGGAGTTCGCGTAGCCTGGGCAGGAGCCGCTGAAACAGGAATGGCCCCAGAGAAAGTGTCGGGTGAAGCTGTCGCTAATTCCTCAGGAAAAAAGCGACCGCCGCTGGCAGGTAGACGATCTGTATCTAAATTTTCATTACCCGCAATCAGTGGAGACCTGTCGGCCATTTGAACCAGAATTTTTTGTAGTCCAGAGAGATATTGAACTTTTTGGTTTTTATCCAACTTGTGAAATTCATCTGCTGATAGGAGTGGAAAAGCAAGCACCCCTTGAAATGTAAACAAAATCGTTAATACAAATAGCATGGATTTCATTTAAGCCCCTTTTGGCACGTTTCTAATAGTTTAGCATTAGGTCGTGAATTTTTCTTAACAGGAAAACAAATATGCAGATGATCGTCGTGATTACTGTCGTAGGTGCAGGTTCCTCTGGAACCTTGAATTAAACTTCGATGGCTGACGAAGCAACTGTCAGCACCAGCAGCTATCATTAGGTCCAGGAGAGATTTCATTTTTTGATTCTGAGAAGAAGCGCTGTGGAAACTACAGCCACCATCACAACCTTCTTTGTACATGGGCACAATGTCTATGCATTCTCCTGAGTCGTGGGAGAAATGAGGCCAATAGGGCGCGCCTTTGGCCATGCTTGAATTGTAGTGGGCATGACTGGCATTGCCAAATCTCACCTGGCAATTTGCATCCCCGCGAGGGCATTCTTGTTTTTGCCATTTCTCTAAGACTCTGACAAACGCACAGGCAGATTCTGGCCGCATATATAAATCAGCTTCACCTTTTTCTGCCGTGTAATGTTGCGATCCAAAAGGACCTTTTCGTATTGTGGGATCAGTCGCGACAGGGGTGACAGGAATTTGAACAAACCCACGAGTGTCGACAAAATTTATACGAGAAATTGAATTTAGGTTTTTGAATGCCGAATCTTGACTCACTGAATTTAACAAATTTTGTAGAGGGCTTAAAAAATCTTTTTTTAATGCCACAAGCCCGTTGAGATAACAGGACTCACAATTCACTTCGAGTGGAGATACACCGTTCAATACCTCGCCCGTGTTGGCATCAAGAATTTTGAAAATTGCAAAATCACGGCAAACTTTTACAGTTGTGCCCTTTTTTTCTGGATGCTCAACATCACCACAGCAATTATTGACCACATACTTGTCATTTTCTTGATGAAACTTGAGCGCATAGGCATTTGTTCCAAGATCTCGATTCTCTAAAAATTGAAATAGGACGGAGTCCTGTTTGACCATAAAAATAAATTGGCTTTGGTTTTCTAATTTTTCGAGATCTCGATATCTGATAAAGCCCTGGTCTCCAGGTGCTGCCAGCGGATTGTCTTTGTTTCGAGGTTGAATAATTTCCTTAATCCCTCCAGAGGGAGACTCTAGCAATTTGTCATTTTTAGGAGGGACTGAAAGGACTCTGACACGAAGAAAATCAGCTTGCCCGAGAGTTTCAGAGTTTAAATTTTCCAATTTACTCTGTGAAGAGGGAAAAAGTTGAACAATAGCTCGTTTAGGAACAAAGAAGGGGTTGTCAGAGCCCGTTGATTCTCCCTTAATATAATTTCTATTGGGGCCCCGAGAGTTTTCTGAGCGAGTGTCAAATCCAGAAGGAAGCACCCATAGGGGGGGAGTCTTGCGATAGGCTTTTTGGCAGACTTTTAATTCTTTCAATGACCAGCCACTGGCCACTTTTAGGGCGGGGTCTTGTGCCCACGAGCTTGGAATCAAAGTTTGAAGAATGAGAAGCCAAATAATAGTCAATTTCACCGTGTTTCTATTCGGGAAGTTAGGAGTAAAAATTGAAATTATAAGTGTTCCAATATTTGATAACGCGACAAGTCAAATGGCAGTGGTTGAGCATTATTGGGATTCAGAGCTGTGTTCTCTTATTGCACTGAAAAGTTGTGATAATCTAATCCCATCATCTGTGTGGGTGAAAGGCAAAGACATGAACCCTCGTCTACATTTGAGACGTTGTCATAAGTGTCATCATTTAAATGAAGCTCAAACAGGAGGTTTGGTCCAGGAATGTGAAAACTGTCACCATCAACTAATGCCTTTTTTTTACTTCGATGAAGGTCTAGCCATCGGCCTTAAAACTGAAGAACAGGCTTCATTGGAGTACCGAAGCTCGGCATTGCCCTGGCGTGAGTATCCCCCCATATTTGGGCTGACAGTTTATTGGGATTCGTGAATACTGATCTCACTCACGAAGAAGGATTTTTCGTTTGAAAGTCAGTAAAGAAGATATTCTTGAGGCCCGTCAGAGATTAGCTAAGATCATACAACGAACTCACGTTGATCAAAGCATCAGCGCGAGTCAACTCGTTGGAGCTGATCTTTTTTTTAAGTTTGAAAATACCCAACGCACAGGCAGCTTCAAAATACGCGGTGCTTTTAACAAAATTGCTGTTTTAACTGAAAGTGAAAAAGCACGAGGAGTTGTGGCCAGCTCAGCTGGAAATCATGCTCAGGGTGTGGCTCTCTCAGCATCATTGGCTGGGGTTAAAGCGACCATAGTGATGCCTCAAACAGCACCTCTTGCAAAAGTGACTGCTACACAATCCTACGGAGCTGAAGTCATTCTGCATGGTGAAATTTATGATGAAGCTTTTGATAAGGCTCAGGAACTTGTAAGAAACAGGAATTTGGTTTTTATTCCTCCTTACGAGGATCCCCACGTTATTGCGGGACAAGGGACCATTGGACTCGAGCTTCTCGAGCAGCTGCCAGACCTTGACACTGTCATTATCCCTGTTGGTGGGGGAGGCCTCATTAGCGGTGTGGCCCTTGCGCTTAAAAGCTTCAATCCTCAAATTCGAGTCATAGGTGTTCAAAGTGAACAGGCTCCGGGGATGGTGGAACTTTTTAAAGGAATTGTTCCTAATCCAAATCGAAAAAAGATTTCAACCATCGCCGATGGAATCGCAATTAAAAATCCCTCAAAGATCATGTATGATTCCTTTATTTCTAAGTATGTGGATGAAATGGTCACAGTTTCCGAGGACGAAATCGCTGAGAGTATTGTTTATTTGATTGAACGATTAAAAACGGTGACTGAAGGTTCAGGTGCAGCGGGTTTCGCAGCTGTGATGAATGGCAAAGTAAAGCTAGGTAAAAAAAATCTTATCCTTTTATGTGGCGGCAACATAGATCTTAATATGGTGGCCAAAGTGATCGAGCGTGGGCAAATCAAAAGAGGACGACTAGTTCCACTTTCTGTGATTGTCGAAGATGTCCCAGGTAAATTAAGTCAAATCACTCAAATTTTAGCTGAACAAAAAGCAAACATTCTGCAAGTGCATCATGATCGAGTTTCTGCGGGATTATACCTTCGAGAAACAAAAATTGAATTTGAGTTGGAAACTATTAGTGCAGAACATGTGGAAAAAATCAAAAAAGCCATTCTTAAGACCGGGGCTCGACTAGTTTAAAGTAAACTCTCGCGACTAAGGTCCTCTCGAGCTTCAAAATTAAAATCCGATAAGAACCCTGTTAAGGAGGCTCCATGATTTCCTACATCTTGCGTTTGCTAATTCTTTTTGTAGCAACACTTGTTATAAGTTGTGGTGGCTCTGGATTGGATGATGAAGGTGATTTTGCATCAGGTGGTGGTGGCGATAATATCACTGACACATTGGACACATCTACCTTTGCTATATCTGTTTCGAATGATGAAGAACTAAGGAGCTATCATGTCAGAAGAGATTCATCTTTTGGTACCACTTGTTCTGTTGCGCAAACAGCTTCCAATCAGGATTTGACCTGCTATGTGGACGTACCAGAAGGGGATCTGTATTTTTATGGACTGGATTTTGTTTATAATGTGCCAGCAGGTATGTGTAAGTATTTACGAAAATCAACCTACTGGTATTACAACGAAGAGGTGGGATACGGCCCCACCTCGATCGTATTAGATATCGATCTTAATGCGGAAGGCACAGCCATCACATCGGCCACTTGTAATGTGGACGGCGGCGGGGTAGTTCCTTGCAATTCAAATTTTGACGAAGTTGAGTTTGTTGTATCAGGGACTGAAATCACCCCAGTTTGCAAATATGATTTAAGAGATGCTGAATTGGGTAATTGTTGTCTAGGTTCCTACAACTTGGATAAAACTGTCACAACAAATGCTGTGCCCCCCACAGTAACAGCAACAAACACCACTCAATTTTGGTCTGGCAAAACCATTGACCGTGCTTGCTTTGGTGGTGCAGGAAGAACAAATTGGCAGGCCTATTCACGAAGTGGATATCCCGTTAGCACAATAGAATTTGTTGGTGATGGAGCAAAAGCTGGTTTGTTAGAGGTCTCTGCTCCGCTGGAAACGACAAACACAGGCAGTAATATTCCCGTTGCCAATTTTTTCACACTGGGAACTCATACCCATGGAAGTTTTGGCACGGGCCTAACTTCAACTTTTCCCTACTATGTTGAACCCCTGACAGATCGAAATGGCACAGCCCTAGTTTCTGGGAACTCGCCCTACACTTTTGAATGTTTAGATGAGGCTTTTGAAGTGAAGCATCGTCTTCGAGCCTACATCCGTGAATGGGACACCTATGCTGATTACTTAGCCTATATCGCGAGCAGTGGTGTCACTTCAGTTCCAGATCGACCTGGCGTAGAGAATGTCAATTGTGATGGTGTGATGGGGCCTTGTAATGATGCGCTTGATGCCGACAACTTTTTGGCCAATCTAACTGGTGGAGTGTATCAGACGGTGACTCCAGCCACACGAAGACTTAATTTCCCATTCGATCTGTATGACTAATGAATTGAATTTTAAATTTAGAGTTGCAGCGACCAGGTATTTCCTTTTTCAAGTTGCCCCACTTCTATTGAGCCCGCTTGCACTCGCATATAGCTCAGATCTACTTGCGTGAGTAGCTCGATACCGCCGGGAGCAGCTTTGTGTGCATTAAATAGAGGAGAACCCTTACCCCAAGTGTTTTGGAGAATCTGGTTATTGGTCCAATGACTACCATCCGCAGCTTCAAATTGAGTGAAGCCATCTAAGGAGCAATTCCATCCCTCAACTGGGAGTTTTAATTTCAGTAATAATTGTTTCATATGAGACATCAGAAAAGGAGCTGAAATAAAATGACTGTGCATGGGCAATTTAGGCTCTTTGCTGTTAAGCCAACATTGGGTGGGTTTTATAACTTGAAAGAATTTTTCATTGGCCCCGTTGTAAAGTTCAAAATTTTTGAGAGCCATGAGGAAGCCGTAAACTATGATAGAGTCTGTTATTTTCTCATTTAATTCAATTTTTTTTGAGGGACTGGTTCCGGACAAATCCACAATGGCCGCCTGATCCGTAAATGAAATATTCAATGAAATGATTTCGCCTGAGCTAGTCCGTGCTTTAGCTGTTTGATCAAGCCAAGGATTATCCTTTAAAAGCTCTCGTAATTTTTTTTCAGTTTTTTCAAGATAGAGTTCAAAATTTTTTTTAGAAAAATCTTTCTGATTCCAATCAATGTATTTTTCAAGTTTGCTAATCGAAGGGGCGACTCGATCGCAAAAGGGTTGAACTATATTTAGAAATTTAGCAGGCACTTGAGAATTCATTTTTCCCTGCATTTTTAAGGGCAAAGGAGGTAAACGAAATCCCATGGAGTCCCACTTTTCAGAGTCTTTCCAAAGGCCGACGTTAGTGAGTCGAACTGACCAAATAATTGATTGATAACGACCAATTAAATTAATTCCAAATGGACAAGTCGACCCTCCTAAACCATCATTGAGGGCGACCCAATCACCGGACTGCAAGGGGAGATATTGAGCTACAAAACGAGCCGCATGAATGGGAGATAAGAAGCTTTCTGCTTTTTTTCCCTCAACTTTAAGAAGTGTCATGGATTCACTAAAAAGAGCTACGGAATCAACGTTGGGTAGGAAAAATTGTGACATGAAACGCAAATGGTTGATCAAGAAATTACCTCAAAAAGTTCGAATAGATCAGGGAGCTCATTTTGAATGTGAATTTTTTTAAAATTTGATTTTTTAAGGAGTGGTAAAAGCTCCTCTGAAAAAGGTCCAACTAAAGCAATTTCATCATGAGTTGATTGAGAAAATATTTCACGTGCCCACTGTTCAAGAGCTATATTCTTTAACTGATTTTTTAATTCAGGAAGAGTCGAATGCGAACGTAGACCACAAGTAGAGGCTAACTCTCGATCAAGCCGATCTGTCCAGTTTTCTTTAACATCAAAAATTTTCGTCAGTTGACTGGGATAAGCGACAAGATCCACCACTGTGGGTTTCAATCCACGGCCTAAAAAGAGAGGGCCAGGTTCAAATTGATCAGCTCGGCCGTTCCAAGACCAGTCACCAAGAAAATCCTTTCCAAGAGATTGAGTGGGTTGCATTTCAAGCAAATTCACGCTGGGAAGAGCTGTCCCACAGGCCACGTTTCCCCAAGGTGTCCAGCGTTCAGGTTGTGGTGATCCAATTCGAAAGCATCCATCCCAATCCATAACGTAAGTATCTTGAGTGCCTGGAAATTTTTTCTGTGACCATTTATAAACAAGATGAGTCCAAGCCGAAGTCAGGCCGTATCGATTTTGAGTGGATTCAGTTTTTTTCAAATCTTCATCCAGCCATAAAATTTGAGCTGTACTATTTAAACTTTTTAAAACGTTTTGCATTTCTTCTGTTAACTCGAGAACAGGCCCAGAACATGAAGCATTCAATAAGTTTCGGCGCCACTGTGGAAGATCAAGAAGATGTTGCGGCTCCAATAAAAAATTTTCAAATCCATGACCTTGAAAAAACAAAGCCGCTTCTTTGGGAACCAAACAGTGCCATGAAATTCTTTTGATTCCACTGTCTTTGATGCGAGCAAGAGTTTCATTGAGCCAAAGCTCGGACCATTCAGCAGGTTCAGACAAAACAACAGATTCAGAGTGGATGGGGGAGCTGTGCAACTGAGTCGTCAGTTTCTCTAAGCCCACTGGAAAAACGGGGGCAACAGAACCTCCAATGCGAAGTCCTGAGAGCCTGTCCGCAAACTCATCGAGTAAAACTACTTCAGAAATCAAAGATGCGTGAGGAGAAATAAACTTTTCAATTTGGCTTTTAAATCGATGTTTTGAATAAAGCCATCTGTGAGAGCTGACTTTTTGCCCAGCAGCTGAGCAAATGACAGCGTCAAAAAAAGAAACTCCACGGTGAATAAAAAGCTTAAGACTTTCTTCTGTCAGAGGTGCCATCTTTCTTGAACCCACAAAAGGACCATGCTAACTCCAAAGGGCTAATAAAGAAAAGGAAGTTAATCATAAAATGAGAATTTCTCCAGAATTGCTCAATTTAGTTCCGTATCGGCCGGGAAAACCCATCTCGGAAACTCTTCGAGAGTACAACTTAAAGTCAGTTATAAAGCTGGCTAGCAATGAAAATCCCCTGGGTCCCAGTCCTCTCGCTCAAAAAGCCGTTATCGAAGCCGTTAAGTCTCAGCATCTTTATCCAGATCCCACTCATTATGAAATGCTTCAATCGGTATCGAAATGGCTAAAAGTACCTACATCCAATCTGGGATTTGGTAACGGTTCAGATGAACTGATTGATCTTCTTTGTCGAATCTACTGTGAACCTGGGCAAAGTGTTCTCACCATTCACCATGCATTTGCTGCCTACGAGGTCAGTGCCACAGCCAATAGAGCTCGAGTGGTCAAGTCAGCCCCCGATCAGTTAGTTAAAACCTATTTTGAAAATCGTAATAGCATTCGAATCCTATTTATTCCTAATCCTAATAACCCGACAGGTAGCTATCTTAATCAATCACAGATCACTGAATTGGTTTCAGCTCTTAAGGGCGAGGAAGTCCTGATAGTATTTGATGAAGCTTACAATGAGTTCGCCAGAGCCCAGGATTACAGATCAGCTCAGTCATTGTTTGACTCTAATGGTCAGGTTATTATTTTACGAACTTTCTCCAAAGCTTACGGCCTTGCGGGATTTAGGGTGGGGGCCATGTTGGCTCCAACGGAAACCATTGAAATATTTAACAGAGTGCGAAAGCCCTTCAATGTGAACGACTTGGCTCAAGTGGCCTTGGTTGCTGCTTTGCAGGACGAGTCATTTATGAAAAAAACCCAAGAGATTACGTGGAAAGGTCTTGATTACTTCTACCAAGAACTTCAAAAATTAGAACTTCCGTATTTTAAGTCTGAAGGAAATTTTGTTCTTTTTGACACCTTAAGAGATGCGCAGGCGGTGGATAAAGCATTGCTGAAGCGAGGTTTAATTCTTAGACCTGTTTTAAATTACGGATTTCCACAACACTTAAGAATGAGTGTTGGGCTTGAAAATGAAAATCGTGCAGCCATAGAGGCTATTAAACAGGTTTTAGTTGAAATTCCACAAAAGTATTCACCTTTTGTGAGTGGGTAAGGATGATGGAAATTGATATGGGTTGGATAGTGACAATTGATGGACCGGCAGCCAGTGGGAAATCTTCTGTGAGTCGTGAATTAGCGAAAAGAATGGGTTGGAATTGGGTTTCGACGGGAGCTTTTTATCGTGGCTTGGCTTATGCGGCTCTTCAGAAAAAGATAAATTTTGATGACATAATAGCTCTTGTAAATCTGAGTCATTCTGCCGATTGGTCCGTAAAAATGACAGACGATCGTACTCAGGTCTATTTTATGGATTCAGAAGTAACTGAACAGATCAATCGTGAAGATGTGGGTAACTATGCCTCCAGAATCAGCCATTATCCTGAAGTTCGAAAAGCACTTCTTGAAAGTCAAAGGTCCTGTTCCTTAGGACCAGAAGGACTGGTGGCTGAAGGACGGGACTGCGGAACTGTCGTTTTTCCACAAGCCCACGCTAAAGTCTATTTGACTGCTGACCAGTCCCATCGAGCGGCACGAAGGGCAGCAGAAGAAGGTGGAAGTGCAGAAAATATCATGCAGGCTCAGATTCAAAGAGATGAGCAAGACTCCACTCGAAAGGTGGCTCCCTTGCAAGTCCCAGAGCAGGCTTTTGTATTAGATACAACTCACCTCAGTTTTGAAGATGTGGTGTCTCAAGTTGAAAATTTTGTGAAAGCCAAAATTAAAACCTGAGTTAATCAAAGGTGCTGATTGTATCAAAATGCACCTTGATGAATAAAATTTCATTAATACTATCTTTTTTTTAATTCAGATTCCGATGCTAACAATGTTAAAAAAACATTTCTGACTGGTTTTACTATTGTTTGGATGGCGACCAGCTTGATGGCCGTGGCCTGGATGGGCGTAGGACATCACATTTCCTTTAAGCCCACATTAGTTAACTCAATTACTAGCGGCGATAAGTGGACCGTGAGCCAGATTTTATCACCTGATTGTCGCTGTTCGAACTTAGTTTTAAAGTCACTTCTTAGTCGTCGAGCTCAAGCTGATATCAATGAGCGAATCATTTGGATGGCTGAGCAGCCTCCTCTCGAAAGGGAGCAACTCAATAAGTTGGGCTTTGATTTAGTTCTGACAGCTTCTATTGAGGATAAAAATGAAATTGAAGGAGTCCCCACACTCGCTATTTCCAATGAAAAAGGACAAAATTTATATGTGGGAGGATACTCCCATTCGAAGCTCACCAATGTAAATCAAGTGAAGGATATTGAAATTGTCCATGGACTCAAAGGGCAAGGCCCGTTGACTGAGTTTCCTGTCTTTGGGTGTGCCACTTCTCAAAAATTTAGAAAATATTTAAATCCTTTTGCACAAAAGTAGGAGTTTTTATGACTATCCGTCAGCAGCATAATCACAAAATGAATAAGTTGTTTTTGATTGCTCTCAGTCTTCATATTCCTGTTTTTGCCTATCAGTCCCTCTTGTTTGAAAAGCCCATGTGGTTCACCTTGGCCAGTTCCTTATTTCTATTGTCATTGCCTGCCTTTTTATTTTTTACTAAGACGGCAGAAAAAATCTTACCCTCAGTCATGGCCTTTACAACGATCTGCTACTCAGCTTTGCTGATCCATCTGGCGGGTGGAATGATCGAAATGCATTTTCACATCTTCGTTTCATTAGCCACATTTGTGGCTTATGGATTATTATCGCCAGTTTTGGTAGGAGTCGTTGTCACAGCCGCTCATCACCTGGGATTTTTCTTTTTTCTTCCTACCAGTGTATTCAACTACGAGGCCAGTCTAGGTATAGTTCTCCTGCATGCTTTATTTGTAGTTGTCGAAGCTGTCCCCACTTTGTTTATTGCCTCTCAATTTAAAAAAATGATTGATTTGCAGGACACATCTTTGGGCACTCTCAACAGTGTAACCAATGAAATCACAGAATCCTTGCGGGTCATTCATGGTACAGGAGAAGCTCTGGCTGAACACTCATCCTCGACGGCAGCTTCTGTGCAAGAAACCTCAGCTTCCATTGAAGAATTGAACTCGATGGTTAAATTAAACACTCAAAATGCAGTCAATGCTTCTGAGTTAGCGCAGGCCTCAACTCAAGCTGCTCAGAGTGGGACAGAGGAGTTTAAAAAGCTACTTTTAGCCATGAAAAATATCACAAAGTCATCTCAACAAATTCAAGAAATCACGACCATTATTGATGATCTGGCTTTTCAAACAAACTTATTGGCCTTAAATGCGGCTGTTGAAGCGGCTCGGGCAGGAGAACAGGGCCGAGGTTTTTCAGTTGTTGCTGAAGCCGTCAGAAACTTAGCCCAGAAAAGTGCCACAGCAGCTAAGGATATTTCAAAACTCATTCAAGAAAGTGCTGAGCATGTACAATTTGGATTAAAATCAGCAGAGTCCAGCGACAAAGCGATTCACTCCATACTGAATAATATTGAAAAAATGGCAGAACTCAATAAACAGATTTCCCATGCTAGTGTTGAGCAAACCACGGGAATCACTCAAATCAATATTGCAGTTGGGAAAATTGATCATTCGGCTCAGTCACAAGCGCAATCTTCAGCTGAAATATCCCGAATGACCGAGCATTTGCATACCCAGTCAGAAACTGTGAAAAAGCTCGTGCAGGATGTAAATGAAAAAATCGGCGGTTCACAGAGGTTCAGCTCTAAGAGCGCGGCGTAGTTTTAAGTGCCCTTTCAAGCATGTGATGGGCACAGTCGAAAAATGTATAGGGATTTTGTGTAAAAATCCCTTTCTGTTTCAAGATTTCTTTATAAACTTTTGCAATATCTCGAGATTGTAAATAGAGCTCAGTGATTTCGTGTGCAATTAAAAAAGCATAGCTGAGTCGGCTGATTTCAATGGACTTAAGCTTATTCGGAAACCCCTTTCCATCAGGTCTTTCATGATGTTCAAGTAAAATGGCTCCCAAGTGCCTTGGGGCCTGCGACCAATTCTTAATGACATCAAAGATTTGCTGTGGATGCTTTTCTACAGCCTGTCGATCTGCTTTATTAGCTCCAATTTTTAAAATAACCGCACTGACAAATTGGGACTCATTGCGAATTTGGTGGTCTTCTAAAAAACCATCATGAATAAAAGCGGCTAAGCTCAGAGAGTCCAGTTCAGCTTCATTTTGAATTTGCTGACAGTTTTTATAACTGGAAACAAGAATGTAGTTTAAAATGATAGAGTGGATCAGAGACTGCTCGTAGTTAGGGTCCTCAAAAATTTTCTCAAAAAACTTCAGTTGGGGCTCATTATTCAAAAGACTACGTACCATTTTTATATTGGCTTCAGCCAAGGCGGCCACTTCGGGTGACCAACCAAAGTTTCTAATTGTGATTTGAATGAGTTCCTGAACCGAGGAAGACAGTTGAATTTGTAGAAAAGGTTGTGACTTATAAACTTCCATTTGCATGCGAGTCGACACTGACTTTAAAGCCGCTGGAAGTAAAAGGACCCATTCGTTTCTGCGACAAAAAAGTGAGGGAGCCCCTTTTTTTTGATATTTATTGGGATCTATGAGAGAGATCAGCGTACCTTGTTCAGCCACTCGAGAGTATTTTTGATTATTTATTCGGACAAATAAATCGCAGGGGGCTTGAGTTAATGAGTTCAAGCTATCAAATCGCACAGCAACGTAATCTTGGTTTTCGGTTTCAATTTCGATTTTAAGCGCTTTTTTAACAGCGGAAATTAATTGAAAAGCGTCGTAAGCCTTCAAAATAGACTGATCAATGGCTCGTTTCTTAAAATGGGTTAAGGTTTCGATGGGTCCCGAGTGGATGAGAACAATGGGCACATGAGGGAATTTTTCATGCACCAGATCTGTCAATTCAGGCAGATGACCTGCGTCTGTCTTATAATCAAATATAAAGCAGCTCCAGGGGCCTGAATCTTTCTTAAGGATTTCCACAGCCTTGAGGTGGTTGGAGTGAGCCTCCACTTGGCAATCGAACTCCATTTTCATGACCCACTCATTGAATTCGAGGGTTTCAGGGTCATCTTCAATAATTAAAAAACGAAACTCACTCATGGGCTTTAGCATGCCCTCGCCAGCGAGCCTTGGAAAAGGAGAACTTAGTGGGGGCTGGACCTGGGTCTAAATTGTATCAGCATGAGACGATCAGGCTTTTTCTTTGACACGGATGGGCCTAACCCGTAAAACCGTCCAATTAACATGAAAAGTGGGTCCAATTCGAGTCTCATATCCCAGCTCGAATTTCACGAGGCTTGCTTTTCTCAGGAGGTAATTATTTTGACTATGGGTAAACAACTAAACAAATCCAAGGCTGAAAAAGCCAAGGTACTCGCCTTTTTGGATGCGGAAGATTCAAAAATTCCGTCTAATCCTGGTTTCTACAACGAAAAATCCAAAGAGGATTTTAGCTCTCTGTTCGAAAAAACTTTGAATGAACAAGATTTCAAAGTTGGTGACGTGGTCAAGGGCCGCGTTGTTGAAGTTCAGACTGATTATGTTCTTGTGGATATCAATTATAAGTCTGAAGGCTTGATTGATATTAACGAATTCCGAGTTGTCGATGGCGTCCGTCAAGTGAAGCCCGGCGATGAGGTCGAAGTTCTGATTGATCGAATTGAAAATGAAAATGGCATGATCGGCCTCTCTAAAGATAAAGCTGACATGTTACGTGCTTGGACTGATATTTCAAAAGCCGCTGAAAATGAAGAGGTGATTGAAGGAACAGTTGTTGCCAAAGTTAAGGGCGGTTTGAGTGTTGATATCGGTGTAAAAGCCTTTTTACCAGGATCGCAAATTGATCTTCGTCCTGTCCGCAATATGGACGTTTACATTGGCAAGAAGTACAAGTTCAAAGTTATCAAGTTTAATAAAAAACGTGGAAATATCGTTCTTAGCCGACGGGCCCTTCTCGAAGAAGAGCGCGAGAGCATGAAGACCCAAACTCTCGATTCAATGAAAGAGGGTTCAATCGTAACTGGTCTTGTAAAAAACATCACAGATTACGGAGCCTTCATTGATTTGGGCGGTATGGATGGACTTCTTCACATTACAGACATGAGCTGGGGACGCATTAAGCACCCTTCAGAAATTTTGAATGTGGGTGATGAGCTCCAAGTTAAAATTTTAAAATACGATCAGGAAAAAGAGCGTGTTTCCTTGGGCGTGAAGCAACTTCACCCGGATCCATGGGAAAACGTAAAACTTCAATTCCCTATTGGTAGCAAAACTAAAGGTAAGATCGTTTCAGTGACTGAATACGGTGCCTTTGTTGAACTTGCTGACGGAGTCGAAGGTCTTATCCATGTGTCTGAAATGAGCTGGACAAAACGTGTGAAGCACGCCAACCAACTCGTTCAGCAGGGACAAGAAGTTGACGTACAAGTTCTAGAAATTGATGGTGAACAACGCCGCATTTCTTTAGGTATGAAGCAACTTCAAACCAACCCATGGGTTGAATTAAAAGAATCCTACTCTCCAGGGACAATTATTGAAGGCGAAGTGAAGTCGATCACAGATTTCGGTATCTTTGTTGGTATCGAAGAAGGTATCGATGGACTCGTTCATATTTCTGATTTCTCTTGGACAAAACGAGTTAACAATCCAGCTGAGCTTTATGCCAAAGGGCAAAAAATTCGAGCCGTTGTTCTCGGAGTTGATATCGAAAATGAAAGATTCAGCCTAGGTGTTAAGCAGCTCGAAGGTGATCCTTGGTCAAATATCGAAAGCAAATACGCAATTGGTACTCAGCACGATGTTAAAGTGACTAAGTTGGCCGATTTTGGAGCTTTCGTTGAGTTGGAAAGTGACATTGAAGGTCTGATCCATATCTCTGAACTTACGACTGAGAAAATTAACCATCCCCAAGATTTCATCAATGTGGGTGGAACGGTTAAAGCAGAAGTGATTTCAATAGATAAGGACGCACGTAAAATTGGTCTTTCTTCAAAACTAGTTAAGTTGAGAGATTCCAAAGCTGACGTGGAAGACTATGTCCGTAAAGCCACTGCCACTTCAAAATCAACTTTCGGTGATGTTTTTGGTGACGCACTGAAGGGTGTTAAGACAGATAAAAACTAGTCATCCAGGCTAACGCCCGGAATCATGACAAGAAATTCAGAAAACGGGAGAGTTGATAAGACTCTCCCGTTTTTCTTTTAAGGATGCTGCATGAAATTTTGGCTTAAATTTTTAGTTCTTATTCTGGCTCTTGTTGGTCTTTCTACGCTCATTAAATCTGTTGTGGATAATTACCGTGGAGAAGGTCATGCTGCAGTTGCGGGTCAAAATTCGATCCTTCATTTAGATCTTAAGGGTGTTATTCTTAATGGTGAACAGTTTCTCAAGAATTTGAAAGACTACCGAGAAGACAAAGCAATCAAAGCCATCATTATAAATGTAAATTCGCCAGGTGGGGCGGTCGGACCTTCTCAAGAAATTTACTCCGAACTCATCAAAACTAGAAATGAATTTAGTAAACCCATTGTTTGCTTCAGTTCAGGCCTCATGGCGAGCGGCGGTTATTATGTGGCCTTAGGATGTGATCAAATAGTAGTTGCACCCGGTGCCCTGCTTGGGTCCATCGGTGTGATTATGAATTTTGCCAATCTTGAAAAACTTTATGACTGGGCAAAAGTTTCTCGTTACTCCATCACTTCTGGAAAATTTAAAGATTCTGGGGCCGAGTACCGCTCCATGCGTGACGATGAGAAGAAACTTTTTCAAGATATGATAGATGAAGTCTATGACCAGTTCAGAACAACGGTTAAGGATTCACGAAAAGAAATTACACCCGAGGTTTTGAGTGAGTACACAGATGGAAGAGTTTTCACTGGCAACAAAGCTGTGGCTTTGAAATTTGCTGATCAAGTGGGAACATATGATGATGCGGTTCAAATAGCAGCTCAAATTGCGGGTCTTAAAAAAGGCGACTTCGAAATTTTTAAAATCCCAAAGCGCACAAGATCTCTATGGGATTTAGGCGAAGAGCGCGAAGATGATACAATCAATGGGCATTTAAAATCTGTTCTAAGCGAAGTTGTCCCCTCGGCGCTGGGGTTAAATTTAAATAACCAGCCTTTGTTTTTGATGCCAGGAACTTGGTTGGAAAAAAATGAATAAATTGAATCGCAGAGTTTTATTTCGGCCGAAAAGATCCAGTTACGTGCGGGGAATAAAAAAAACAAATACAACTTGTGTTTTTTGTGAAGCTGCAAAAAACAAACTCGGGTTTAAAAGTCTTTGCGTCTATAAGTCTGGCTTCTCCATGGTTATTCTGAACAAGTATCCTTACAATTCAGGACACCTTTTGGTTCTACCTCAAAGACACGAAGGAAATCTGTTTGAATTAACTGAAGAGGAATATTTAGACCTTCATCGCACTCTTAAATTAGCTTGTCAGGCTGTCACTGATATTTATAAACCCGCGGGATTCAATGTTGGACTTAACCACGGACGTGCGGCTGGCGCTGGTCTACCTGAGCACTTACACTTTCATGTTATTCCTCGCTGGGAAGGTGATCTTAATTTTTTTCCTTTAGTTGCAGACACAAAGGTCGTGATTGAAGATCTCAATCAAAGCTATAAAAAATTGAGCCTGTATTTCAGGAGTCGCCAATGAATCGCTCTCCGCAGTTAAGTTTAGCCCCTTTAACTCCCATGATTAAATGGATTATTATTACAACGACAGCGTCTTGGCTTTTGTTGCAAGTGACGGCTGAAAATTTATTAAAAATACCGATCACTCAGTACTTGGCCATGACCCCATCTGATGTTTTGTTCGAGTTCAAAATTTGGCAATTATTCACCTACATGGGAATGCATTCGAATCAAGTTACACATCTTTTGTTTAACATGTTGATGCTATGGTTCTTTGGTGGAGAGCTTGAGGCCAAATGGGGAGGGAGGCGTTTTCTTGCCTACTATCTGATGACAGGTGTTGGGGCAGCCTTAGTTTATTGCTTCGGTATGTCACTCTATGCTGTTTTTTCGTCAGACACTCGACAATTAATAATTCCTGTCATTGGAGCCTCTGGAGCCATGTATGGCGTCTTACTGGCCTATGGAATTCTTTTTGGTGAAAGAACAGTCTATTTTTTCATGATTTTTCCAATGAAGGCTAAAATTTTTGTAGCCCTTATGGGGCTCATTGAATTTGCCAATATGGTCTCTAGCCAAAATTCTGGCTCAGAAGTGGCTTATTTAGCCCATTTAGGAGGTCTTGTTTCAGGAATTTTTGTTTTTTGGGGTCAAAGGAAATGGAATCTTATTAAAGATCAGCGAAAAAACAATCAAAAGGGACGCCACCTTCATTTAGTTATCGATAATGACAAAAAAGATGAAAACCCTAAGTATTGGAATTAAGCAGTCCATGTGTTATGAATCACGCTTCGGAGGCTGAATATGTCGTTACATAAAGCACTTAAAAATTTAAAATTTGATAAACGTTTGACTGAATACAATTTGAATAAGGGTCTTCTTTCGCAAGACGAGTTTAAAAAGCACTTGGAATCTTTGCAAGATGTGGGTTCTAAAATTGATTTAGTTGATTTCAAAAGAGATTCAAATCATTCTCAAGAGCCCAACTAGTTGGGCTCCTCACTCTGAATAAATGTGCTCGGGTTTCGATCTCGAGCCTCTGAACCAGTTAATGTTTCACCAGTTTCTCTGGCTTCTGTCCATTCTTCTCTAATGATTTTATACTCTTCATTTTGTATGACAGCGTAGATAACTTTGACTCCGTAATCGGTGTGTTTGTCTGAGGTGTACTTTTGAAGAGTTCGAACAATGAGTTGGTCATTGTGAATAAGTAAAAAAGGCTGATCCAGTCGAACCTGTATGAATGAGTATTTGTCCTTTAGTTTCTCTTTATGTCTTCTCCACGTTTTATAATTAAATCCAGGAGCCGTGAAAGTGGGATCATAAAAAGACATGTATTGATCCACGTCTTTCGACTGCCATGAATCAATCCACTTTTGTAAAAACTGGGCTCTTTTTTCACGAAGTTTTTTATGCTCAGACAGGGGTACGTACTTAACTTGGTCAAAAATTAAAATAGGGGTTTGTTTGAATTCAATATATTTTTCAAGTCTCGCAATTTCATCATTACGGACAACTACACAACCTCGTGATCCACGCGTGAGTGGAACATCATCAGGCACTGAATGAAGCCAAATACCATATCCAGTTTTACCATCTCTTCGATCAAAGAGGTTGGGGTAATCCATGGTAAAGGCCATTCTACCATAGAGTTTAAAAGGTATTTCAGGCTGAGTTTTCTTTTCTTGGAAAAAATAAATACCCTCTGGAGTTTTGTGGTCATTTTCTCGTTCTTTTTTTCCATTGTTTTTACCGATATCAGTATTGAGCTCCTCAATTTTTTTGATATTCTCGCCATCTCTTTCATAAACAAAGAGTTTACGTTTTTGTTTATCGACTAAAAATACATATTTGGAAAATGCTGCGGTCGCCGAGATCTGTAACAGATTCTCAGGATAAAGTTCCTCTGGCGGTTGTGCGTAGCCCATTGCGCCAGTCAAAGTCACAATAAAAAAAAGAGCTAAAAATCGCATGATAGGCAATTTATCGGTTGCTCCTGTCAAAAAAATAAACTTTCCCTGCTGAAAATAGGGGGAAGCTTCGTTTCAATTTGAGAATGTCAAAGAAAATAGACTTGAGTCCTAAGACGAGAGTCCAGTTGTGCCGATAGGAGAAATGAACCCAGAAAAGGTGATTAAATATGGCAGAAAATAAAACTGAAAATAAAGAACAGCCCAAAAAGAAATTACCCATACAAAAGATTCTGACTGGGCTTTTTATAGTTATCAATCTTTCTGTAACAGGAATTGGGGCCTATTTGGTTTATGCATCGACTCTTGGATGGGAGACGCCTCAAATTACAGAGAGCAGCATTAAAATTGATCCTCGCTATCAGTATACCGAAAAAGCAGGAATTCCCTATGTTTACACTATGGAAAAGTTCACGGTGAATCTAAATGGGGAGCCTCGAAGAACCATTCGCCTTGAAGTCAATTTGAACATGTTGGGTAAGCACGATTTTGAAGAAGTGATGAACTTTGATAATCGGGCACGGGTTCGTGATCGTATCCTTCAACTGCTCAATGATAAAAGTTTTGCAGAGTTGGAAAGCATTCAAGGAAAGCTGTTTCTTAAAGATAAAATCGCAATGGAAGTGAATACAATTCTAAACAAAGGTGTAGTCAAAGACGTGTATTTTACTGATTTTGTTGTTCAGTAGTTAAGAGACCCATAGAATACAGGGACTGGAGAATTTATGAAGTTCCTGATATTTATCGCCTTTTTTTATTTTAAAATTGTGTCAGCGAATCCACTTTTAATTGATTTAAAAGTGGATAAGTTTACATTAAAAAATGGTCTGACAGTTCTTTTGCATCAGGATGCTCAAATACCTCTTGTGAGTTATCACACCTGGTACAAAGTAGGTTCACGAAATGAAGCTCCTGGAATCACAGGATCAGCACATATGCTCGAGCATATGATGTTCAAGGGTTCAGAAAAATATTCAAACAAAGATTTTGATAAAATTATGCATGCCAACGGTATGATTAACAATGCTTTTACAACTTACGATATCACTGGTTTTTATCAGAGCCTACCCAGTGATAAATTAGAATTGATGATGGATTTAGAGCGCGATCGTATGCGAAATTTACTTCTCAAACCAGAAGATCTAATTAGTGAAAAAGAGGTGGTGAAAGAGGAAAGAAGATGGCGTGTTGAAAATAATCCACAAAGTTTGCTTCGAGAGCAAGTCATGGAACTTCTTTTCAAAGACCATCCTTATCGCTGGCCAGTTATTGGTTATATGAAAGATATTGCAGCCTATGATCATAAAACAATGCGTAGTTTCTATGAAAAGTATTACGGACCCAATAATGCTGTTTTAGTTATTGTAGGAAACATTGATCTTCAGAAAACTAAAAATCTGGTGGAAAAATATTACAGTGATTTACCTCAAAAAAATGTTCCTAAAGAAAAAAAGCATAAATTAATAAAATTAGATCGAAAGCATGAGATATCACTAGAAAAAGATGTCCAAGTTCCAAGTTTGATGATTGGTTACCAATCTGTTCCAGATCGGCACCCCGACAGCTACGCACTGGAAGTTTTAGCACAAATTATTGCCAATGGTTCTTCCAGTCGCCTATCAAAGGATCTTGTCTACGATCAACAAATTGCCAATGCCACAGGTGCTTATCAGTGGGCTCTCAAGGAAGCTGGAATGTGGGGATTATTTATTTCATTAAAACCAGGAGCTTCAGAAAAAAGAATCCTAACTTCTCTTGATCAGCAAATTTTTAAGGTTCGACATCAACTTGTCAGTGAAAGAGAGATTTTAAGGGCTAAAAATCAATTCATGGCCGATTTCGTTAATGGTCTTTCAACAGCTGATGACAAAGCTCGAGCCCTGGCCTCTGCTGAAATTGTGACTGGTGATTATAAAACTTTGTTTACCGATCTTGAAAAATACCAAGCTGTTACTCGAGAAGATATTCGCCGAGTGGCAAAAAAGTATTTGAATTCAAATGCTCGAGTTCTAGCTTGGCTCAGACCTCAATCTAACAAATCGACAAAAGAGGCTATGCAATGATTAAACATTTTATTTTATTCATTGGGCTTACAGTGTTTTCAGGCTGCAGCAGTTTAAATATTAAAGAGGTTTCTGTTGGCAAAAATTATAAAAATGAAAGATTAGAAACTCTTCCTAATGGTCTAAAAGTTTATTTCATTCAAGATGAGTCTCTACCAGTTGTGGACTTTCAACTTTTAATCCCTGTGGGGGCCATTCAAGATCCTGTTAGTCAAGAAGGTCTTTATTCATTAACTGCACGACTTCTAGATAAGGGAACACAAACTAAATCAGCACTTGAAATTGCTGATGCCTTTGCTGATGTGGGAAGCGATTTTTCTGCTGGTGCAGGTCATGACTTTTTAATTTTGTCCACTCAAGCGCTCATCACTCAACTAGATCCAGTGCTTAATTTGACCTCTGATGTATTATTTAATCCAATTTTTCCTGATGAAGAAATTATTCGGGAAAGGCAACAAATGCTTGTTCAATTAAAATCCAGAAAGGATCGGTCTGGATCGTTTGCTGAAACCATTTTTGCTCAGAACTTTTTTGGTGGTCACAAGTATGGTGATGATCTTTTAGGAAATGAAGAAAGTTTAAAAAAAATTCAAAGAAAAGATATTCAAAATTTTTACAAAAAATTTTTTCAGCCTCAAGGCGCACGTTTGGCAGTAACAGGAAAATTAAATCCTGAAATTGAAAATAAGGTTCGAAATTTATTTTCCAAATGGCCAGCAACAGGAAGTTATCAAAAGCTTGAACACCCGCTAAAAATTAAAACACCATCAGAAAAAAATCGATTTTTTGAATCTCCTCACAAGGCTCAAACCGAAATCCGAATGGCCTTACCAGGGCTTGCACGTTCAAACAAAGACTTTCTATCTCTCAGGTTAATTAACGAAGTACTGGGAGGTTCGTTTGCAAGTCGATTAAATCAAAGAATTCGAGATGATTTAGGACTTACTTATTCTATATACTCCTATGTTGATGCGAGAGATCAAGGGGGTGCATGGGTGATTAGCACTTCTACAAAAAATGAGTCAGCAGAAAAAACAATTTCTGAAATTCGCCAAGTACTTCAAAAATTTTATGATGAAGGAATTTCGCTTTCTGAGCTAGAAGCTGCAAAAAATTTGATAAAGGCTCAATTGCCCAGAGCTCTAGAGACTTCTGACAAATTAGGATTTAATCTGATAGCATTAGATTTTTATGGTGTGGACAAGGATTATTTGATCAACTTCAACAAAAATGTGGATGAAATAAAATTAAATTCATTAAATCAAATTCTTAAGAAATATCTAAAAATTTCCGATTTACAAACTTTTGTATTTTCAGGTGAAAAACCTAATCTGATAACACTTGATTCTTATAGGTAGGTCAATCCCATGAAACTAAAACAATGGCTCAGTCAGGATTCTTTCTCACTTTCATTGTCGGCGGGCTTTTTTGGTTTTTATTCACATTGTGGCTTTGTTAAAGCTATCTGGGAAAAAGGTTTTAGACCTCAAAAAATAGTGGGTACCAGTGCTGGGGCTTTAACTGGTAGCCTATTAAGTGCTGGCTATGAGCCTCAGGAAATTGAGAAAATAATAGCCAATATCAAGCGAGAAGATGTATGGGATTTAAAGTTTGGCTTCGGACTTCTTGAAGGTAAAAAGTTTCGTGAAATCCTTTCTCGATACCTCCCGGCTGATTTTTCAGAACTCAAGATACCTCTATCAGTCAGTGCTTTTGATCTTTCTAAACTAAAGGGAGTCTCTTTACAGCAAGGTGATCTTATCAGTGC
>JBKDFX010000138.1:0-45925 GCA_046336825.1 Bdellovibrionales bacterium | reverse complement strand
TCAAAATTTGCATCAGCCTGTTCGGTCGTGTTTCTAGTTCTAACTAATTCTTGGTAAGTGAGAACATCTTGACTCGCATTTAGCTTGTCGATGGCAGCAGCTGATTTTTCGGGTGGAGGCTCGTAGGTGTCACCGATATAGTTGGCTAGGCCATTAGTAAAATGAATCTCTTTTTCATAGCGAAAGCCTTCATTGTAATAAACTATAAACCATCGATCTTTACCATGGAATCGAGTGACTGCGCGCGGACCACCGATGGCTTCAAGAACTTGATCTTTATCCATACCCACTTTGAGCTCTTCAAAAGCTCGCTTCATATTGGTTTGGCAACCAAGGACGACCAACAATAATGCCCCGAAAAGGAGCCTCAATTTCCCCATGGGATTAGTTTAAACTATTATTCTAGCAAAGGCGAATTGGAGCTAAATTTGACCCATTATGAAACAACAAAACTAATAAATTTGATTAATGGGGGGACCACTCAACGGCCACGGCACACATAGAGAGTCCACCACCTGAGCCTACAAACATAATTTTATCCCCACTTTTTAACTTCTTATCAAGCACCGCATCAGCCAAGCACATCCCAATGGAAGCGCTACCTGTGTACCCGTAGCTTTGCATAATAAGATGAGCTTTCTCGCGTGGAAGTTCTAATTTATCCATAGTTTCATTTATGCTTTGAACATTAAATTGGGTTATAAAAAATTGATCAATTTCCCGGTAATTCCATCCCGCTTTTTCAGCGGTCGCTTTGACTAGGCCAGGCCAATACTGACCATTGGTTTCCGGAGGGATTCGTTTTGGAAATGAAAGGAGATGTTCTTTTTTATCCAGCACGTCTTGATTAAATGGCTTGTAAGATCCGCCTGCATAAATGCCCATGTAATCATGAAATTCTCCAAGACTTTTATAGGTTGCTGCTAAAACTCCTGTTTTTTTATCTGTCTTTTTTAAAACAACGGCTCCAGCTCCATCAGCAAAAAGAGTGGCAATTTTATAATCCTCCATATTGAGCCATTTGCTCATGGCGTAGGCGCCAACAACGAGAACATTATTTATCTGTGAATCAGTTTCAATGTATCGTCGAGCCGTATCCAGTGCTGTCACAAAGCCAGCACAGGCTGCATTTAAATCAAATGTTCCAGCTTTCACAGCTTGAAGCTTGTGTTGCACCACGGCTGCTGTCGAGGGGGACAAATAGTCAGGAGTGTCAGTGGCTATAATGATGAGATCAAGATTTGCGGCAGATATCTGGGCTTCCCCGAGAGCCTTGTGAGCGGCGGGCAAAATCAGATCTGAGGTGCTTTGATTGGAGTTCATCCAGCGCCGTTCATAAATGTTACGTTGCTCGCGAAGGAAAGTGTCGATGTCTTTCTTGTAGAGCTCATTAAAAAACTGATTTTTTACGATTTTTTCTGGAGCATAAAGACCAGTTCCAGCGATGTAGGCGTAGGACACAGTGAACCTCCCTCAAAGAGTTCATTATGAGCTCTCAAAATCACAGGCATTTGTCCAACAAAAACGAAAAGAGTTTTTACACTAATTTTTTGAGTTTGACGCTTGTTTTGTTTATGTGACAAGACTTGAGCCATGACAAAAATACAATTTGATCTATCTGAAAAAAAAGTAGTTGTAACGGGTGGTGCATCAGGAATTGGTTTTGAGATCAGTCGTCAATTTTTGATGGCTGGAGCTCAGGTCACAATTTGGGATTTATCTGAAGATTCCCTTAACAAAGCGGCTGGAGAATTGAGTCAGTGGAAAAACCAGTTGAAAACTCAATCTGTTAATGTAGGCGATCGAACTCAAGTGGCAGCGGCTGCAAGCCTGTTGGATCGAGTGGACGTGGTTGTTAACAATGCAGGGATCACTAAAGATAAAAGCTTTGCCAAAATGACACCCGAAGATTGGGATGCCGTTATACAAGTTAATTTGACGGGACTTTTCAATGTTACGAAATCATTACTTGAAAAGATGACTGAGCCGCAGGGCAAAAGAATCATCAATATATCCAGTGTTGTGGGGCTCTATGGAAATTTTGGCCAAACAAATTACGCTGCGGCCAAGGCCGGTGTTATTGGTATGACCAAGACTTGGGCTAAAGAATTAGGTAAAAAGGGATTTTGCGTGAATGCAATAGCTCCAGGCTTTATTCGAACGGCCATGACCAGTGCGATGCCAGCTGAAGTTCTCCAACAAATGGCAGCCAAAGTTCCGACAGCTCGGCTGGGTGAAACGTCAGATATCGCAAACGCAGTTTTGTTTTTATCTTCTGACCAGGCTTCTTACATTAACGGTTCAGTCATCAGTGTGGACGGTGGTCTGACTCTTTAATGCAAATAACGTAATAAAATGTCGGCCATAAGCTCTGGATTTTCAATATTTGGGCAGTGGCCAACATGGCTCATCACTTCAAGTTGAGTCAAAGCGGATAATTCTGCTGTCTCCAGCATATCATGATAAGAAATGAGTGGGTCGTGCTCACCGTAAAGAAGAGTTGTTGGTGAGCGCATATTTTTATAAACAAAAGTTGAGTCAAGTCCGCTCATGGATTCAACGATGGCCGAACCTAAAATTTGAACCGAAGTAAACGTATCGGGCGCTATTACCTGTTTAAAAAAATGAGATTCATAGTCGCAATTGTAAATAGTGGCCCCAATGACCTTTGAAGAATAGTCAAAGTCAGACTGCATTTTTGAATAACGATGAGTTGTTTGTTCATTCATTGTGAAGCCCTTGGCGCCTACTGGGTTGAGTAAAGCTGTGTGGTGAAATTTTAAATCTGATTGAGCATTCAAATGAGCCGCGATAAGCCCACCAGTTGAGTGGCCCAAAAGCGATGGGAGACTTTCTAAGTTAAGACATTGAATTAATTTTTTATAATCTTGGACAAGATCCAAAAAATTAATGGGTGCTTTGATAGCATGTCCACCGCAGCCCGGTAGATCCAAGATAGTAAGATGCGATTTATTTTTAGGATCAAGCCGTCGACTTTGAAGTTTATTTAAAGTGAGTTGCCACCATCTGTAAGTGGCTAAATTGCCATTGATAATGATGAGATCACGGGGAACTGGCGTCTCCCAAACAAAGCAGTTAACAACACCAAATTGAGTCGTACGAAGTGAAAGCATGAAATGGCTTAGCCCGAGCCATTGAAAATGACAAAAATTTTGCATCGCGAAACAAAGGATTGCTGATGGTGGGGCCTATGAAGTAAATCACCAGCCTGTTAGGGGGCATTGATTGGAAACAATCCAGCACGATTGGCTAAAAATTTGGAGTTTACATGAGGGTCATCGCAATGCCTTAACAGATGGAAATACTCAAGAAACGCTGACCTACGCTGAACTTTTTGCCAGATCTCAAGCGGGAGCTCATTTTTTAGAACAGCATTGCAATATAAAACGCGGTGATCGTGTTGTTTACATCGGCCAGAATGATATTTCAGTCATCGCCTTATTTTTTGCTATCTCTCGTATTGGTGCTATCTTAGTACCAGTCAATTACAGACTCACTTCAACTGAAATTAGTTATATTCTCGCAAATTCAGAAGCGAATCTTATTATCCATGATGATGAATTTGCTCAATTGGCAGAAAGCGGTTGCAGTCTTGTTTCCCATGGGTGTCAATTGTTGAGCCTGAATCGATTTTCAGAAGCCAGTTTAAAAAATATTTCCTATCCTCGGTTTCAAAGCAACTCTGAAGATCCAGTCCTCATCATTTACACCTCGGGTACAACCGGTCAACCCAAGGGAGCCATGATCAGTTACGGAGCTTTATTTTGGAATGCTGTCAGCACAAGTCTTCGGCTCAATATCACTCAGGAAGATTGTGCAGTCACTTTTTTGCCCCTATTTCACACAGGCGGATGGAATGTATTAACAACTCCATTTTTTTTCCGTGGGGCTCATATTATTCTAACAAATAAATTTGATGGGCAGCAAATTTTAGATTTAAGCGAAAAGTACTTTGCTACACTCATCTTTGGTGTGCCCACGACCATGTCCCTTATGGCACAGACAGCACAGTTTGAAAAAGCGAATTTAAAATCTGTTCGATACGCTATTGTGGGGGGGGAACCCATGCCTCTCGAGCATATACAAAAGTGGCATGATAAGGGGATTTTAATACGTCAGGGTTATGGTCTGACGGAATTTGGTCCTAATGTGTTTTCTTTAAGCGAAAGAGACGCCTTAAATAAAATGGGCTCCATTGGGTTCCCAAATTCTTATATTGATGTTCGAGTCATCACTGAAAATGGAAGTGAAGCAGAACCTCATCAAGTTGGAGAGCTATGGCTTCGAGGTCCTGCTTGTATGCTGGGTTACTGGAAAAATCCAGAGGCCACAAAACAAGCGATGGAATATGGCTGGCTTAAAACAGGCGATTTGGTTCAATTTGATAATGAAGGTTACTTTTATGTCGTGGGTCGTAAAAAGGACATGTACAAGTCCGGTGGTGAAAATGTTTACCCAGCAGAAGTGGAGTCTGTCATTTCTCAGGTTTCATGGGTTCGAGAAGTAGCTGTCATAGGTCAACCCGACGAGCGGTGGGGTGAATCCGGTGTGGCTTTTATCAGCTCCGAGAGAGAAAACTTTGATATTGAACAGCTTCGTGAGCATTGCACTCGTCATTTGGCTAAATTTAAAATTCCAAAGACGTTTCACTGGCTCAAGGAATTGCCTAAATCTGGAGCAGGTAAGATCTTAAAAAAAGACTTGAGAACAATGCAGTAAAACACAGGGCTATTGACAAATTCTTGTCAGTGAAGTCTTTTTACGCTACATATAAAAGCACCAGAAAAATAGTACAATCTCGCGGGGTTCAAAATGTCTGAATTAAAAGACAACCATAATCGCGGAGGCCTTATTGCCTTCGTCTTCTCAATGGCTTTTGTTTTTGCCTTTTTCTTTTATACAGTTTTTGTTCATAAGGGCATCGACTTGGGTGAAAAAGTGGTGGACCCCAATGCTCCCGTTATTTCTGTGGATGGCAAGCCAGTCTTTGATATATCAAAAGTGAGTGAGCCCTGGGTCACCTCCGAAGATATGATCGCCCACGGTAAAAAAGTTTACTCCGCCAACTGTGCCATGTGCCACGGTGCCAATGGCGCTGGAGACGGAGCTGCAGGTCAGGGGTTAAATCCAAAGCCACGCAATTTGATCGAGGGCAAATGGAAAAAGGGTGGAGGATTGATCGGTCACTTTAAAGTCTTACAAGAAGGTATCCCCGGTGGCTCAATGGCCTCTTATGCACATCTCAAAGTAGCAGATCGCTGGGCACTTTCTCATTTCATCGAATCTATCACTCAAGACAAGGGATCAGATACAGCTCAGGCAGTAGCTGATTTCGCAAAGACGGCAAAATAAATGATCATTGCTCAGCTTCTTTTTACCTCAGTCATGGTTTGGTCGGCGAACAACGCCCCCAAGCCCTATTCTGCTGAAGCTGAGCCTCTGGCGGCTACTGAAGTTCCTGAGCAAATCAGAAATGTGGGAATAAAAGAACAACTGGGCAAGAAAATTGATCTCAATCTTGGTTTTGTTGATGAAAATGGTAAAAGTGTAACCTTGGCTCAGTACCTCTCTGTTGGAAGACCACTCATTATCAGTCCTGTTTATTACAGCTGTCCTGGTCTGTGTAACTTTCACCTCAATGGACTCGTAGATGGCCTCAAGGGTCTTGATTGGTCTGTGGGTCAAAAATTCGATGTGGCGGCTATTTCGTTTGATTCAAAAGAAACACCAGAGCTCGCTAAAGATAAAAAAGCGAATTACATGAAGTCCTACGGAAGACCTGGAACAGAATCAGGCTTTCATTTTTTGACAGCCACCGAAGACGTGATTCAAAACTTTACATCAAGTGTTGGTTTTGAATTTAAATGGAATGATCAATCCAAAGAATGGTCCCATGCATCAGCTGCGATTATTATTTCACCTGATGGAACAATTTCCAGGTATTTACCCGGAATCGTTTTTGAGCCTAAGAATATAAAGCTGGCAGTGAACGAAGCCTCGGAAGGTAAAGTGGGAACTTTAATGGACAGTCTCATTCTTTACTGTTTTCAGTACAATCCTCACAAGAGTGAATATACATTAGCTGCATTTCAGATCATGAAGTTAGGTGCTGTTTTAATGATAATTGTTTTGGCTATTTGGTTGATCCCTTTTTGGATTCGTTCGATTAGGTCAAAATCAAAAGTGTAGTTGAAGGAGTTGGACATGTTTTGGTTGAATTTCGCGATGGCGCAGTCCTTTATGCCCACGCCGGCCACAAAAATTGCTGAAAGGGTGGATAGTCTTTATTCCTTTCTGCTGATTTCAAGTTTTGTCGCTTGTGTAATACTGATTGGTGGAATGATTTATTTTACCCTGAAGTACAAACGAAAATCCGAAAATGATAAAACACCTCGGATCACTCATAATAACTTTCTCGAGTTTTTATGGTCATTCATCCCCCTCGTCATTTTTATCGCCATGTTTGGTTGGGGTTGGTCCATTTATCATGAAATGCGAGCCATGCCCAAAAATGCACTGGAAATTCATATTTTCGGTAAGCAGTGGGCTTGGGAAGTTCAGTACAAATCGGGTGCAACAACCTCCAACTTGGTGGTTGTTCCCATCAACACAGATGTGAAACTGATCATGACATCTAAAGATGTTCTCCACAGTTTCTTCGTCCCTAGTTTTCGCATCAAGCAGGATACAGTACCAGGTCGCTACACAACTTTATGGTTTAATGCGAATAAGCTTGGAGAGTTTCACATATTTTGTACCGAGTACTGCGGAACTCAGCACTCAGGTATGATCGGCACTTTAAAAGTTGTCCCCCAAGACGAATTTGACCAGTGGTTAGAAGAAGAATCAAAAGTGAGCACTCTTCCTTTAGCACAACGTGGAGCTAAAATATTTCAAGTTAAAGCCTGTGCTTCTTGTCACTCAGTTGCAGACGCTTCAGTTAAAGTGGGTCCAGCCCTCTGGCAGTCATGGGGCAAGCAGCACGACACTTCTGCAGGTAGCGTTGCTGTGGATGAGTCCTACTTGAGAGAGTCTATTTTGAATCCTAATGCTAAAATTGTTAAAGGATTTAATCCAAACGTGATGCCGTCTTTTCAAGGTCAGTTGAGTGAAATCGAACTTTCAGCTTTGATTGAGTATATCAAAGGTCTCAAATAGGTAGGAGCCAAAATGGGAACAGCAGCTTCGAATCCAAACGTAAATTACCTCAATGAATTCTCAGGTATCAAGTCCTGGCTTTTCTCACTTGATCACAAGCGAATTGGTTTGATGTACATGATCTCCATTTTATTTTTCTTCCTCATCGGGGGAATCATGGCTTTGCTTCTGCGTCTTGAGCTTTTTGCTCCAGGAGCAGGGCTTTTAACAGCTGATCAGTACAACCAGGTGCTGACTTACCACGGGGCCATCATGGTGTTCATGGTGATCGTGCCCGGAATTCCTGCCATTTTGGGAAACTTCTTTTTGCCACTACAAATTGGAGCCGCTGATGTTGCCTTCCCTAGGTTAAATTTGGCCAGTTGGTATGTTTTTATGTTTGGTGCAGCTTTGGCCTTCACAACTTTGTTTACAACCCAGATTGATACTGGTTGGACATTTTATACACCCTATTCAATCAAAACAGGAACAGCTGTAATTGCCATCGTTCTCGCTGCTTTTATTATGGGGATGAGTTCGATTCTTACGGGGTTGAATTTCATAGTAACGGTTCACAAACTTCGTGCTCCAGGAATGACAATGCACAGAATGCCCTTGTTTGTTTGGGCTCTTTATTCCACTGCCATCATTCAAGTTCTGGCCACTCCAGTTCTGGGAATTACACTTTTGTTGTTAGTTGCTGAACGGGTTCTTGGAATTGGAATTTTTGATCCAGCCATGGGTGGAGATCCAGTCCTTTTTCAACACTTTTTCTGGTTCTATTCCCATCCTGCTGTTTACATCATGATTTTGCCAGCCATGGGTGTGATTTCTGAACTGATTTCTGCATTTTCTCGTAAAGTGATCTTTGGATATACAGCTATAGCCTACTCTTCACTGGGTATTGCAGCTGTGTCCTTTATCGTTTGGGGACATCACATGTTTGTCTCTGGTCAGTCAGAAATTGCAGGCGTTATTTTTTCTTTTATTACCATGCTGGTGGGTGTCCCTACAGCCATCAAAATGTTCAATTGGTTAGCCACCCTTTATAAAGGCTCTGTTTCTTTTGAATCGCCCATGCTGTATGCCCTTGGATTTTTATTTCTATTTGCCATCGGTGGAGTCACAGGAATCATGTTAGCCACCCTTGGTGTGGATGTTCACTTTCATGATACTTACTTCGTTGTGGCCCACTTTCACTATGTGATGGTGGGTGGAACACTCATGGCTGTCATGGGTGGATTTTACTTCTGGTTTCCAAAGATGTTTGGGAAAATGTACGATGAGGGATTAGCACGACTCACATTCATTTTGATCTTCATTGGCTTTAACGTCACCTTTTTCCCACAATTTATTTTGGGTGCGATGGGAATGCCGCGAAGATATTTTGATTATATTCCTGCCTATGAATCTTTAAACAAAATTTCAACAGTGGGATCGTGGATGATCACCGCAGGCTTTTTGCTCAGTCTGTATGTTATCATTCGAGGAATTACGTCAGGTGAAAAAGCTCCTGCCAATCCATGGGGTGCTAAAACCTTAGAATGGCAAACGCCATCCCCCCCGCCACACTTCAATTTCGATAAAAAACCAACTGTAACAGGTGGACCCTATGACTACTAATCACTCAGCAACTGAACATCACCATTCCCATCATTTTGATAGTGCTGAACACGAGTACGAAAGTGATAAGCAGGGCATTTGGCTTTTTATGGTCACAGAAATCCTCATGTTTGGTGGACTTTTTGTGGCCTACGCCATTTTTCACCAAATTTATCCTGAGATGTTTGCTGAAGGCGCTAAACAACTCAGCTGGAAAATGGGATTTTTTAATACTCTTGTGTTGATTGCATCTTCTCTGACGATGGCCCTGGGGATTTACTACAACCAAATCAACCAACAAAACAAAGCTTTCTGGAACTTGGTAGCTACAGTAGGCCTTGGATGTGTGTTTTTAGTGGTTAAGTATTTTGAGTATGCCAGTAAATTTGAAACAGGATTCCTACCCGGTAAGTTTTTGAATGTGGAAGCCGTTCAAGCTACAAGTCAAAACTTGGGCATGTATTTTGGACTTTACTTCTGTATGACTGGTTTACACGGGCTACATGTTGTTATTGGAATGGTTTTGATTGCATGGTTAGCTTATCGCACCAAGCGCGGTGACTTCAGTTCGCATTATTATACTCCGGTAGAAGGTGTTGGGCTTTTCTGGCACATCGTTGACTTAATCTGGATTTTTCTATTTCCACTTCTTTACTTGGTTGGCTAGGAGGCTATCATGGCTGGACATCATATCATCCCCTTAAAGACATACTTCAAAGTTGCGGGAGCCCTTTTTGTTCTTACCATTTTGACAGTGATTTTCCATGAAATGAAACTCGGGGCCTTAGCAGGGCCTGTGGCTTTTTTAATCGCAGCGGTAAAAGCAGCTTTGGTTTTACTTTATTTTATGCACTTAAAATATGACAACATGATCAATCGTGTAGTTTTCGGCTCGGGGTTCTTTTTCCTGTTATTGCTTTTTGCATTCTCAGCAATGGACATTTGGACTCGCATTACTCATACAAGCACGCTATAAAGCGCTGGTGCTAAAATTACTTAATGAACTAACTAAATTTGGTATCGTGATCTTTGTCGTTCTGACAGGGATTGCGGGCTATATGACCGGCTATCTAGTTGAATCCAGTCTTGACTGGACTCATTTTTTTAAATTTATCGCAGGTCTTTATTTGTTGAGCTCAGGTTCACTAGCTTTGAATCAAGTGCAAGAGCGTAACTTGGATGCTAAAATGCCAAGGACTAAGAACAGGCCCATCGCATCAGGAAAATTGACTCCAGCTGCAGGAGCTATTCTGGCCGCTTGTTTTATTATTTCTGGATCCTATTTGCTTATTGAGGTTTCTATCCTTTCAGCCTTCCTAGGTTGGCTAACAGTCATTCTCTACAATATTTTTTATACTTACTTTTGGAAGCCTAAAATGGTCTATGCAGCTATTCCCGGAGCTCTGCCGGGTGCAATACCTGTGAGCATGGGCTATGCAGCGGTGAACCCTGAAATTTTTAATTCTGAATCAGTTTATCTTTTTCTAATTCTATTTTTATGGCAAATGCCCCATTTCTGGGCCTTAGCTCTTCGCTACAAAGAAGATTACAGAGCAGGAAATGTTCCCACTCTACCAGCAGCTTTGGGAGTTAAAAAAACCACGAATCAGATGATATTTTTCACGTATTTGTATGTGGGGCTGGCATTGATTTCACCATGGTTCTTGAACACCAGTTGGTTTTATATGTTTTTAGTGGTGCCGTTCTCACTCTTTCTTTTTTATGAGACCAAAAGGTTTTCAAAAGCAGGTGGTGGAGTGGGTTGGCTGAGGTATTTTATGTCTATTAACCTTAGTATTTTAATTTTTTTGTTCGTACCAGCTTTAGATAAGTGGAATCTCTGGTTTTAACTAACTTGCTTTACGTCTTTTTTCATTTTCAATCGACATCAGACGAACGGCTTTTTTACAATCCTTAAATTTTTTAATTTTACTTTCTGATAACTTAGACTGGGCCACAATTTCTTTTAGCTCATCTTCCATATCAAGGATTGCAATACCCAATTCATGAGTCTGCTTAACAAGACCAAGAAGCTGATCGATATCAAAAGGCTTTTCAATGTAATCAGTTGCACCAAGACGAAAAGCCTCAATCACCATCTTTTTTTCAGTATGAGCTGTAACAAAAATCACAGGAGTTTCGAAACCTAAATTGCGGATTTCTTTTAAAAAATTGAGCCCGTTCAGGTTTGGCATGTTGATGTCACTGATGATGCATGAAACACGGTTAGCTTTAAATATCTCAAAAGCTTCTTGACCGTCATTGGTTCTTAAAACATGAGGATGAAAAGTTTCTACAATATCAGAAATTGCTTTCAAAATATCGGTTTCATCATTGGCAACTATAATCGAGGGATTGTATTTGATACTCAAGAGTTCTCCTCAGGTAGATCACACTTAATTTTCGGATTTCCATGCCTTATCCTTAAGAGAGTAAAAGATATTTAATAAAGACCTAGTGGTAAGTCCTGATCAAAGTTGATCAGTATACAGGGTTATCATTCAATTCAGAATCTAGACTTCAATAAAAGGCAAATGATGCCGAAATCAATGTCAAGTCAGGATAAATATGGACGATTTTGAAAGAGAACTAAAACTGGGGTTTTTAGATGAAGCGGCACAGGCCATTGATGAGACTGAGCAATGCTTTCTCAATCTTGAAAGCGGTGAAGATCAAACAGAAAATCTCAATAAAATTTTTCGACTGGCTCATAACCTAAAGGGATCATCAAAAGCTGTGGGATTTTCACAGTTTGGAGAATTTACCCATGAGTTCGAATCCTTCATATTGAAAGTAAAAAACAAACAACTACCAACAAATAAAGTTATCGTGAGTTTATTACTTGAGGGAAATGATTATCTTTCTGAAATGGTAGAAAAACTTAAATATGATCTCGATTTGGTTTTTGAGTTTGATGAATTGTTAAATAAAATAAAAAATCCACAGGTAAATCAGACCGATAATACAATTGAAGAAGAAGTTAAGTCTGCAGAATTGCAGCCGTCGAATGTGGAACTAAAAGTTGAGGCTGAAGCTCACCATAAGTCTGAGTTAGAAGTACCTCAAGAGATAGTTCAAGATAATAAATTTGATGATTCTACAAATAAAAAAATCAGTAAGCCTAAATCCTCGCAGGCCAATCAAGATGAAAGTATTCGAGTTTCGATTTCAAAATTAGAAAAATTAGTTAACTTTGTAGGTGAAATGGTTATTTTGCAAAGTGTTCTTAAAGAAATGGCCAATCATTCAAGAACACCTAACTTACTTAAAACTGTGCATGAATTAGAAAAAGTGGGAAAAGAAATTCAAGAAATTTCTATGGGCCTTAGACTTGTTCCCATCAAGCCAGTTTTTCAAAAAATGAGCCGAATCGTCCGTGATACGGCACTGGCTCTAAATAAAAATGTGGAACTGGTTCTTAAGGGTGAAGAGACTGAGCTAGATAAAACAATTTTGGAAAAAATTAATGATCCACTTACTCACCTCGTGCGAAATGCTGTTGATCACGGTGTCGAATCTAAAGAGAAAAGAGAATCTTCAGAAAAGCCTGAAAAGGGGACTGTTCAATTAAGTGCTTTCAATCGATCGGGTCGTCTGATCATTGAAGTGACTGATGACGGTGGTGGTTTAAATCCAGAAATTTTGATTCAAAAAGCTATTCAAAAGGGAGTTCTCAAAGAAGGAACGAAGTTAACTTCGAAAGAAGCTTTTAACTTAGTTTTTGCACCTGGATTTTCTACAAAAGAAGTCGTCACAGATGTCTCGGGTCGAGGTGTGGGGATGGATGTTGTAAAGACGAACATTCAAGATTTAGGTGGTGAGGTCATTATAGAATCTCAATTAGGCAAAGGCACCACCTTTCAAATCTCGCTGCCGCTAACACTTGCTATAATGGATGCCATGACTGTTTCTTACTCAGGACATAAATTTATAATTCCACTTTCTCATGTTCATGAAACTGTTCCAACAAAAGATCACCCTGTTCAAAACACACATATGATGGGTGATATTCTTTTGCTTCGGGGCGAAAACTTAAAATTAATCCGCTTAGGGGATCTATTTGGTATTAAATCCGATAAACCATTCGAGCAAATGATTACAATGGTTATTCGAACGGGTTCTCAGCCCTTTGCTTTACTTGTGGACGATATCATTGGTCAGGGACAGGTTGTAACGAAGGAACTGAGTCCTGAGTTAAGGGGAATATTGGGAGTCAGCGGCAGCACTATTTTAGGTGACGGTAAACCAGCCCTCATTCTTGAACCACCTGAATTTTTAAAACGTAAAATTAACAATTTATACACACCAGCTAAAACAACTGAAACTGCGAGAGTTGCATGAACAATTCAAATCGATATCTATGCTTCAATTTAGCCGCTGAGGAATTTGCCATACCTCTGATCTCAGTCAGAGAAGTGATCGGAGTGCCGGAAGTGACTCCTATACCACAATCACCGAGTTATTTTCTGGGAATAATGAATCTAAGAGGCCAAATTATATCAGTACTTGATTTAAGAACTAAATTTGGAATCAAAAGTACAAGAACAGAAGAAACAGCCGTTATAATACTCGATTTTGTGGATTATCATTTAGGTGTCATGGTGGACCAGGTCAACTCAGTTGTTGAGTTGGCTGAATCAGAAATTTCTGAGCGGCCACAAATGGAATCTTCAAAAATTACAGAAGCCATTAAGGGAGTCTTTAGAAAACAGGACAAACTGATTTTACTGATCGATGTTTTTAAGACCCTGTCTATAGAAGATCAAAGTAATTTAAAAAAAGAAAAAAAAGTTTCATAGAAAGAGGCGGTTATGAATATGTTTAAAAAACTATCACTTAAGGCAAAATTACTAGGACTTTCGGTCATCACAGTATTAGTCACAGCTGTTGGTGCTTGGATGAGTTTGCAATCCATGATTGATAGCTACGAAAAAACAACTTTTTTTGGAATCGAGATGTTCAGTTCAAAAGTCTCAGATGCCATAGCTGCACAATTTTTTGAACGCTACGGGGATGTGCAAGCCTTTGCTCTCAATGAAGCAGTTAAGTCCGGTGAATTTGACCGCATTCAATCAGTATTAAATTCCTACGTTGCACTTTATGGAATCTACGATGTGATCCTTGTGGTGGATAAAAGAGGTCGATACGTAGGTTCTAATTCTAAAGATGCTACAGGTAAAGAACTCAACTTGAATAAGCTCAAGGAAGTTAATTATGCCAATGATATTTGGTTCAAATCAGTAATCTCAGGTAAAACATCTGACTCTAAAGAAAAAAACTTCTCAGGGACTTTCTTTGAAGATTTTATTGAAGACCATATTGTGGCCACTGCAACCGGAGAAAAAAAGTTTGGAAGCAGTTTCTCAGCTGCCATCAGGGACGATAAAGGTGAACTTTTGGGGGTTATTACTAACCGCGCTGGTGAAAGATGGGTTCTTCCAGACATCCAAACAGCCTACGAAGCCTTAAAGCAGTCTGGACTTCCTTCCGCTCAAGTTGTGCTTTTAAATGGCAAAGGACAATATATTCAGGATTTTTCCAGTGACAAATCACAGACTGACAGAATTTTAGGAAAAAGTTTTTATGATGAAAATTCCGAATTCAAGCAGTTGGTCAGCAAAAATCAAAAGGGACACTTTCGAGGCTATGAGAGTGGCTCAAAAGAAGAAGAAATCATTTCATTTGCCAGGCTAGGTGGAAGCAAGTGGATCGATGACTTTAATTGGGTGGCTTCAGTTCACACTTCGTCCAGCGAAGCCTTTAGAAGCATCACAAGTGCTAAAAATACGTTCATCATCATGATGTCCATAGCTTCTGTTCTTGCTCTCACTTTTTCAGTTTTATTTTCTGTTTTAGTTTCAAAAGCCTTCAACAAGGCAACCAATTCATTGAGTGAAAATTCCCATGAATTAAATGAAGCCTCAGTTAAAATTGCATCTCAATCCACAGAGCTTTCTGAATCAGCCACTGAACAAGCTGCTGCCTTACAGGAAACGATGTCAGCTGTAGATGAAATCAGTGCCATGGTAGAAAAAAATGCAGAAGCCGCTAGTCGAAGTAAGGATGTCTCAGAAAATAGTAAAGTCGCTGCTGAAAGAGGTCGCGAAATTGTAGATCAAATGATCGAGGCCATTGGAGATATTGACAAATCCAACAATGAAATTTCTCAAGAAATAGCAGAAAGCAATCAGCAATTAGCTGAAATCACTAAGCTGATCCATGATATTGGCTCAAAAACGAAAGTAATCAATGAGATTGTTTTTCAAACTAAACTTCTGTCATTTAATGCTTCAGTGGAAGCAGCACGAGCTGGGGAGTACGGAAAAGGATTTTCAGTTGTTGCTGAAGAGGTAGGTAACTTAGCACAAATGTCAGGAAATGCAGCTAAAGAAATCACATCTCTGCTGGATGAGTCCGTTAGCAAAGTAAATCAAATTGTTTCAGATTCAAAAACACGAGTGGATCGAATTCTTCAAGTATCAAAGGCAAAAGTTCAAGCAGGATCAAAAGTAGCCAACGAATGTAACGAAGCCCTTGGTGAAATCCTAACTAATGTAGCCAGTGTGGATAGTTTAGTTTCTGAAATTGCAGTGGCTTCACAGGAGCAATCTGCAGGCATTAAGGAGATCTCCAAAGCTGTGGGACAGATGGAGCAGGTGACTCAGCAAAACTCAAGCGTTGCTCAAAGTTCCTCTGCAGCTGCGGAGCAGTTGAGAGCGCAAGCGGCTGCCTTGCACGCCTTAGTCGAAGTGATTTCAAGTCATGTTAATGGGGGCGAAGCAGTTTCAGAATCAAAGCCAGTCATTGAAAATGTAGTTCTACTTAAAAAGAAGCCTGTTGAGCGCTCAAAAGTGTCAATGTCTGGAAGTAAAGCATCAGGTTCAGAGTATGTTCCAGCTGCCAATGATCCAGGCTTTGGCGAAGAGTAAAATCTTAGGAGTGCATCATGTCGTTTATTCCTGACGACACTCTCAAAGCAATTGAGAGTGTCGCAAAAATTGTAACGGATATGGCGGGAATTCAATTAGGTCCCAAGCAATACGCCATGATGGAAAATCGTCTAAAAGCACGAATGTCTCGGATTGGAATCTCAGATTTTAAAACTTATCTAGAATATCTCAAAAGTCATGCAGAGTCTGAATCCCAAGTGCTGTTGTCACTCATGACAACTCATCACACATACTTTTTCAGAGAATTTGCTCATTTTGAGTTTTTATTAAATAAATCACTTCCAAATTTAATTGAGGTGGCTCGTAAAAGGCATGATAAGACCATACATATATTGTCTGCCGCCTGCAGCCGAGGACAAGAGGCCTATTCTCTCGCTATGTTTTTCTCTTTTCACTTAAGCCTATTAGCTCCGGATATTAATTTTTCGATATGGGGAACTGACATTGATCCGGAATCTGTCGAGTTTGCCAAAAATGGAGTATATCGAAATGATCAATTGAATCAAGTGCCATCGATGTATCTGGGACAACATTGGAGTCGAGGACAGGGTGAGGTAAAAGACTTTTCGCGTGTCAAAAAATCTCTAAAAGATAAATGTCATTTTACAGCCGCCAACTTATTTAATTATCAAACTTTTTTGGCTGGTCGTAAATTTGACATTATATTTTGTCGTAATGTTTTTATCTACTTTAACTCTCAACAAATCAAACAAGTAACGAAAAACTTATTGGATGCCTTGGAGGAGTCGGGCCATCTTTTTCTTGGAGTTTCAGAAACATTAAACGGGCTCGATTTAAAAATTCAAACCATTGGCCCTTCTATTTATCAGCACCCTAAGACAGAAAAACAAAGTGCGGTTAAATTGTTAAACGTGCCTAAGCGAAAAGAAGTTCTTGATGTTCTTTGCGTGGATGATTCACCGGTTATTCATACTTTGCTCAAAAAAATTCTTGTCCCCAATTTTGGTTTTCGAGTTAAGGCAACAGCTAAAAATGGACAAGAAGCTTTGGATTTATTATCTAAAAATGAATTTGATATTATGACCCTTGATTTGCACATGCCTGTTTTGGATGGTGTGCAGTTCTTGCAAAAAAATAAAAATAAATCGATTCCTATCGTTGTTATTTCATCAATAAACCGAGATGATCTTTCAATTGCTCAAAAAGCAGTTTCTTTGGGAGCTTCCGATTACGTAGAAAAGCCCTCGCTTGAAAATTTAGCACAAGCGGGTAACGAAATTCGCTCAAAATTAAATTCAAGCTATTCAGCAAGGCAGGCAACAAAAGATAAGTCCTCACTTGTACAAAAAAGCGAAAACGAGCAAGTCTTAAAAATTAACTCTAAGCTAAAGGTCCTAATAGTTGACGATTCATCAACCATTAGATCACTTTTAAAAAAAATTCTTTCAAAAGACTCTCGATTTGAAATTGTGGCAGAAGCCAGTAAACCAAGTGAGGTCTTTGAGATTTTGAAAAAAACTAAACCAGATGTGATGACTCTGGATATTCACATGCCGGAGATGGATGGAGTTACTTTACTCAAAAAAATTCATCCCATGTATAAAATCCCCACAGTGATGATCACTTCGGTAAGTCGTGAAGAAGGGACTCTTGTGCTTGAGGCCCTAGAAAATGGAGCCGTGGATTATATTCAAAAACCTGATACGAAAACACTTTCGAGCTATGAGTCAGAAATTCATGAAAAGCTATTTACTGCTGCAAGTGCACAATTCAAAAAGACAGCGCGGTCAATTTCACGTATTGCCGGAAAAAATCATAATTTAGACAGTTTGATTGTCATGGGTGCTTCAACTGGTGGCACGGAGGCGTTAAAAAATGTGCTTCTAGGAATGCCCAATGAAATTCCCCCTATCCTTATTGTTCAGCACATACCCCCCGTATTTTCCACAGCCTTTGCTTCGCGGTTGAATGATCTTTGTCCCTTTGAGGTTAAAGAAGCTGCCGACGGTGATTAGCTTCAGCGTAATAAAGTATTTATTGCTCCCGGTGGCAAGCAAATGGGTGTTCGAAAATTAGGCGAAAAATTATTAATTACCATAAAAGACGATCCTCCAGTGAATCGCCACAAGCCTTCAGTTGATTATCTGTTTGAATCAGTAAGTCGAATTTCAGTTGCTCCTGCAGTTGCCGTAATTTTGACAGGTATGGGAGCTGATGGAGCCAAAGGTATGAAGAAATTGCGAGATATGGGCTTTAGAACAATCGGACAAGATGCAGCCACTTCTGTCGTCTACGGTATGCCAAAGGAAGCTAAAAATGCAGGCGGTGTTGAATTTGAAATGCCCCTGGAGCGTGTGGCAGCAAAAATTTCAGAACTTATTTCCATGGACAATAACATAAAAAGAAAAAAGGTGGGATAAATGTCAGCACAAGAGAAATTGAAAATACTCCTTTTGATAATAGACGATGAGGCAGACATTTGTGATATCTTAAGTGAAATCCTCTCGCCTCATTTTGACTTTGTTGAGACTACCATGGATTCAACAAAAGCCTCTGAAATGATCGTGCAGAATGAATACGATTTAATTTTGAGTGATATTATGATGCCCAATCTTTTAGGGTCAGATCTTATCAGAAAAATTCGTGGTCATGGAATTTTAACACCCGTTGTTTTTATTACGGGTCAGGCGACCAAGGAGACTCTGATGGCTGGAATACGCCTGGGAGTCGCTGATATTATTGAAAAACCCTTTGATAATGAGATTTTAATTTCCAGTGTACGTCGTTTAATTGAAGTTGAAAAAAGAAGAACTGAACTTGTTTTGGCGAAGTCAGATAAATCACTTTCAAAAGAACAACTGGAAAAAAAGCAAAAGATGATTGGACTTTTTTTAGTTGCAGCTGAAAAACAAAAGGCAGGATAAATATGAAAATACTAACCACCGTTTGCTTGGGCCTTCTCTTTTCTAATTCAGTGAGCTGGGCCAAAAGCTGCCCCCAAGTTATTTTAAAGCGAGCTGAATCATGTTCACAGTTAACAGCTGAATACGATTTTAGAAACTGCTCTGACAAAAGCTTGGGTATCAAGCCAGCTAAAATTGAATGTAGAGAAAAAGAGGCTTTAGTAACGTACAGCCGTGGCGGACAAACTTGGTCAAAGTCTTACGTTTTAGTTTCTAATAATTGGGGTGACTCGAGTTGGAATAGCAAGGGTCCAGTTACATTAAAAGTCAGAGAATTGGCATCAAAAGATGCGCGTCCTCTAGAAAAAGAAGTGCCACCTGTAGAAAAGCCAGCTTTAAAAATTGAAGAAGTTAAAGAAAAAAATCTGCCTGTTCAATTTCAATTTAATGGCTACGTTGATTTTCGCTTAACTGGAGTTACCAACAAAGACAACCCACTAACAACAAAATCAGGAAATCAAGAATCAGGTTTTTCATTGGAAGAGGCCGCCCTTTTTGTGACTGCAAAAAAAGCTGAAGATTTTCAATTTTATCTTGATCTCCCTATTCGTCGTTCTAAAGGTTCGGACAATGAATCCAACGATGGAAATTTAGGATTAGGCTTAGATAATAGATCTCAGGTGTACTTTAAATTTCCTCTAGGAGCAGAATTTAATTTGACCGCCGGTCAATTTGATACACCCTACGGAGTTGAGCTTAACGATTCAAAGGATCGAGTATTCGCAAAAACCGGCCTATTATACGACTATGCTTTGCCCGTCACACACACAGGTCTTTTACTAGATAAAGCTTTTGGATCAGCCTATTTAAAATTTTTGATAGCTAACTCGAATAACAAAGAAAGTTTGGGCTCAAGTACAGATGGGGACAATCATTTTGAATCAGGACTTTCAATTGGTTTTTCAAATGAAAACTACAGGACTCAATTTGGTTATTTGAGAAGGCAAATTAAAAATGCTGATGATACCCATGGCGGTCAGAGAAGTTTATTGGATTTTACTTTGGGTGCAACTTGGGGATTATTTTCTATTGATTTGGAATGGGCTCAAGTGACAAATGATCGTAAAAACACCCTGACTCCCACAGATAGCGCTGATAAGGAAGATCCTGGCCAAGTCTTTTTAATTTTGCCTACAGTTAAATTAGGAGACTCTTGGTTATTAGGACTAAGATATGAAAACTTAGATAATGATCCGGCTTCTGCCAATTTTGAAAAAGCTCAATCCTATGGGATAACAGCTCACTACAGTTTGAATGAAAATTTTAAGCTCAGAAGTGAATTCACTAAAACTGATTTTGAAACTTTATCAGGATCAAAAGGGGATCAGACCAGAGGTTCGATTTTGGGTCTATTTAGCTTTTAAAGACCGTTTAATGTTTTATTTGTGATTTGAGAAAACTCTTAAACCAAAGTTTTCTCAAATTCAGGTGTATCTGGCTGTCTGAGAGGATGGGCATCCATAAAAGCTTGGTGCTGATTTAATCGCTGCTCAATATCCAATAGCCTTTTATATCCAACTAAATTAACTTGAAAACGATTGGCTGAAAATATAGCAGGAGCTAAAAATACATCCGCAGCAGTTATTTCATTTCCGAAGCAATAATGAGTTCCTGAATCCAGAAGATTTTCAAGTGATGAAAAGCCTATTTGTGACCAATGTTGTATCCATTGTTCTTTTTTCTTTTGATCATAGCCATTATCCAATTCTAATTTCTTGAGGACTTTAAGATTGGAAAGTGGATGTAGAAAAGAGTTAATGATTTCACAAAACTGCCGCACTCGAGCTTTTGTATAGGGATCTTTGGGATATAAATGGGGATCGGGAAAAACTTCATCCAAATATTCGATGATGGCGACACTTTGGCTCAAAGCTTTACCGTTGTGTATCAATGTGGGGACTTCAGAAAGAGGGTTTAATTTTTTATACTCTTCAAGATACTGCTCTCCGCCATTGTTAGTCAGGTGAACAGGAATATATTTGTAAGTTAAATTTTTGTAATTGAGAGCAATTCGAGTTCGGTATGAGGTCGAGCTTCGAAAATAACTATAAAGAAGTAGATCTGACATGGATTTATAATAAGAAGTAAGACTGGCCTAAGCAAGCAACTCAAGGCGTCAGATAAGCGACAAGGCTCAAAACTTAAGTTAAGATTTTTAAATAGAGAGGTTCACAATGAAATACACGTTAATTTTTTCTTTATTCTTTTCACTCTTAGCTCAAGCAGCTAACTACACCGATGCAGCACTTGAAATCGGTTTTCGGCAACAAAATGGTTCTGTGGATGCCCCAGCAGATGCCAATGCAAAAAGTGGTTACCAAGTGGGTGTATCGGGTGCATTTCCTATTTCTGATGCCTTGAGTTTTCGCTCGGGTCTGTTTTATGTTGAAAAAGCAATTGAGTCTGAAACTTCGCCATCAAATAAACAGGATTTAAAATTCACTTACTTTCAAGTTCCCGTCACTCTTCTTGTCAAATTCATGGATTATGCTGGAGTTTACGGTGGTGTTAATCTTGAATTTAATTTAGGTGACGATTGTGGATCTACAAATTGTCAGGATGTTCAATCAATGACGACACCCATAGTTCTTGGGGCCACATTTAAGTTTTTGCCACAAATGGGTGCCAATGTTTTTTTTGAATCTGGAAGCGGTGAAGTGGCCAATGGGGTAAAAGACTTCAGAGCCGTAGGTGCCAACCTTATGATTACTTTTGACTAGTTAAATGAAAGTCGCATCTTTAAAGACACCTAAGAATCGTGATGGCAGATTGGTTCTAGTAAAAAAAGATCTCTCTGCCTTTACTTTTGCGGATGATATCACCCCCCACTTTTTATCTATGATTGAAAATTGGGAGGAAGTTCATCAAGCTCTACAGACAAGGGCTGAAAAATTAGAATTGGGTCAATGTGTGACTCATAAGTATGATGAAACACTCATGATGGCGTGTGTTCCTCGTACCTGGCTTTTCGCAGACGGATCCGCCTTTATTCATCACGTGAAATTAGTAAGGCAAGCTCGTAAGGCGCCACTGCCCGAAACTCTCAAGACCGTTCCTTTAATGTACCAAGGCGAGTGTGGCCGATTTTTAGATCCCCTTGAAGATATTCCACAACGAGACTTTTCCCATGGAACTGACTTTGAAGCTGAAGTGGGTGTGGTGACTGACTTTGTACCCATGGGTATCACACCACAAGAGGCACTTAAAAAAATTAGATTTATTTTGCTGATCAATGACGTCTCTTTGCGAGGTCTTATTCCTGATGAGTTGGCACAAGGATTTGGATTTTTTCAAAGTAAACCTGCTAGTAGCCTAAGCCCTGTCGCTGTGACACCTGATGAATTGGGCTCTGCTTGGCGTGAAGGACGAGTTCATTTGCCTTTACATGTAAGCTACAACGGAAATTTTTTTGGTAAAGCTGATGCAGGGGCCATGCATTTCCATTTTGGAGATCTTATTGCCCACGCAGCCAAAACCCGTGATCTGCAAGCGGGTAGCTTGATCGGCAGTGGCACAGTCAGCAACGAAGATCCTGAGCGTGGCTCCAGTTGTTTAGCTGAAAAAAGAATGATTGAACAAATTGAATCTGGAGCTCCTCAAACACCCTTCATGAAATCCGGAGATACAATTGAGATTTCAATGAAATCTCAAGAGGGACGAGACATTTTTGGTCGAATTTTTCAGAAAGTAAAAAAAGTAACGTGAATAACTGGTTTTTAAAAGATTCCTTTTTTTCTGGTGCCCAAGCTTTACGAAATAATTTTGAAAAAAAATTTTCAGTAAAAAAAGGAACTTCGTCGGAAAGATTTGTTTGGGATTACTGGTATGTCAAAAACCAGTATCGATTTCTAAGAACACCAGCTTATCATTTCTTTAAGGGCAAAGATTATATTAATTTTCATTCCCAATTGGTTCAGTGGGGTCGTGAAAATTTAGGTTGCCATGATGTTTCCCCCCCCTGGTTATCCTATTATGTCGAAGGGATGGAGCAAAAGCCTCATTCAGATGTTCCCCATGGTCCCTGGGCCTGGGTGTATTCTTTATCCCCTAAATCTTTACAGTTTGAGGGGGGAGAGACTTTTATTTTCAAACCCGAGCTTTTGAACTATTGGAAAAATTTTGCAGAAGAAAAAAACCGTGAGCAAGAAGCCTACATGGATTTTATATCTCCAAAATTCAATCGATTGGTTGTTTTTGATCCACGCTTTCCCCATGGTGTGACTCAAGTTAAAGGTGTTGAAGACCCACTTGAAGCTCGACTGGTAATTCATGGTTGGTTTGTAGAACCTCGCCCCTACGTTGTGGGTGGACTATCGCCGGAACTTGTCCAAGAGCCCTTAGCACAATTCATTCATAATTTATCTGATTTTGTAGGAACTAGTGCTGACTTTCACGGAACCATGAGTGTTCGTGTTCTGATTCAAGCTTCTGGCGAAGTCAAACAAGTGAAGTGGTTAACAAACACTCTTTTAAGTTTAAGTGCCCAGGATCAAGACACACAGCAATTGATGAAATGGATGACTCAAAAACTCAAAATCATCAGATTTCCTAAAGCAAAAAAAACTTCATCTCTGACAGTGCCAGTTTTATTTAAGTGATCCACGCTGAGCTGGCTTTAGATATTCTTTCGATAATAGCGGACCAGGATGAGTCTCTGTGTTCATTTTTAAAATAGAAAACAAGTGCATCTTCGGAGCTGGATGAATATTGACGAAGCTGAGCGTAAAGTTCACGAGCGGCAGTGGAGGGGTCTTTGTTCAGTTTGATTTCAATAATACTCTGGATCGACTTCGGCTTAACAAGTTTAACTCCTTCAACTTCATAAGGAAGTTTGGCCAAAGTGTGATTGAGTTTCTCCAGCAAATTTCCTTTAAAAGATTCTTCTACAGTAAACAAAGGTTTACTGGGCATATAATGATGTTTCATTTGCCCTGGGGAATCAGATCTTTTTTGTTCAATCCATTTCGTTATTAGACCATTTTCATTCAAAATCTTATCAATTTGATCCTTTGATACTTTTCCAGGGCGAAGTAGGGACAAAGAGTCAGAATTGATAGCAACAACTGTGGATTCAATTCCAATTTGGCAGGGACCCCCTTCAACAACACTCACCCCATTCAACTCATCTAAAACATGTTGAGCCATGGTAGGGCTGGTTTTACCAAAAAGATTCGCGCTGGGAGCTGCAAAAGGTTCTCCTAAATTATCTAAAATTTTAAGTGCCACCGGATGATCAGGGCAACGAATACCAACCGTTGTAAGACCTGATGAAATTAAATTAGAAACTAAGTCTGACTTGGGAAGAACAAGAGTTAAAGGGCCTGGCCAAAAATTTTCTGCTAGAACTTCAGCAATCCTGGGCCAAGTCTGCACCAAAGAGCGGGCTTGAATAATATCCCGAACATGCACAATAAGAGGATCGAAAAAAGGGCGCCTTTTTGTAGAAAAAATTAATTTGAGGGCCTCTTCAGAGTAAATTCGGCCTGCGAGCCCGTAAACCGTTTCAGTGGGAACAGCTACAACTTTATTTTGTTTTAATAATTCAACGGCTTCTTCAAGAGAGACCAAACTCATTATTCGTCTCTTTTCAAATATTGAAAGGAATTGGCTTTCAATTGCCGATGAGTATTAAAAGCTGTGATCGACCAACAAACAACTAAAACTGAGATAATGATAAAGATCGCAGGCTGAATTTGAGGAGTAAAACTGATCTGAAAAATCTGATCAACAATAAAGTAAGAAATAATAAAACTAGATCCCACACCCACAAGGATAGAAATCAATCCCAGTCCAGTGACTTCAATAAGTCTTAACTTTTTGACATCACTTACGGAAGATCCCAAAATCCGAACAAGATGAACTTCAAAGCCTCGTCGTTGTGCTTCTGCTGTCAGCAAAAAGACCAGCGTCAGCAGTCCTGTTAACAGTGTTAAATAGGTCATCAAGTTGAGGGCTCCACTGACTCTCTTGAGATTTTGGATCAGTGATTCCATTAATCTTTCAACATCAATGACTGAAATATTAGAAAATTTCTGGGCCAAATCTTTTATCATTTGTATTCTGTTTTCTTTTTCTAAATAGGGCAGCGAAGCCAATCGTGTTTGCGGAGCTTCTTCTAGAACACCACTTTGCATCACAACAAAAAAATTAGGTTCAAATCGGCTCCACTTAACTTCGCGTATGTTGGCCACTTTTGCTACTATTTCAATGCCCTGAATATCAAACGTCACTTTGTCGTCAATGTTAAGATTCATACGTCCAGCGTAGCGTTTTTCAATTGATAGCAAGGGGTATTGATCAACACCCTCTTGAAAAGGCTTAAGAATAGGCTCACCTTTAATAATTCTTTCTCCCGATTGCTGATGAGAGCGGTAGGACATGTTGAGCCCACGATTACGAGATCTGGCTGCTTCCTCTTCTTCACGAGATTTAAAGCCTGTGATTTCTTTTCGCTCGTAAAGCTCATCATTAATTTTTATAATTCGACCACGAACCATTGGGGATACGGCTGTGGGTTCTATGGATTTTTCCTGCAAAAATAATTCTAAATCTGGCCACTGTTCACTTTGAATATCGAACAAAAAAAGTGAAGGACGAGATTTAATTTCATCAAAGCTGAGTAAGTTTTCTAAGCTGCCCTGTATTTGGGGAATGAGATTCAGCAACGCTGAGGACAAACCAACAGTAAATAGAAACGCCCAACTGGCTGTGGATTGTCGGTTAAGTGATTTGGCAGCGAGTGATAGTTTCCAACTCTTCCACTTAACCTTGCTGAGTAAGTAAAGAAAACCCTTCCCAAATAAAACAAGAGAAACGGAAATAAAAAGTAAACTTAAAAAAAAGTAAGAACCATTTCGCAAAGACTGACTGGCCAAAATTGAAAAGGGCCAAAGTAAAGCAAATAAAGGTAAAAATCTTTTCAGACCTGCTTGCTGAGTTGCAAAATTATTTTTTAAAAGTTGGAGAATTGAAATTCGACTGATCTGGCTCCAGGGATTGGACATGACAATAAGAAGAACTAACTGACAAGCCATGACCAAAATCACTTCTCTCCAGCTGAACTGAAGCTGAAACTGGCTTTTCATTGTCGTGGCCAGTACCTTCTCCATAAAGGGCTGAAGTAGGACAAGTAAAGCAACAGACACAGCTGTTGAAAGAAATGAAACAATAATGGACTGTAAAAGCTCTAATGTAAAAAGCTGAGACTTTTTAACTCCTGAGGAAAATAAAAAAGCACGCTCTCTTTGTTGCTCAAGGGACCAAACTTGAAGCAGATAGAACAAACTGAGTGCACTGAATAATAAAGCAACTAAACTTGTGAGCCCTAAAAAATCAGCCAATCTTTGGGTCGGACTGGATTCATCATCCGGCAAAGACTCAAAACTTGTGACATCAATGGCAGGATCAGGAAGTCTTTTTTTAATATCTGTTGTAAGTTCGGAAAGGTTAATTTTGGGTTCCGCTTTAAAAAAATAAGTGGAAGTGAAAGTACTACCGAACTGGATCATTTTAGTTTTTTCAAGATCATTGATATGGATAAAAACTCGAGGGGCCAAACTTGCTAAACGAAATGTCTGAGTTTTATCTTCTTGAATGAAATTTTTAACTGTAAATTCGGCTTCTCCTAGTTTTACTTTTTGATCAACTTTAAGTCCACTCAGGCTTTTGAATTCTTGATAAGCCCATAAATTCAATCCTTGTAGGTCTTTGGAAGTACCAGGGGTGTCTAATTTAAGTTCGCCGTAGTAGGGGTAAGAATCCGTCACAACTCGTACTAAAACCAAACGAGTTTCATCTTGAGTCGTCATCATACCGAAAAATTCGTATCCCTTAAACCATTCGCCTTTTCCAGAGAAGGCTTCCTCAAGATTTTTTAACTCTTCAGGTTTGAGTTCTCGCCGAGCTGAAACCGTGAGATCCGCAGACAAAACTTGCTTCGCATTGGCTGTTAAATAACTGTGAATACTGCTTTTTGCACTTTCGCCAGTCAGCCACCCAAAAAAACCAAGGGACAGGAAAAAGCTCATGACAAAAAGCCGAGAACGTGAACGCCAAGTTCTTTTTAGAATATATTGAAGAGACCATTTAAATTGATAAAGGTTCATGACAAGATTTTACCTTGAGACAATTTAAGTTCTCGATCACACAGTTTCGCCAGGTCTTGATTGTGAGTCACAATAACTGAAGTCAGATTATTTTTTCTGACTAAATCAAAATAGAGTTTCATCACCTTATCCCCAGTTTCTGAATCAAGACTTCCTGTGGGTTCATCAGCTAAAAGTAACATAGGATTGACTACGAGACCTCGAGCGATGGCTACTCTTTGGGATTCTCCACCACTCAATTCATTGGGAAAATGATTGAGTCTTTCTTTCAGACCCACTTGTTCGAGCAATTCAATGGCATTTTTTTCGTGATTCTCAATTCCTAAAATTTGCAAGGGTAGAAGGACATTTTCAATGGCTGTTAAATGAGGAACTAAGTAATGATTTTGAAATATTAGGGATATATTTTTAGCTCTAAATTTTTGCGCTTCTTCAGCCGATTTTGATTTTAAACTTTGGCCATCATAGAAAACTTCACCCTTTTGCGGTTCATCAAGTCCAGCTAAAATACTGAGAAGTGTGCTTTTACCACTCCCCGAATGGCCGGTGATGGCGACAATTTCCCCTTTTTTAATTTCGAAACTTAAATCTTTTAATATGGGCAAGGGTCCTTGGCGAGTTTCAAAAACTCGGGACAAATTTTCAGCACGTATCATAAGATTTTCTCCAGGTGACGAAATAAAGTTTCAGCTACTTTTTCATGGCCCTTGGCATTGGGGTGAATTCCATCAGGCAAATTGAGTTCAGGTCGCCCCGCCACATCTATTAATATAAATGGAATGAGTTGAATGGCATGCTTTTTTGCTAGTTTTTCAAAGGTGCTTTCAAATTTTTGAATATAATCACCGCCTTTGTAATTGGGGGGGACTCTCATGGCAGATAAAAACACTCGAACTTTTTTTTCTTTTAGCAAAACAATGGCCTGGTCGAGGTTTTTTTCAGTGGCCTCTGGCTTGAGTCCTCTGAGACCGTCGTTGGCCCCCAGTGCTAAGACTACGACTTGTGGAGGTTTTTTTAAAACCCATCGCACTCGACTGGGAGCAGAGGCAGACGTGGATCCACTGATCCCATGATTTGTGACTTTCCATTTTAGACCTTTGTCCTGGAGCTTTTTCTGTAAAAGTGCAGGGTAACTTTGGGAAGCTTCAACTCCGTAGCCTTCGGTTAAAGAATCCCCAATTATCACTAGGTTTTGCTCATCTTGAGCCACAGCCATAAAACTTATTAATAGACAAAATATTGTATTCATTATGTTAACCAGACTAACTCAAACTTTTCATATTGAAAACTTAAGAGAGGATTTCCTATAATAATACATAGGAGATCTGGAGGGGTTTTGTCGCATAGCCTAACGTCCAAACGGGCCCTACTACTCAATTCGAGCTACGAGCCGATGCGAGTCGTTTCCTGGCAAAAGGCTCTTGTTTTATGGTTCCAAGGTAAAGTTGAGATACTCGAATATCACACGGTTTTTGCTAGATCTGTTTCCTCAAGTTTTAAACTTCCCAGTGTTTTAAGACTTAAGTCCTACGTACGCTCAAGAACTAAAACCCACATTCGATTCTGTCGAGAAAATGTCTACATTCGAGACAACTACACCTGTCAGTACTGTGGGAATCGATTTACCACTAAAAGCCTGACTCTTGATCATGTTTTGCCAGTTTCCCGTGAAGGGAAAAAAGACTGGATCAATGTGGTTTCGGCTTGCCGCAGTTGTAATCAAAAAAAGGCCAACAAAACACCAACAGAAGCACGAATGCCCCTTCTCAAAGAGCCTCGGATGCCCAATTGGCTTCCTTTAAGTGAGTTTGAAGTGGGTGGCGAAGAGGTTCCCATCGTTTGGAAGCAGTATTTGCGTACAGCTCAGTCATATTAGTGTACAAGCTCTTGTGATTTCTCATACAATTTTTCTAGATTATGGCATCACAAGATATACTCCTCAAATCAGTCACACGAATAATATCAGAAACTAATGGAATTGGGCTCATTGATACATTGGATTTGTTACTGGCTTCCAATCTAGAAAATGAATCGCCCGAGGCCTATCACCAAGTCCTAGATTTTAGGCAGAAGTTAGATTTATTTAGGCTTAATAAATTAGGAATACAGCATTTGCTGAGTCATCCTTTTTCAGAAGCTCTTTTCCAATTTTTAAAAAGGTTTCCACTCAAGTATCGTGAAGAACACACTCATCTCACCGGGGCGGTAACGGCTGAATTTGTTTATCCTCATCTGATGAAAATGCTTTCAGGTCCACAAAGGGAAATTTACGAAAAAAAGATCAAAGACGTTTATGGTGAAGAAGCTTTACCAATTAAAACAGTCGAAGATGTTGAAAAGCTGATGACTTTAAAAGAGGGTGAAGGGTTCTCTACCTATTTAAATATTCTTTATTTGCCGCAGCTGGTGTTTATCAACAAAGATGTCCACATAGCTGCCGCTGAGCACATTGCTCATGAGCTTTATCATAAATTTAATGTAGGTTTTGTAAGGCTTAAATTTTCATTGTCCAGATCGACTTCTTCTTCAAGTGAGCAGATACCTGGAATTGACGAAGTCACCGCACAAGATGTGGTTTTAGGTTTGTTTGAAGGTTTTAAAAATTTTCAAAAAAATCATCCTGATTTTGATTTTATTTTATCTCCATCTTTTAGAAAAGAAGCCCATCGATTTGATTCCAAAAAATATCGTACTCGTAGAGACCATTTCTTAGCCCAAGTCGACGAGATTCTTCAATTGGTCGACCAGCATCCTCAGCTTGAAAAACATCTCATTGATGTGGACACAGTGGGTGATGAAAAAGAACTTTACCGCAAAGAGCACTTCAATGAATTGCAAACAGGATTTAGAAAACTTCAATACCGCGGTTTCAAAATCAGATCCCACCATGGAGAAACATTTCACACTCTGAAAAAAGGTATCCAGGCTGTGGATAATGCAATGAATATTTGGCACATTGATACTCTTGAACACGGTGTGAGTTTGGGGATTAATCCCAACTTTTATTTTCATCGTCTGTACCAAGAAGTTTATAAAAAAAATCAATTGGGGCAAAAAATAACCTCGCAGGATTCTGTTTTCAGAGAACTGATGGAACTTGATTGGGGAAATTATCGTCCTGTTCTGGACAAGTTGTTGACGGGAATTAAACTCAACGATGATGAACACATTCAGCTTATAAAGGCCAAGTTTCATACAGCTCGCGAAGTGGAACACTATCAACATGATGTTCTCAATCGTTTGATTCAAAAGGGTGTGGCCCTAGTTTCTCTTCCCTCCTCAAACAACAAACTCACGGGCCAATTTGAAGATTACAAAGACCATCCCTTTTCTTGGTGGGAGAAAAAGGGAGTTAACCTTGGAATTGGAACTGACAATTATGTCACTCTGAATACTAACTTTATCCAAGAACTTCTCATTCTTCTTTTTACGGATGCCGAAGACCTAAAACTGACTAAGCTCATAATGGTAGCCACATCTGAAACTCGAAGACCTTATATCAGTCACCATCTTTGGAAAATGCGAAAGAAAATTTTATGAATTGGCTCAAAAAATTAGGACATTCTTTCACTAGTCGACAATTATGGATTGTTTTTTTATATGGCTTCTCTAGTGGCCTACCCCTATTGCTGACGGGTGGTACTATAAAAACTTGGCTGGCACGAGAGCAAGTGGATATCAGTACCATTGGCTATTTTAGTTGGGTGGGATTGGCTTACTCGCTTAAATTTTTATGGGCACCACTGGTCGATCGCTACAAACTTTTTTTCTTTGGTCGAAGACGATCGTGGATTCTTTTTACCCAGGTTGTGATTGCTGGCTTGCTTTTTAAAATTGGCAGTCTTTCTCCTAAGGAATCTCTGGGTTTGATGGCGGCTCTATGCGTTTTGATTGCCTTTTTTAGTGCGACTCAAGACATAGCCATAGATGCCTACCGACGAGAAATTTTAAAAGATGAGGAGATGGGTATCGGCTCTTCACTGACCCAGTATGGCTATCGTATTGCGATGCTCATTTCGGGTGGCATCGGAATTGGTTTGGTGGGCTCAGATTTTCTGAATCTCAGTTGGAATGGTCTTTACGTTATGATGGGAATCATCATGATGGCTACCACAGCCATCACGTTCTTAGCTCCTGAACCTAAGGGTGATGATCACTTCACTCCAAAGTCACTGAAAGAAGCGATTATAGAACCCTTTCATGAGTTCTTCACACGTGATAAAGCGTTGATTGTTTTACTTTTTGTATTTCTATTTAAATTGGGTGACGCCTTGTCGGCCTCCATGCTCAACCCATTTTATGTAGCCATGGGCTATACCAACGCCGATATTGGAGTCATTGCAAAAACCGTTGGTATGACATCTTCCTTGGTTGGACTATTTGTCGGTGGAGTTTTGTTATTTAAATTAGGCATCTTGAGATCGCTCTGGATTTTCGGAATTCTACAGGCCCTATCGACAGCAGGATTTTCAATCATCACATTTACAGGCCCAGAAAAATGGGCTCTCGCACTTGCTGTTGTCTTTGAAGATATATCAAGCGGGATGGGGAGCGCGGCTTTTATCGCTTATCTTTCTACAATAACTGACAAGAGATTTACGGGAACTCAATTTGCTTTGCTGTCTTCACTAGCCACCATCGGTCGAAATTTCTTTTCGGGCTTTACAGGAGACATGGTGAAGGCTCTAGATTGGGCCATGTATTATTGGGTTTGTGCGATTATTGCAATCCCAGGACTGGTCATGCTTTGGTACATTCAAAAAACACACAGTCCTAAAACATAAGTTAAATTAATTATCGGCAGGAAAATCCCGGAGCAAGAAAGCTCTGGGGTGAAGTTGAAATATCAGATCCAATGCTAGCCAAGGATCTTTTATATCGCATACTTAAATCATTTAAACAGCGATCTAGTTGATTCAAGTCTGTTAACAAGAAGCGTCCAGCCTCGATTTTATAACTCATGAAGGGGTAGGCCACACCTTGACTGCTATCAAAGGTTCCAATTCCATAGCTCATGTTGCGATCAGAATGAAGCGAGAAAAGATTTAAGTAGGATCCACTGTGACTTCGCTGATTAATTTCTGATAACCAATATGAAAGCATTTTGGGAATACCAGATTTTACTTCCTGGCTCATGGTGTTCATAAAATGAACCATGAGAGATTCACCTTCAAAGGATTTTTCAAAGCTCACTTCTGGTGTCAATCGAAACACAGTCATTTTTTCAGCCAAGGCTTGTAAAAATTCAGTTTTAAATTGCCATCTTTCGGGTAGTTTTGAGGGTTTTATTTTTCTGATTTGAGTTTGAATGTCAGCAGCTTTTGGTAGCTGAAATGTCAAATCAAGACGTGTTTGTCCAAGATAAGTGGGTGTTCTATTTTCACAGGGAATTTGGTGAATGTCTGTGATGGTGCTGCTCAACGATTTTTCAACATATTCGACTGTTAGATAAGTTAACCCATCTAAATCCTGGGTGCTATCAACAGCGACTTCAGCACCAGGGCGAATATCAATCACGTGAACTGGAATTTTAGATTTTTTAGATTCTTGTTGTAAAGTTTGAAGCGTCAAAAGAGCCAATTCCGACCAAGCAGGCTCACCCAGAGTGCCACAGCTGCTGTCAATGGAGCTTCTGGTGACATGCTGGAAGCTCTTTTCATTGACTTGAATCAGGATTCTATTTTGAGCTGCCCATTTTAAAAGGGCTACTTTTTTTGGATCAAAATTATTTACAAGACTGCTGGGTTCTCGGTTGGGAACAGACTGGCAGCCTATAAAAACAAAAGTGATAAGAATAAAAAAATTTAAATATTTAAACATGTATTTCTATCGGTTAGTTACCAGTCTAACATTGATGAAATCAAAGAGTATTTATAGCGCTTCAAAACAAGATTAAAGTGAGGGCCAGGAGCTAGGCTTTAGGCAGGCTTTCCACGTGTAAAGTCTGGGTGGGAAAAGCAAAATCAACCTGATGCTTTTTAGCCAGTTTGAGTACCTGAATGAGAAAATCTTGCTGAAATAGTCCATATTCCGAAGGAGTCATCAGCTTGACGTAGAATTGAACCACAATTTGTAAACTAAAATCTCCCAGGTTCTGAAAGCTGACTTGAATGTCCTCTTTGTTCACTAGGGGATTGAGTGTCAAATCCTGTCGAATTGACTCACTAAAAGAAACAATTTGATCTATCGAGGCTGAGTAAGTAATTCCAAGAGTGTGGCGAACTCGTAACCCATCGCGAGCACTCAAATTTTCAATCTTTTCTTTAGCTACAGTTGAATTGGGCAGAGAAACCAAAGATCTTTGAGCTGTCCTAATACGTGTCGATCTGAAGCCTATATCTTCAATAATACCCTCTGTATCTCCAATGCGGACAAGGTCCCCTACTTTAAAGGGCTTATCCATTAAAATCATTATGGAACCAAAAACATTGGCGGCTGTGTCTTGAGCTGCTAGTGCTAAGGCCAAGCCCCCCAATCCCAATCCAGCTAAAATTGAGACAACATTGAAACCCAAACCTTGTATTAAACTGAGGGCTCCTAAAGAAACCACAAGAACTTTTAAAGTTTTTCGAATGAAGGGAACAAGTTGCTGGTCTAGGCTGGAAGAATTGCCATTGGATCGGTACTGTAACCAACGGCCAAATCCGTCACAAATTTGGTAGGCCAACTGGATTAAAAATATTCCCTGTAAAATCTGCAATAAAATATTTACGGACTTTTCAAAAGAAGATGGAAATTCAGTCAAAGAAAAAAATGAAAACCAAATAAAGGTGAGGATAATGCCAACGAGAGGGCGCTCAAGATTCAATTCAAAGAATGCCTGTGTTTGGGCTTTCCCATATTTAGATGCCAAACGACTTTTAAATTGGCTGATCAGCTTTTGAAGGGGGTAGAGTGCAGCAAAGCTGCCGACAGCTAAAGTGAGTAAAAGAATCCAGTTGGAGTTTTGATCAGAGATGCCAATGTTGTTCAACCAAGTCATCTCACAAATTTGTCAGAGGAATGGCTAACTGTCATATAGATTTATGCTGCGAGTCAGTTGAGTCAATGTTGAGATCGAACGCACGCAGTGCTAAACCTTGGGTTCAATTTTAAAAATCTACGGAGAGATGGCCGAGTGGCTGAAGGCGCTCGCTTGGAAAGCGAGTTTACCCGTTAAAAGGTAACAAGAGTTCGAATCTCTTTCTCTCCGCCAATTATTCTCTGGAAAATCTGTCGGCACTTCTCTTTTAACTGTTGGTCACGCAAAAAAGTAAATTAAGAACAAGCACTTAGCGTTCTCAGTCTGTAATTTTCTGAACGGTTTTTAAATTCGTCCCCATTAAAGAAGCACGAAAATTTTGAGATTTTTTAAAAGAATTAATCTGGGACGAAAAATTTTGGCGTTCACAAAAGCACTAGAAATTATGAACGCGATTTGATCCATGAAGAAGTGTTTAAGAGCAATATTTCTCTGAATTCATGACTGGATACAATTATTTTATTTTAAGCATGCTGCTTTGTATGCTGCGGATGACCCTAAGCAAGTACTTCGCATAATCGGAAACAATGCAATCTCTTCTTTTGAAAAAACGCCCAGGTCTAAAAGTTTTCGAATCTGAATATCATCAAATGGATAATTTTCACTGCAAACCCGAATAACTTCGGCAAGGGGTACACCCGATTTTACAAGTCCAGCCCCAAGGCTACAAGCTTGGTATGCAGCCGCTTTCGTCATGCCCCGAAAAAAAGGAGTTTGATCGCCGCAATAAGACCCTAGAAACCCACAAAACTGATTTGCATTGACCTGCGATACCGCAAGAAAAAAACCCATCGCTATAATAACATTTACTTTGTTCATTTTAATTCTCCTTAAAAATTAATTTTAGATAACCGATGCTTTTAATCATTTACCAAAGATATTCCGTCATTCCCAACCAGAATAAAGTGACTGCCCAGGCTAGCCAGCGCAAGAATATTTACTTCATTTTCGCAGGATTTGATATTTGGGTATGAATAATGGATTGGTTTTATATGTTGTTGACTACCTAGTTTGTACCAATGTCCACCTAGAGCTGCTTTGCCCGAACGATATCGTTCTGCATGACAATATAGAACCAATGTCCCTTGATCATTTGATAGATGAACTACTAATCCTGTATTACCCCACTCAACCTTTGCAATTGATAGCTTAAGTGCAGCGATTCTGGTTTTAGTACTTCTATCCAAAATAAGTATAATTTTAGAAGAATAAGAATAGTTGGAGTCATCGATACCGACAAAGCGCAAGTACTCATGCAGAACAAGTAAACGCTTCTGTGAAGAATCTAGTTCTTGCCACTGCTGGTTGCTAAACAAAATAAAGCGTTTAGTCAGCACATTTATCGCCATACGTGATTCATTTTTAAGTTGAACAGACTCATCTGTGCCTTTCACCTTAACGTTTACCAATGCATTTGAAAATTTCTCTAAAGAAAATCCAAGTTGCTCATCTGACATTTTTAGTTTTTGAATATCCAAATAAAGAGCTTGGCCTATTTTTTTAAACTCGGCTTCATAGGCATTGCCGCCACCTCGATCTTGAGCTGTCGAGTGGGCCAAGCTTGTTAAGAACATATAAATTAGGAATGTCATCGCAAAAAACTTCATCATATAGTTTTCCTTCGTTGTTTTTTATCTGTGATACTCAATTCCTTTATTCGCTTTTGGGGGGCCAAAGGGAAAAAACCAATTGAGAGTTGATAGACAGAGTTTGGAGTACGACCAGATCTTTGGGTAAACCTGGCAAATTTCTGCCTGAATTCTGCAATCATTTTTTTTACTTCTGGCAACTGCGATTCATCAAAAGCTATAGTAGAACTTGTGTGATCTCGAAAACTTCGATCTAGGTTCATCAATGCATCGATAGACTTTTCTAAAATCTGTTTTTGATAATTCTTTAAAGCTGCAGATGTCAGATCAAAACTAAGTTCAGTAGTTGTATCTTTAGATTCGTTTTTGATTACTCCGCGAGCATTTTTTTCAAGTAACTTAAGACGAAGTAAAACGTCAAGGGCACGCTCGGCTTCAAAGGTGTGAATCTCGAAAACTTTGGAGATAGTTTTAGCATCAACTATGGCACCTGGTATTCTAACGTATTCCAAAATGCTATCAAAATACCAGTTGGATATGAACTCCCAAGTATCAAGGGAAAGCTGATTATAAATAGGATCTTCACTTGGTGAGCGATACGCATTTCCTTTTTCATTCAACAGGTGTTCCGTAAATTGTTTAATTTGGTCGGGCCCGCAATTTAACTTGTTCGCAGTTGCTTTTATAAATTTTCCCGTCAATGGGCGCTGCCCGCGTAGTATTAAGCTTAAATTTACATGTGATGTCGACAAGTTTTTGGCAAATGCCCGAAGCGAATATCGATCATTTTTATTTTTCCTTTTAAGAAATTCGGATTTAAGGAAAAGTATAAAATCAGAATCTTTCCCTTTGGGTATTTCTATTTGCATGCGAAACTGATACAAATTTGACGGGACTATGTCACGCAATAATGTTCCAAACTGGTACATTCCGAATGTACCAGTGGCATGCTAGCGAGGCGTCAAAAAATGTTCAAAAACCAATGCTAATTTTCATCCAGCCCGTCTGCAAACCCTAAACCTTTTAATACAGTATTAAAGGCACCGCCCCTAAATATGAGTGAAGTCACACAGCGGGCTTCAGGAAACGGGTAGTCCCCGTAAATTGGGTTAAAAACAGAGTTTTGATCTAGCGGTCAGGAAGGGTACCGCCCGAACCTCAGAAATCACGGGGAAACACAGGGGACATGTTAGGGAATTACCGGGGGATTTGCTGGGGACGCCGTAGGTTTATAGACCAGATCGCAGTTTCAAATTTTTCCATGCATTCAATAACTTGCGTTTTTCAAACTCCAGGGACGACAACCCGACTGAGTATATCTTTATTCATGAGAGTGCAGCATGCTGAAAAGTCGCGACGCAAGCGTGGAGGCCTTGTCATCGCACCAGTTGCCAGTTTCTTGCTACAACTTACTACAGATTAAATTTGCACTATAGAAATGCTCAAGACTTTCAACGAGTTAAAAATACAGAAATCCAATTCTCCCTCTCCGCCATTTAAGCACACAAATCACTAAGATTCAGTAGTTTGCAAAACGGGAGAAAGATAAGAATCGAACTTTATCTACTCACACTAATTACCATCAACTCCCGGGTCGTATAAAAAAACGGTAGGTTGTCCATCAGCCATGTTATTTGTTATTTTCATTGCCCAGACTTTGTTAGGCGTATTGGATGGTAGTTGTTGGCTTTGAAGAACATTTTGACCCAATTCTGCGATGGGTATTCTCTGTTGTGTCCAGATAGGATGACCTGAATAGGGATCCGCAATTAAGTATATAAGCGTAAAGAAACCTTCATATTTAGGTCGACTAATTAAACTTCTCCAAGTTTTTTGGTAATTTAAATAGACGTCACGTGGTTCAAGTACAGAATGATCTCCGCTGCTAAATTGGTTGGACTTTTCAAAAAACACTGAGCCATTTACGCCTCCTAAAATAATAAATTGAGCTTGGGCTTTGCCTGTATTTTTAGCTAGTGCATGAAGTGATTCTAAGCTAGATCTGATTATACCTGTTGAATCGAAACTCATTGTCGCTCGAGAAACTCCATTTAAGCTATAAACCCCATGAGTAACTTCTTGCGGTCGGGTTGAGGTTCGATCTTGAATAAGAACTCTGCTTGGTTCCTGGTCTGCATATTTTCCCCAATTAACATTACATCCATTTGTGCGAGTACAGATAACAGACTCATCAAATATTTCAGTACCAAGCACCTTTAGACAGCTTATCGGAGCTCCGTAAACTGTTATACACATTAGCAAGTTAGACAGGAGTAATGGAGTTGCAAAAGATTGTAGATAATTTTTTATCATAAACTGATAACTTTGCAATTTGAGAGCCAAAATTTTGTATTAAAATGAGACATGGCTCTCCACTCCAAGCAAAAAATTCGAAAGCTATCTACTTCTGCCCGCCATTATTTTTAATCAATAAAATCGATAGTTTGAGCCCAATAAAAATCAAAGAGTTGCAATCTATACGTCATCTAGATATAATCTATATTTAATGAAGTTTGAATGGGATGAAGATAAAAACAAAAAGAATCGCAAGAAACACGGGATCTGGTTTGAGGAGGCTCAGCAGATTTTCGACGATGCTAATGCAATTGAGTTCTTTGACAGTAACCATTCTAACAATGAAGACCGCTTCATCATGCTAGGCATGAGTGCCACGTCAAGGATACTGGTTGTTATCTTCTGTGAAAGAAGCATTGGAAACGTAATTCGAATAATTTCGGCTAGAAAAGCCACCAAAAAAGAAAGGAAGAGATATGAAGAAGGAGTATGATTTTTCAAAAATGAAAGCTATCAAAAATCCCTATGCCTCCAAGAAGAAGGCAGTTGGAATTAATTTAAGTTCTGATGTTATCGACTATTTTAAAAAATTGTCTGATGAAAGCGGATTGCCTTATCAAACATTAATTGATCTCTACTTAAAAGATTGTGTAAAATCAAAGCGTAAGATTAAATTGGACTGGGTGGCTTAGTTTCTTTCGTTGTGCCTTTTGATAAATAGAAAATCTAAATTCAGACAATCTTTTGAGTTTAAAATTCTTGGTTGTAAATTGTAAGGGCTTTTGTAAGAGCATCATTGCCCTTTGATTTTTCGTATAGACTCATTCCAAGGCCACTGCCAAAAATACCCCAATATAAGCCTTGATTATAGTTTTTCCCGCTGAAAGCCAAATAAGAAATTGCAAGACTCAGCCCTCCCCATAAGTAAAGTGAGCTTTTGCTCATATAAGATTCATGATCTTTTGCTAACTGATAAGCCTCTGGGTTTTTACGCAAAGCTTCTGAAATTTCAAATTTGTAACTCAGTGTGTGCGGTTTATATTCACGACCATCAATTACTAGAATTCCGCGAGAAAAGAATGAAGAAGTTTCTGAAAAGTAAGCTTTATTTTTCCCAAAGCAAAGTGTTGAATTGATAATAAGGAGTGTAAGAATAACTTTATTTAAGATAATTGGTAAAACCTTTCTGTCAATTGAGAATAAACCTACAATCAGATAACAAAATAAACTTAATTTTATTTGTAGGAAGAAAATTTTAATTATTTATTTTTTTCTGTACTGAACTCAGGGTATTCAAAAACACGAGTTTCGTTTTTGAGCCAAATCAAGAGATCCTTGATTCTATCAAGTTCGTCAAGCATTGCTTGTGAATCGCCATTAGCAACTTTAGCGATCATACCCTCCATAGGTAAAAACTTAACTTGATCAGGCAGCAGAGACCCTTGCGCTTGATCCTTTGCTTTATAATATTCGTGAACTTTATTTTGCAAATTCAAGACAGATATTTCGTTACTATGGTTCCCAAAGGCGTAATCAATGGATAGTAAATCGTCTGGCTCAATACCAGATAAAATTTCATTCATTTGAATAGATTCGCAGTACTTTGTTAAATTGAGCAGTCTCCACCAAAGAGTTTCAACACGTGAGTTTTCTAGAGAGTTAAAGAGCGTGAAATCTCTTCTTGACCAAATATAACCGTAAGCAGAGCTTGCAATGTTATGCAGTTGAAATGATCGGATACAAATCGCAGTTTGCTTTTTAGACTGAATAGCATCCATTAGCCGTCTGATAGCATCAGGTATTTGCGATGTGAGATCTGAGATACTTAACTCCAATTCATTGACATTTTTTTTGATTTTTTCAAATCCGACTTGAGTTTTCAGAATATCTTCCAGTGCTTCAGCCTCTTGTTCATTCGTTCCAACCAGGTGAGAATATTCATGGGCTAGTAGAGGTATGAGGTACGATTCAAAATTGTTTGAAAAAAGCTTTTTTGAAAGGCGATCCCAGCTCAGGCAAATTATGCCCGTCTTTCCATCCGCACTACCGTCATTTGGTTTTCCCGAGTATGGATCAAGGCACGCCGGATCCTGTAAAACAATCTTGGCTGTTTTTAAGACATCATAAATTGTTTTCCCGTCTTCGCGATCAAACAGTTTCTTGTGGGTGCTGCTAGAAATAGATCTCCACCAGTCAGCGCGGTGGGAATAAGGTTTGTCGATATTTTGTGGAAAGCTTTCCATTCCATACAATAGACCTGAATGACCTGAGTAAGTGCTGTTAAAAATATACTTTAGAACCATTTGTACGGGAGTGTTAAATCCAATTGGAACTGGATCATCAATATATTGTTCGAGCTCTCTTCTAGTTAGTGGCGGTCCATTTCGAAGATTTCCACCACCACCATCAACGCCAGTTCCTCCGCTGCGTAAAATTGGCTTCGATTTATTTCTGTCAGTCGTTGGCTTAGATTTTTCAATATTCTTTAGTTCGAATTTGGTTCCGGTAGGTTTTTCAAGTGGTCGTGGATTTTCCAATTTGGGTGCGACTTCAATTTTCACCGCTTGACGAAGTTTTAACGGCTCATTCTGAGACAGTGCCCCAAAAGGTAAGAGCAGTGTCAGCGAAGAAATCATGCAGATCTTTGTAAATTGATTTGGTGCATTCATAATCATTCTCCTATGTTTAAGTTCAAATTCTTGTCCAAAATAACAAGACGCGTCTTTTTCTGATAGATCTATTAGATCTTTTATCCTTATTAAAAATGACAAAATTGTAATTTATTGTGGTAAGATACTGAAAGTATGGATAAAAAAACTATCTTCAGCTTTCAAAATTATCGTCAGTTTTTGAAAAACTACATTCAAGAACTTTCAAAACCGCATGGTGTTTTAAAGGCTTGGGCGAATCATTTGGGAGTACATAGTACTTTAGTGAGTCAGGTCATGATCGGTAAGCGAGACTTCACAGAAGAGCAGGCCATTGAGCTTTGTGACTTTATTGGTCTTGGTTCATTAGAGAAAGACTACTTTTTAGAACTTCTTAGATTTGAACGAGCTGGAACCCAGAAGCTTAAGAAGTATAATCAGAATAAAATTAAAGAACTGAGCTCGAAAGCACTCAATTTGTCCCAAAGAATCGAAACGGATAGAAAGTTAACTGAAAGAGAAAGCAGTATTTTTTATTCATCCTGGCTCTACTCAGCTATTCGCCTAAGTTGTTCGATAGGTGAGGGTCTGACAATCGATGAGATAACAGAGAAGCTTAAAATATCAAGATCACAAGTGTTAAGTGCTATTGAGTTTTTGCGTGAAAGTGGGTTTGTGAAGCAGAATGGGGCAAGATTTGAAATTGGTACTCAGTACACCCATCTCGGTAAGGATTCTCCTTATTTGAATCGTCATCAATCTAACTGGAGAGTTAAAGCTTTGCAGAAGATTGACCATTTGACAGATCAGGAGTTGATGTACACTGCCCCCTTTTCAATTTCCGAGAAAGACTTTCCAGTTTTGCGCGAGCAGATGGTTGGAGTCATTCAAGAGTTTCTAAAAACAGTGAAGGCGAGTGAGGGCGAGCTCGTAGCTTGCTTTAATTTGGACTTGTTTAGAATCACTTAATGTTGGTTCGGTAAATCGATTCAATTTAGGCTAGGAAGCCCATTCCAAGCAAAAAGTTCGAGAGCTTTCGACTTCTACCCGCCAATTTGGATTTCTTTCATTTCAGCCAGTTTCCTCAAAGGTTTTATCAAAACATATCGCACAGTTATGCCATCTAAAGATCGGTTCAAGAGGTGTTGTTTTATTCGTCTAAGGTGAGCTTGCAAAGAGTTCATCACTTGTGATACACTTTAATTAGAGGTATTTATGCCAACTAAAAATCCAAGATTAAACGTCGTGCTTGATGTAGAGCTCTACGACATGGTTGAGAAGCTGTCTAAACAAGAAGACAAGTCCATGTCGGTGGTCGCCAAAGAACTTATCGAAGATGCCTTAGAAAAACATGAAGACCTGGTCTTGTCCGAAATGGCAATGAAGCGCGAAGCAAAATCAAAGAAGACAATTTCCCATGACAAAGCCTGGAAATAAACTTTTTAAAGTCGAATATTTGGAAAGCGTTGTAGATGAGGACATACCAGCCCTGCCAAAAACAATGCGAAGCCGGATAAAAACTGCAATTGAAACCAGACTGACCGTTGACCCAATAGGACTTGGAAAGCCTTTGAGATATAGTTTTGTAGGGCACCGTCGAATTCGAGTTGGTGACTTCCGTATTGTTTATCGCCTCAACATGGAAAAGCGCAATATTGTCATAGTTCTTATTAAGCATCGTAAGGATGTTTACGAAGAATAGGTGTATTTTTCTTGAAGAATTGTGAATCTATAAGTAACTAAATGAAATGATTAATTCGAAGTCGCTTTCTCCATTTTGGGCAATTCTTCTAAATTTGATTCTGCCCGGATTTGGTTACTTTTACCTTGGACAAGTTCGTCGGGCCTTAACAGTGTTGGGACTTTTTTACCTCATTCTTGGTTTCACAACTTTTTATTTGGGCCTGAGTTTCATAGGATTTGTGATAGCTGTAATTCTCATCGTAGGTTTGTATGGATACGTATTGATCGATAGCTTCCAGCGAACTCGCGGTGGCCAGGCATTGCATTTCCATCTAATACAAAGAAAAAGAATTTTAGTCCCTTTGCTTGGTTTTTTTCTTTTTGTGAATTCCTTCTTCTCTGAGCATAAAAAAATTCAAAGCTACGTTGTTCCGTCGGTCTCTATGTGCCCCGGTGTTCACACAGGGGATCGATTATTTGTTGAAAAGAATGCTTCCTACGTGCGTGGAAAAGTTTATGTTCACGCCCTTCCTTCTGACCCAAGCGTCGTTTTTATCAAACGACTCATTGGTCTTCCTGGTGATAAAATCAGCATTCGAAACGGAGATCTGTTCATTAACGAAAAATCCGTGATTGTTTCAAAACAACCTGTGGGTAATCAGCTAAAAGATGGATGTTCTCAAAGATTACTTGGTGAGCTTGCCGACATTTCAAAGACTGAAGCGATGATCTATTAGGCGAGTATTGATGATCAAAGAATTTCTTTTTTGTTCCTCGGTTCTTTCATGAATGATTTTAAAGAAATTGTGGTTCCTTCGGGTCAATACTTTTTCATTGGGGATAATCTCAATCTTACATACGACAGTCGAACTTATGGTTTGGTGGAAGCCAATGATATAAAAGGTAAAGCTTTGTATTCCTATTTTTCAAGTCATGCAGGCCAGGTATTTTGGAACCGAATAGGTCATAAATACTAAAAGGGTTAAAGACAGATTAAACCGTATGTATTGGGCTACGCAGCCCATTCCAAACAAAAAGTTCGAAAGCTATCTACGTCTGCCCGCCAATCTGGATTTTCTTTCTCTTTCCTTAGTCGAGGTTTTTTTAAATAGTAGTTCGAAGTTCTTAAGTTTCTAAGTCGATTGCTAAATAATAGCCTTATGAAATCTTCTGCACTCATTCCATTGATTATAGGATTATTTGTGGGCTCACTTGTAACTTACAAATTTAATAGCCCATCGAAGCCCCATACGGCCGATGAAAATGCTAATTCTGATAAAAGTTTTGAAGGACAAAATGAAAGCAAAATTATCAAAGTGCCTCAATGTCAAAATGAGGACAATGATGATACTAAAAAATCAAATAATGCTCATGTTCAAATGACGGATCACAGCCATAACTTAAATCATTTAGTGAGGAATGATTCACAATCAGCAAATTTACAAGCTTGTTATGACCAATTAAGGCCTTCGAATGTGGATGAGTGGCAAAGTAATTGGCGCAAACGAGTTAAAGATTTTATATCAACTAATGATGCTTTTTGGGACTCACAAGGAAATCGTAACTTTGATGTTAGAGTCATTCCTTCAATCATAGGCAATTATAAAGGTCGCTGGAGCGGGTTGTACAATTCTCAGGTAAGGGCCGATATTAACCTTGCTATCGTAACGGATACAGAGGGAACTATAAGGTTATCTCTTATAGATACTAGTAACCCTGATGAACCAATAACCTCAGATTGTTTGCAGGTCTTGGTGCCAAGAAAAAACCTAGGACTTGATGAAAAAGAGAGTGCTGTGAATGTTTTTTTGCAAAATTGCAACCCACAGATGTTAGGTGCTATGTACAGTCAATTTGCTTTCAAAATTCCAATGAATCTACAAAAGGGTCAACAGAAGAGTGTTGAAGTTTTTGGGTTAGAAGAAGAATTTATCTGGAAAGCTGCAGGAATATTCAACTTGCAAAAGCAGTAGTTAATTTATTCCAATTCATTTTTCAAATTTATCTGAAAAGTTTGGATTATTGACCCCTTTCGATGATAAGAAAAAATTAACATGACAAAAAAATTGTATTCAACTGTCTTTCTACTTTTTCTTATGCCTCAGTTTGTTCGTGGAGAAAGATTTCAAGTTGGGCTTGGTATAGCTCAACAAAGACTAAATACTAAATCTTTTCAAAATTCTGTGGATGAATCTAAAGGTCACTTTGATTTCACTTCGTTTGAATTGCGAGGTGCCTATTCATTTGTCAGTTTGAATTTATTAACTCTCAGCTTAGAAGGCCATTATCATAGAAGCCTGGAAAGCCAAAGTTCAATAACAGGATATATAGATTTTGAGGAGTTTGCTTTTAGTAGTGTTGCAAATATAACGGTTTGGACCAATTTCGGATTAGAAGCCGGGGCTACATTTTTCTCACTTGTGACATCACCTAAAAAAGATATGGAAAACCCTGGTGGTATAGGCCTTCTCTATGGACTTACCTATTTAATCAACAAAGAGCTGCAGCTTCGAATCAGACGTGAAGACAAAGTTTTAGCAAACTCATATGACATACAGCCAGGATATTCATTCTCAATTTCCTACCTGTTCAAATGAGCTAATTTTGAAATTTGAGCTCCAAATTGGTATTTCAGAAAAACAAGTCACTTCAGGCGCTAGATTTTTGTCTATAAACTTAAGGCCTGCCAGCCGTTTGTGATAGTCAAAGCTGCGGCTCTTTAAAATCTAAGATACAATTTCTAAACTAAGAAATAAATTATAAACTCAATGATAGTCAGATGGGGCCCATGGAAAAATTAAATAAAATAAAAAATTCATTTTTTGGTTGTCATGTTGAAATCTAAAAAGAAAGTGGCTTCTAAAGGTCCAAAACTCGAACAGATCAAAACTTTACGTCAAGAGCTTAAGAAATGGAAAACTTGGGTTCCCCCTGGGCATTTCTATTCTCCAATTCCATCGCCAACTGATATTGCACGTGAAGTTAGTATTTTAAATGTAGAAGATGAATCTCATATACCTGGAATTGAATTGCAAACTCAGCATCAGCTTAAACTCTTGCGCAGCTTCCGGCCCTTGTGTAAACAACTTTGGATTCCTGAGTTCCCAACTCCTCACCATCGATTTCATTTCAACAACGAATTTTTTTCCTATGCAGACGCAATTTCTCTTTATTGTATGATGAAACGACAGCAACCTCGAAGGATAGTTGAGGTGGGCTCCGGCTTTTCGTCAGCGTTAATGTTGGATATTCTTGATCGAGAGCCAACAACCAAACTACAACTCACTTTTATTGAGCCCTATCCTGATCGAATTATCTCATTGCTTCAGCACGCCGACTTGAAGCGAGTGAACTTGATCCAAAAGCCAGTGCAGGATATACCGATTAAAACCTTTACGAGCCTGGACGACGGAGATATTCTCTTCATTGATGGTAGTCACATTAGTAAGGCGGGATCGGATGTTAATTTTTTGATTTTTGAGGTTTTGCCAAGACTCAAAAATGGAGTCTTTGTTCACTTTCATGATGTGTTTTTTCCCTTCAGCTATCCGAAAGAGTGGCTCAATAGCGGAGTTGCTTGGAACGAAGCTTATTTATTGCGAGCCTTTTTGCAATACAACCCTTGCTTCAAAATTGAATTTTTTGTGTCCTACTTGGTCGAAAAACATAGAAGTAAAGTGGCTAAATTCCTTCCAGCCATGCTGAAGAGTGAGCTTCGCCCCCTTTCACAGCAGTCAAATTCCCCAGGTGCTAGTCTCTGGCTGCGAAAATATCCAGTGAGGTAAAATTCAGTCTCAATTTGAAGCAAGCTTAATTTTTAGATAGATATTTCAAATTTAAAGAATCTGGTTTGGTATTCGTATTGAACCATAGATAAATGATACTCAGGAGCTGTGGGTCATTAACCTGCAGCCAGAGATTGTTTTTTACGTATATCGACGATTCTGAAG
>JBKDFX010000137.1:0-14630 GCA_046336825.1 Bdellovibrionales bacterium | reverse complement strand
CCCATGGAGCATACAGATGAATTTATTTTCCCGAATATCACTCGAGTGGATTATCGCTTTGGATCTCACTGCTTTATCATTAATTCTCAATGCACACCTGTTAGTCGTTATCAAACTCGAGTTTACACATGGATCACTTATCGAATTGGATTTCTCACCCATCTTATTAAGCCTTTTATGAATTACTACACTCGTAAAGTGATCATGCAGGATGTGGATATTATGCTCAATCATGGATCCAATCTTGAGAAATTTGAAAAACTGTCAGGTCCTATTGAATTTAATAAAATGCAGGGCTTTCACTCAACCCAAGCCGATGAATTGCATATCATGATTGATCGCATGAGAAGTTTGGGTTGTGAAAACGGACTACGTGCAAATGAATTGACTGTCGACCGTCAACGAGAGTTTTGGATTTAAATGCTAACACCTGAAGTTCGATTAATGAGACCATCAGATCAGGAGGCCATGTTTGAGCTGAGTCGCCTCTCTCCGATGAAGCTGCCAGGTCTGGATCTCATTTATGACCGGTCACCTGATTTTCAAAATTTATTAAATTGTCAGTCTTCTCAATTTGAAACTTACGTTTCTTATTTAGCAGGAGAGCTTCTTGGTCATGCCTCCATTTCATGGAAAACCCGTTTAGTTAATGGTGAAAAAAAAGGCGTGGCCTATCTGGGCGATTTGCGTATGCGTAAAAGAAGAGAGTCCGCTCGTGTTTGGCGGGAATTTTATCAGGTGATTTTATCTGATGAGTACCGGAAAAAAAACAATATTGATTATTATTTAACAGCTGTTCTGGCTGACAATAAAGTGGCCATTAAAAATCTAACCCAGTCACGAAACAATAAGTTTAGTTATCATCTGCTCGGGAAGCAGATGATGGTCAATATTTTAGGAATAAATCCTTTTTCAATTTTCAAAGATAATAACCATGAAGTTTCTGAGTGGGTTGGAGAAATTAATTCTTACAACTGGGACCAATTTGAAGAAAAAGAATTTTCCTATCTTTGGAAAGAAGATGAGGATCAGTATCGAAAAAAAAACTGGAACCAGTACACTTCTCGAGAATGGATGAAGGTGAACGATCAAAATGAAAAAATCATCTTAATCACTCACCCCTGGGCGCCAACAATCTGTAAGAGAATGACTTTAGACAACTTAGATTGGAAGATGGCTGTCTTTTTAAAAGCAGCTCGATTATTTGGCTTACCTTCTTTGAATGAAGGTTCCTATTTGGACACCCTTTATTTGACAGGTCTTCATTTTTCCAAAATGACGAGTCGAAAGCAGAAGGCCTCTGCTCTGGCTCAATTGATTCGTGAAGAACTCAAGAGATCTGCTCGACCTCACATGATTTCTTTTGCAGATTCAGAAAATTTGCATCGGGAGCCACAGATAAGAAAAAACTTTCTACTGAATAAAACTGAAGTCTTACTTTTTCAAGTGACCCGAACAGATGAAGCTCCCGTCAAATTCAAGGACAGTTTGCCGATAGAGTTTGAGATGGCCTTAGTATGATCACTCAAGGACTGCATAGTTTAGTTCAATTGTCTGGATGGCAAGAAACGCGATTATTTAAAAAAGCATTAAAAAATCCAGTTTTGACCCAACAAAAACAATTACAAAGAATACTAAATGTTCACCAAAATTTACCTTGGTCACCTCTTTATAAAAAGTCACAAGTAGTGAATCTTAACGATTTTCCATTGACCAGTTGGGCAGATTACGAACATCACCTGTCTCTAGAGACACGTGCAAATGTTTCTAAATCGCAGGTGGTTCGATTTGAACCTACAAGTGGCTCAACTCATGCTCGTAAGTGGATTCCCTACACTCCAGAATTTCTAATTGAGATCAATCGAGCCGCCAGTGTCTGGATGACGGATATGTATCAGCAGTTTCCTGATATAAAAAAGGGTCCTCATTATTGGTCCCTGAGCTGGTTGCCTCATGACTTGCGCTCTCAAATGAATAATGATGATTCTGAGCTTTTTCCTTTTTGGAAAAGATGGCTACTTTCAAAAATATTTCTCGTTCCTCAAGCTCTAGCAAAAATTAAATCTGAAGAGGCCTGGAGATTAGCCACCCAAGTTTTTTTACTTTCTTCCCCTGGGCCTGCCTTTGTCAGTGTTTGGAGTCCCACTTTTATGATGGCCTTATTTCAGTTGTCTCCATCAGAAGAAAGTAATCTTGACCAATGCTTTAAACAAAAAAAGTGGATTCAATTCGAAAATGAACTTGTCGATATTCCATTCCCTAAAACTCAATTTTTAAGCTTTGAAGAAAGCTTTCAAAACTTAAAAAAGAATTTAAAACTGATATCCTGTTGGATGTCTGCCAGTTCCCAGTCTTTTTCTGAAAATTTGAAAGATTTTTTTTCAATGAGTCAGTTTCAAGGAAAAGGCCTTTGGGCCACTGAAGGAGTTGTTACTATTCCCTATGGAGGGCGATGGCCCTTGGCTTTAAGATCTCATTATTATGAATTTCTAAGTTTACAGTCCAAAAAATTAGTGTCTCTGGCTGACCTCAAGCGAGGAGACGTGGTGTCTCCCGTATTGACCACAAGCTCAGGTTTATTAAGGTATGAATTAGGAGACCAACTTCTTGTTAACGATTTCCTTGATAAAACACCTTGCTTCGAATTTCTAGGACGCTCAGGGACCCACGATTTGGTCGGAGAGAAGCTGGACTCTTCCATTTTTTATTTTCTCAAGCTTCAGCTGCAAAAAGACTTTCCACAAATTTCATTTTTTCAATTCGGTTATCGAAAATCTAAGCAAGTTTCTTACTGCTTGGCATTGCCAAGGACTGAATTCACTGAAAAAGTGAAAAATCATTTGGCTGATTTAATTGAAGTGGCTTTACAGAAGTATCACCACTATCGAGTGGCCAGGCAGCTTCAACAGTTGCAAGCTGTCCAGATTATTTTACTCAATGATCATGAAAATATTTATGTTCAAAAAACTGAGATCCTGGGACAGTCGAAGCCCTCAGATCTAATAGATTTTAGTCATCTCTAGTTATTTCACTCTGTTTGTACTTTCAAAAATTTTGTCTGCCGATTTCGCAATGAAACCTTGGTACAGCTTGCCATCGGGTAATTTATAGCGAAGAGCGAATTCGTAGTAGCAAGCTGGAACTCGATATTTACCGTCTTGGAAGGATACTTCCACATCTTTTGCCATGGTTGAACTTTGTTCGAGATACTCAGCTGGTGTCCCTTTGATTTCACCTCCTGAAGAGTTCAAGGTGAAACCCTTAGACTTTATGAATTCATTGACAGCTTGAAGGGTAGAAAACTTTTTAAGTGCATTTACATTGACAGTGAAGTGGTTAGGGCGAAATCCAAAGGCCGCCACCCAAGAAGCGTACTCACTGTGTTGCGCTAATTTATTGTAAGTTTCAAAGGACATTTTCCAGGGGCGACCGCAGGTCAAAATTTCTTCAGATTTAATTAGGGACTCGGGAACTTCTTTGATCATCGTCTCAACAGCTTCGCTAATGAAAGGATCAACTTTGTCGAGTTCAAGTTCAGAGATGAAAATTTTTGGGATTTCAGAATTGGGATGTTCATAATGGACTGCAAATAATTTTTTTTCTGTAAAGGTATAATCTCCACTGGATTTATAGCCCAATTTTTCAATGTGTTGAGCCAGAGAATTAATACCAAGTTTTGGATGTTTAAAAGTTCTGTAGGCAACGTGGTCGTTAAGAACTGTTTCTCCTTGCGCAACAAACAGATCGTGAATGGCTTTAGCCGCTGGATTTAAGGTTGAGTAATCAATCCACATTCTAGTGAGAAGTTGCTGAAGCTGGGGGCTGGTTAACATATGAGCTCCTTTTCAGTTCGAGTCGATGTTGTCAGGATACAACAGCAGGCGTCAAGTCCTGACAAGCTCAAGACTTGAGTTATGTTGAGCTCCATGTCTAACAGCTCTGGTCGAAAATGGATTTGGTTGCGTGGTCTTATCAGATGGAAAATTCATTGGGGCGAATTTTACGAGCAGTTCCATCAACGCTATCCTGATGATGAAATTCAAATGATCGACTTTCCTGGATTCGGAGATTTTCATAACAAGGTTAGTCCTTGGGATATTTCGGGTCTGTTGGATCATGTGGATCAACAGGTTCAAGGGCAGGGACCTTTTCATATTTTGGGTTTTTCTTTGGGAGCCATGGTCGCAACTTACTGGTCCCATCGTCATCCTGAACAAGTCAAAATGCAATTTCTCATCAATACCAGTGATAATCGCAGCCCCTTTTACAAACGTATGCAACCCGCTTTATGGCCGATGATTGCCTCTCGATTAGTTTATCCAAATGCTCGCCGTGTGGAGTGGGGAGTATTAAAAGTGGTTTCCAATGACTCCAAGGTGAGAGGTAAGTGGGGATCCGTGTTCGAAAAGTCTTACGAAAAAACTCCTATCTCTCGCTATAACTTTTTAGCTCAGATTCGATGCGCCACCCATGCACGATTTCCAAACAATGCACCCGTGCCTTCCGTGATTTTATGTTCGAAGGGTGATCGTTTAGCTCACTACTCTTGCTCTGAAAAAATTTCAAAACTATGGGGTTGTCCTTTGGAAATTCACCCTTTTGCAGGCCATGATTTGACTCTCGACAATGGGCCATGGGTTCTAGACCAAATGCATAAATATCTCGACAAAAGCTCTGAAAAAAACACGCATTTCTCTATGTAAAAACCGCTCAAAGGCCAATTAACACGGGACAACATTGACCGTTTGAGGCATCTTCGGTCTATTGAATCCATGGGGGATAATTGTCTAAAAGTTTTAAGGCTTTAGCCTTTAAAAAAGAGCTTTTGCTCCTTTGCTTTATCGGGAGTTCTGCGCAGGCTGTTGAAACATCCTCCAGTTATTTCTCTATGCCCTCAGCGGAAAGAGCCAATGTTTTTGGCCAAGTTCGTTTTGAAACTCTGCAATACCTCACCACTTTAAGTGACGCTCCAGAACTCACCTACAGTCAGTTTTTATCAGGAAAGTTAACGGCCACTTCCTACGTGCCAGATCCGGGTCGAATTAATTGGGTGGTGGATTTATCTGCAGGAACTTTTTTTTCGCTCAAACAATCTTACTACTCTTTGCAAGAGCTTTACATTTCCACCCACCTGGACGAACGAGCTCAAGTTTCGCTGGGAAGGAAAAAGTACAACTGGTCTGAAATCGATCGTGTCTGGGCCTTTGGACTTTGGCAGCCCAGGTACAACATCGATGCCCTGAGGCCAGAAGACAATGGACTCACTGGACTTTTCTTTGATTATAAAACAGATCAGTTTCAATTCCTTGCATTCGCATCCAGTCTCTTTGTTCCCACTGTGGGACCTGAAATCAGAGAAGAAGATGGACAATTAACTGCTGATAATCGTTGGTACCGTCCGCCTTCGAAACAATCTGGTAAAATCAGTCTCTCCTATGATCTCGAAGTTGGAGATGTCATGGAGCTTTTACGGCAAGAAAGCTACGCTCTGCAAATTCGTTTGGGAAGAGAAGATTTTGGTCCATGGGCCGCGTTTTCAGGTGGACGAAAACCTGTAAATGATGTGGCCTTTCAAAGATGCTTGAGGTGTGTTTCGGCTAACTCAGAAGCTGAATTTATTGTGGGTCCACGAGTGACTCACCATCAAGTTTTTTCCATGGATGTTGGCTACAATTGGGAATCAATCAAAACTTCTTTTTCCTATTACGAAGATGATCCTGAGTCTCTACTCCCCCCGATGGATTACGCTGTTCAAAAGTATGACCCTATAAAAATGTATGCAGCACAATTAGAATTTAGCATGCGTAGCTTTTTTGATAGGACAATTCAAATTCAAGCAGCTTACTTAAGATCTGAAGGTGGCGAAATCACGGATATCGAAAGTGAGGGTCAAGCCTCGGAAATTACTTTGTTTACTGATCGTTATCGATTTTCAAATGTGGCCTCACTGTCCTTTCTCGGTGAATTGACCTCTATTTACTCGCGACCGCTTGTTTCTAAAGTTGAATTTATTCGTGAGTTTGATCAAGAGGGATAAATTCTTGGACTAGAACTTCAATACCAATGGAATCGAGCTTGGTCGTATATTTTTGGATTTGATGCTTTGACTGTCGATGATAGCAGCTCCACTTCGGACAGTTTTATAAATACCTACCGTGCGAATGATCGAGTGTATGCGGGGGCCTCCTATGTCTTTTAAAATTAATTGGCTTGTGCCCATGGCCCTCCCTTTTGTCTTAGCCAGCTGCACACCCGAAATCGGAGAGCAACCGCCTGAGCCCGCCAATATTGAGTTGGGTGTAACAAAATGTATGTCCAAATCGGCACAAGACCTTAAAGCTTTTTTCTCTGCTGAGGTTTCTGATGGGGATTTAATGCGTGCCTGGAGTTGCGTTGAGGCGGCCTTCAATCAATTCGACAAGTACGTTGTTGGCAAGGACAAAGATCGCTACACGTCCCAAGAGATTGTGGACTTCATCGAGACGAACTTTTTTGAGAATGACGGCTCCACTGGAGGAATCCATAAAGAGCTTCAAGTTGAAGTCATGAAGCTGAAGCAGATCTTTGTTGGTGGAAGCCGAGAATTTGTGACTCGAGAAGAACTGAAAAAATCCCAAGTCTTTATGAGGCAAATCTCTGAAATGACAGTTAAGGTCAATCCGTTCATGAAAATTATTATTATGAATTGGAATCCCGTTATCGAGTCCGGCCGTAATGCTGACCTCGAACTGTTTGAGAAATCCAATTTAGTCTTTCAGCTTTTTGCAAAAGAACTTGCTGAGGTCATTCAAAAGCACGATTCAAAATATCAACTAACAGATGTGGTAGGATTAATCGAAGAGTTCCAAAAGTTTTTTAAAGAAGAGTGGTTGTGGATTGAAGATATTAAAAAAATTATTCCAGCAGCCCAGAAATTAAAAAAATCTTTGGCTGGTGGCGATGAAAATACCATCACGAATCGAGAGTGGCCACCAGTGCTTACATTAACTGCGCGTGGTTATTATCAATACTTGCGATATCATTATTTTATAAAAACAACACCTCAAACAGGTGGTGGAATTCGTCTCGTTTATTTGGCACGTACCTTGGAAGATGTATTTTCCATACTGCAGGATCTTCTCATTCAAAAAGACTCAGGTGTTATTTTGAAATCTGAACTTTTTGAAACTTTGGAAGCCTTTGAACAGGTTTGGCCCGAGTTAAAATTTTCAGAAAAACTTGTTTCAGAAGTGATGAAGATAAAACAACTTCTCGTGGGTGGAAGTGCTGAAAATTGGACAGCTCGTGATTTTGAAACGGCTCGCTTGAAAGTTCCTGAGCTTCGAAGAATTGTCGAAAACTTTCTGACGTATTACAGCGTTTATGCTTTTGATTGGGAACCAGAAGTTGAGGGGACTGACCGAGCTCGGAAGTACTTTGAAGAGGCACGGAGCCGATTGTATGTGGTGGGTCAGGACCTGAGTCGTTTCCTTCAAGGCTCCTACAGTTTCCAAGACCTTTTGGCGCTCGCTGAAGAAATTGAATCTCTTTATCCACCTAAGAATAACGATAACCAAAACCAAAAAGCCCTGACCCAATCCATTAAGAAGTATGAAGCACTATTTTTTGAAATTAACAAATTGCTTTTTAATAGAAATGACACAGTCGTTGAAGAGAAAAGCTGGACCATACTCATTCCACTCATTGCTAGAACTTACAGCTTATTCCAGTTCTACGATTATTTTTTATTGGATCAGTCCTTTAAAAAATCACAGCCTTTGTTGGACTTGGGAACATTAGTCGATCATGGAATTGTTTTCATGACAGATCTACTCAAGTCCTCTCCCAACGCACGACTCTCTGATGAGGAAATTGTTCGAGTTTTATTGGCAGTTCAAAAAACTTCATTATTGCCTGAAAAATTATCCGAGAACACATTTCGAAGTGTTACAAAAGCAGTTCTTCAGCATTTTCTTTTTGATCCTGAGAGAAGGCTCAAAGGAGAAAAAAATCAGCACTTCAGCACAGATCAGCTGGGTCTTCTGCGGGCAGAATTCAGAAACTGGATGCTTACTCAAGTTAAACTCAACGAGTTGTTCAGCAACGACAGTGAATTGGAGTTTCTTCCAAATGAATTGCTTAAGAAGCTAAAAGATCAAATTGTACAATTGAATGAAGACCAGTCTGTTCTTAAGCTGGGCTTACAAGAGGTTTTTAATTTACTTGATGCCTCTGTTTCCCAAACTCATGATGCGGAAGATCAGTTGCAAATCTCAAATAAGGTGGATTGGAAATACAAACTTAACTCTGTTTTTAATGCCAATTTAAATCGATTTTTATCTCGTCTTATCATACGAAGTTTTTCCAGTGAAAAAACTCTAACCAAAATTGAGACTTGTGATGCGGAGAAGATGTTTCAATTATTAATTGGACTATTTCGAGAGTTAAATATTTTTGATCCAGCTGAGGGCTTTATTGGATCTCGCTTTTTAGAGGCCAATATGTTCATGCTGAGAGCCAATGGTGACAAGTATGTGGATTTTTTTGAATTGGGAGAGTTGGCAGGAGTTTTGTTATCAGGTCTTAAAGTGAACAGTAAGTTAGAATCCTCTGTTCGAAAAGTGTGTCCTGTTTATAAAGATAAAGACGGCAAAGAATTTATAGTTTTTCGATGCCTTAGCGAACATCATTACGTGGCTGTACGTAAATACATGGCGCATATGCCAGAGTTCAAAAACTTTGTTGAGCGTCTTGCCGCCAAAGATCCACCAGTTAAAAGTGATAATGAGTTTATTGGCGTGGCCTCTCGGCCCGGATTTGTTGAGTGGAATGCTATTTTTAAAGCCGTCATGAAAGCAACAGGTTGGAAATCCAACTCTGGCTATGGTTCAATTAATCAAGAATCTGTCTATCTATCTGGAATAGTTTATTATCCTTTCGTTATTAATTATCTTGAGTATGTATTTGCTCGCTTCGATGCGACTAAAAATGCAGCCTTACAAGTTTTTGAAGCACAAAGAGCCTTCCCTGTGTTCCGTGGACTGTTAAAAGACCTTGCTCAGAAGGAAATTGATTCAGGCACAATCAAAGAATCTGACCTATGGGCTGTATTTACATACGTTCTCAAGTATAAAGAGCAACCCAGTGCGGATGGCTTGGGTAATATCGCCAGATGGTTGTGGTGGAGATCTCAACCCAGTCGTTGGGATCTTTGGGTCACACGAGCCGAAATGTCTGTTATTTTAGGATATATTTCTGAAAAAGCAGGCAAGGATGAAGACAGCTCGGATGAAAAGCCTGAAGAAAACGTTTGTCGCCTGTGATATTAAATTAAAAAAAAACTAAAAATGATTTTTCCACATCATAGACTCCATGGGGATTGGAGCCACTTGATTGTACTTAGCCGATGATTTTTTATTGTAGGGAGTGAGAACATCACCCTTGGTTTCAAAATAAATAATCTGCCCGATCGGCATGCCTTTATAAACTCGAACAGGTTTTTTAACTGAAATTTCTAGCGTCCAATAATTGCAAAATCCCACATCGCCTTTTCCTGCAGTGGCATGAATGTCGATACCAAGTCGGCCCACACTTGATTTACCCTCAAGAAAAGGTACGTGGGCTAAGGTTTCAGTGTACTCCATAGTAACACCTAAATAGAAATTATCTGGTGTCAGAACATAGCCGTCTTCAGGTATTTCAAAGGTTTCAATGCCGTTATGCTTTTTGGCATCTAAAACACTGTCTTTGTAAACACCCAAAGTTCCACCAAGGTGGACATCGTAGGAATTCGTACCTAAACACTCACGACGGAAGGGCTCCACTTTAATGAGCCCCTTTTCCATATTTGTAAGTATCTCTTGGTCCGTCAGAATCATCTGAGATTATTCCTTATTTTGTTTCGCGATGGACGGTGTGCTTTTGCATATTCGGGTTGTATTTCTTTTTCTCTAAACGACCTGGTGTTTTGGTTTTGTTTTTAGTCGTTGTATAACGAGAAACTGGTTTCCCAGCTGCTTTTGCTTCGGTACACTCGAGAGTGACGATGATACGTCCTTTACTTTTTGCCATGGTGCGCTTCCTTTCAGAACCTGGATTGACAATAGGGAAAGGAAGTTATCTAGCAAATGCCAGGGGGTCCTTCAATGAGAAAGTGGAGTCATTTTAGTCTTATTCTTGTTTCTTTCAGTTTTTTGGCCTGTGCCTCAGCTCAAATTTATCATGAAGGAAAGCACATTTCCTCAAAAGATGAGTTGTTTCAATCGCTTAAGGGCTCACAGGTCATTCTACTCGGAGAGAATCATGGATTTCGAACCCATCGGGACCAGCACATGGAAATTTTGCGAGAGTTGAGAGCCCAGGGACGAGCTGTGCACGTGGCCCTCGAATTTTTCTATTATCCTGACCAAGCCCGGGTTGAGGCCTATCGTTTGGGCCAAATCAGTGAAGCTACATTTTTAAATGAAATTAAGTGGGGCCAGCCTTCTTATGATTACTATCGAGAGCAAGCTCTGTTTCCAAATCTGACAGCAGGAGAAAAAACTTGGGCCATCAATGCTCCTCGAGTTTTGACTAGCCAAGTCGCACGAGGGGGCCTTGGCTCTCTCAGTTCAGATTTGCAGCAACTCCTGCCTCCTGAATTTTCTTTAGGGCGTGATTCTTACAGAGAGAGATTTCAGCAAGCCATGGGTGGACATGTAAATCCCGAAGCCATCGATAGATACTTTGCGGCTCAAAGTATCTGGGATGACACCATGGCCTGGCGCCTCAGCCAGATTCAGCAAATGTATCCTCAAGCCGTGATTGTTGTTGTGGTCGGAGAGTTCCATACGCAATACGGAGGTGGTCTTGTTGACCGACTCAAAGCACGAGGCGTGAGTTCAGTGATGTCCATCTCACAGGTGAACACTTCAGGTCTCAACTCTGAGGAAATTAAAGAAGCCATAATGCCGCACCCCGAATATGGACCAAGGGCCGATTGGATTTGGGCGGCACCTGCCGTAGAATAAAAAAATGTTTTCAAAAGACATTTTAATTTTAGTAATTGATGATATGCCCTCCATTCGGGATCTGGTGAAAACTCAGCTTAAAAGCATGGGCTTTACGACCATCATGGAAGCTCAAGATGGAGAAGAGGCCTTGTCTCTTTTGATTAAGCAGCATTCTAACGGCGCACCTGTTCAACTCGTCATTTCTGATTGGAACATGCCCAAGCTCAAAGGTCTCGAGCTTCTGAAAAAAGTCAGGGCCTCTGCCGAGTTTAAAGATCTTCCCTTCGTGTTGCTCACTTCAGAAGCTGAACGGGAACAGGTGACAGAAGCCGTTTTATCTGGAGTCTCTCAATACATTGTGAAGCCTTTTTCAGGTAAAATTTTCGAAGATAAATTGAAGACAGTTTGGGATAAACACAAAAAGTAAGTGTCTCAAACTGATTCATTGCGTTTGAGTTCAGCCATTTTGGTCAGCCTGACTTTTCTCTAGACAATAAACGATGATGAAGTGTGATGATTTACATTTGGGGTGGCCCCTTGAATGCAATTTGACCCGATAAGGCTTCTGCCTGGAGGGAACTTATGCGCGCACTTTTTTTGATAACTCTCGTTGTGATCATTTCAGGCTGTAGCACACAAAAAAGATCAAAATCAACACCCCAGGCAAATCCTAAATTGCAAAATAATCCCTCAGCATCAGCTCAGTCACCAAGAGCAGTTGATCAACCGCCTCAGAATAATACGCCAGCCATCGCTAAATCTCCAGTTTTGAGAGCTGAACCGCCAGCACAAGATTCAGTGAGGTCAGCTCCGCCCAACACACCTGTTGTTTTTGTTCCACCTGCTAAAAACACTCCTGTATCAGCGGCTGAATTGCAAAATGACGGAAAGTCAGTCAACAAACCAGCAGAAATTAAAGTTCCAGAGGGTAAAGAAAAAGCCCAATCAAAAAATAGACTCACTCGAGATTCAATTGAGCTGACTTTCGAAGAAACTCTGACGCTTTATCAATTGGGTGGAAGCACATTGGGTCAGAATCTTCCTTTGCTTTTCACCCCTCAGCTTCCCATGGGTCTAAAAATAGAAGATTATGGCTTTGAACTTAAAGGCAGCTATGACAAAGCTGAACTAACAATAGAGTTAGGAAGTCAGCCCTTAATTTTAATCCCTAATATAAAATTGGAACTCGAAAAGCCGCTACAATCACAAATTAAAATTGCAGGTCAGGACTTTTCACAATTTGGCCTCTGTGTGGGTTCTGAATGTGAAGTGTTATCTCTCGCCACTTACCAGGCTAAAGAAAGAAAGTTAGTGGCTAACTATCCCAGCCTTTTTAAAAAAGTAGAGGGGCAATACAAACCAGCTCGGCCCATGAATAACAAAGATTTCCAAGCTCAATATGAAAAGCTAGAAAAGGAGGCTTTGGATCCTGAAAAAATGCCACCGCAACTGAAAGTCCGAGCCCTGTTTGAAAAAAACGCATCTGAGCTTGAAAGCAAAATTCTTCAAAATATTCGACAAATAACAAAAAATGACAAAGTGATTTACTCAGCTCGATTATTTGCAAATCTTTTATCGGGTTCCTGTGATCCAGAGTTTAAGGTAGATTCAACAAATATTAATTTTGATAATACTTGTGCATTTATTAATTTCACACATGGCGGAAAAAGAAATTCAGAAATTTTTAAAGGTCCAATTTCTGGTGAAGAAACAATCCTTAAATCTCCTGCCGGTATGCAGGTTAAAGTAAAAGTCATTAAATCAGCGACAGATTTAGTCAAAGGTTATGGTTTTTATGAACTGGAGTATCGACAACCTCAACATCAAACTCCAATTTCAGATTCATTAATTGAAGCTCAGCAAAATCGACTTTGTCAGGTGTTAGTGGCTAAAGGCCAAACCTACACTCACTGTGAGTTTGTTTCTTCTGAGAGAGTCTTCGATGGTTTAGCTCTCGAGGGTCTATATGATGGGCCTCTGTATGTCAAAGATGACAATCAAGGAAAGCCTGTCATATTGAAAAATCGTCAAGGATTAGAAAAAGCAAGAAAGCCTGAAGATTTTAAACCAAAAAATGCTAACGAAGCAACAGACGGTCAGTAGTCATTAAGAAGCTTTGCGAGATGGAACTTCTCGATTGTGCAGAACTGCAGGCCAACGAAAATAAAATTGTGTGCCTTTTCCATCATAGGATTTGACTAGGGCTGTTCCACCCAATCTTTCGACTTCAGCCTTGACTGCATCTAATCCCACGCCGCGCCCTGAAAGTTCAGATATTTGATCCCTTGTACTTAAATGGGGGTCAAAAATTTTCTGCTGTAATAGAAAGGGATCCAGGTTTTCTACAGAAATTCCTTTTTCAATTAATTTTTTCTTTAGTTTAAATAAATTAATTCCACATCCATCATCTTCGATGACCAACTCATAATGATTATCTGAAAAGCTAAGGACAATTCGAATTTCTCCATCAGCACTTTTTCCCTTTGCTATTCTTTCTTCAGGTGATTCGAGTCCATGATCTACTGCGTTTCGAAAAACGTGAACGAGACTGCCGAAAAAAGCCGAGTAGGGCTTAGGGAACCAATGAATTTGATGAGTTTCGATGACAAGAGGTTTTAATCTTTTACTTAGATGATCTGCAGTTTTGGTTGTGACGTGCTCAAAAGACTGGAAGGTTTCCAAAGCAGATTCTAGTAAATACTGGCTCTCTAGCTTTTTTGAAAATTCTCTTGTTTTTGACCATGAACCCAAAAGATCAATGATTTGGGTCAGCTGGTTTCGAGAGATTTCAACAGAGTCGAGACTGGATTCAGTATTTTTGTTTCCAAGGAGCTCTTGAACTTCTTTACTCATTTCATCAAAGGCAGTCACAAGTTTAGCATATTCATGATCCCAATTATCACGGAAGAAATCTTTTGGATTACCCCTCAATTGGGAAATAAGATCTTCAAGTCGATGGGCTTGCTCTGAAACAGCTTTAACAGAAAAACTGCTGGCACCACCTTTAAGTGTATGAAGAATTCTAAAGACTTCCTCAAGATTCCAAAAAGAAGGAGCCTCGCGAAGAGCTGATTTCAACTCATTCATATGTCGTTTGGCTTCCTCTAAAAAGCGAATAAAATACTTTTTTTGCTTGAACATTTTTAAAATGAATTGAGAATTCGATTTTTCTTTTTCTGCTTCCTGTTGAGCTATAATCAGTTCTGTTATGTCTGTTGAAACTAAGACCACTCCAGAAATTTCATTTTTTTCGTTGCGAATCGGGTAGTAGTCTAATTTAACATGCCTTCCTTGAGAGTGATCGAATTTACGTGGTCCCAAAGCGGCCATATCATCAAAAGGAAGAAGCTCCCCAAATAATGTAATGAGCCATTTGCGAAAGCCTTCTTGCTTGTTTTCGGACAATTTTAAAACATCCCATATTTTTTTTCCCTTAGGATCAATTTCTAAGACACTCTCACAGGCCTTTGAAGTGACTTCCCAAATCGTACCTTCTTCATCAAATATAAGAAAACCTTGATTGAGGGAGTCCAAAAGTGCCTTCAGCTTTTGATTCAGTTCATGAATTTGCGCTGTGCGCTCCTCGACCATTTTCTCTAAATTTCTTGAGTAGTTTTCAAGCTCTGCTTGTGCCTTGCGCAGCTCTTCAATGACATCTTC
>JBKDFX010000136.1:0-5875 GCA_046336825.1 Bdellovibrionales bacterium | reverse complement strand
TAGCCCACCCATTGGATAATATCGGCCACATTGAAAATAGGACTGATCAAATTTCCAGCTTTGAATTTAATAAAATCAATGATGGCGCCGTAACGAATTCGATCCCAAACATTTCCTAGAATTCCTCCTAGTAGGATGGACAATCCAATCCTGAGTTTCATGTGTCGTCCGGGAATTAAATATTGAAATAAAAAGTAGACACCTACGATTAGAGCGCCAAAAGTCGACAGTGAAACTATCCTGAGTGTCGGTGGTAAGTCGGAAAAAAGACCCAGCATCGCACCATGATTAAAGATGAGATAAAAGGGTCCAAAGGGACCTTCCTGTCCTCGGGAATAATGAAGCGCTAGACTTTTTGTCCAATTGTCTAACAAAATAAGAATTGGAACAGGTATATAAACTTGTATCCAAAAAGAGCGACTCAGTCCCATTCCCATCAAGGTAATATTTTTTGAAAGGTTATGCTAGTGAGACTTCTCCATTTTTTTCGTAACTGGTCCGTTTGTTTCTTTTTATTCTCAAACATAGTTTCAGCTCAGCAGTTAAATGACTGGTCTTTGAACCTGATAAAAAAAAATAAGTTGAGTCCTGATCACTTTGCCATTTTTGTTGCTAAATCCAAGGATAGTCCATTTGTGAGTTGGCGATCAAAAGAGTCGATGTTGCCAGCTTCAATTACTAAGTTATTAACAGCTTCTGCAGTTCTGCATCATTTGCCACCAGGGAGTAAGTTTAAAACCCAATTGGTGACAGAGGCTAAAATTGAAAAAGGAGTTTTAAAGGGTGATCTCTATCTTTTGGGTGGGGGAGATCCTTCATTTGTTTCCGAAAATATGTGGGTGTTGGTTAACAATTTTAAGCGAAATGGAATTTCTGAAATTGCAGGTTCTTTAATTGTGGATGATTCATTATTTGATTCGGTTCGGTACGATCCTTCAAGAGAAAGTGTTCGTGTTGATCGAGCCTATGATGCACCTGTCGGAGCCATGTCATTCAACTGGAACTCGATGAATGTATTTGTTAGACCCACGGCTCGAGGGTCATTAGCAACTGTGACTTTAGATCCTGAATCTGATTATTTTATTTTAACTAATCAAGTCAAAACAGTTAAAGGCAAAAAGCTGCAGATAGATGTGGATCGTGAATGGGATGACACAAAAAATAAAGAGATATTTAAAGTCAGGGGTGAGATCGGTGATGAAGTGACAGAACACCTTGTTTTTGCCAATATTCAAAAACCTGATTACTGGTCAGGAAACAATTTGAAGTCTTTTTTGCAACAGCGGGGTATTCAGGTAAAGGGTCAGATCCGAATTGGCAAAGCTCAAAAATCAGCTCGTGTCTTGGCAGAAGTGGAAAGTAAACCCATTGAGCTCATCTTGGCGGATATGAATAAATTTTCAAATAACTATGTATCGGAAATGCTAACAAAAAATATCAGTCTTAAAAGCACTCAGCCGGGATCACTGCCTGTGGGGATTCAATTAATAAAAGAGCACCTTAAAAGAGTTGTTGGGAAAGAAAATGGAATTCAATTGGTGAATCCCTCTGGTTTAACTCGTGAAAATAGAATGTCAGCTCAGGCCCTTTGGTCAGTCCTTCACCATCACATCATGGATTTTACTTCAATGCCTGAGTTCTTTTCATCATTACCCATTGCAGGAGTGGACGGAACTCTGAAAAGGCGATTCAAAAATTCAGATTTAGAAAGACATCTGCGAGCTAAAACTGGGTTATTGAATGGTGTGGCCAGCCTTGCTGGTTATTTACAAGACGAAAAAGGTGAATTAACAAGTTTTGCCATCATGTACAACGGGCCAGGTGATCTGGCCCGAGTTCGAGAGACAATGGATGAAATTTTAGAAAAAGCTTATTCGGTTAAGTAACGTAAGAACAAACGATTGATTTCATCAACTAATTTTGGATCCTGCATAAAATTCGGATTTTCCTGAACAACCAGTTCCATTAAGCCTAAAAATGCAGCCACAGTGAGCTTAGCCATTGTTTTAGGGTCACGTCCGTCTCTGGGCTGAATGTGCTGAGCAAAAACTTCTGTGTAAAAATTTAAAATCTTTTTAAATTCAACCTGATCAACAAGGTAATGGTAGATGCCCTGAACTTTTTGGCGCAGGTCTTTTTGAGTCGAATAAATTTCTAAACCTAATCGAATGAGGTAAGGAATTCTTTGATCGAGAGCTATGTTATTAACAGCAGCCAAGCGCTCTTGAAAATAAACGGCATCACGGCGAATCAGTTCATGAATTAATGCGGAGACCACGGATTCTTTGTTACCAAAAAATTGATAGAGCGAACCAATGCTGACACCGGCCTCTTTAGCAATTTTATCAGTGGTGACTCCATAAAAGCCTTCTCGAACCATGATTCGTTCACAAGCTTCTAATATGGTGGCTACTGTTTGGCGCGAACGTTCCTGCGTCGGCGCTTTCAGTTGCAATTTTGTTTTCGACTTTTTTGATTTGACTGTGGATTCAGAAGTCATGTTCACACCCAACGTATTTGTGTTCATGCTCATAGTTTATGCTCTCCTCGTTTACGAAACAATTCCATTCTTAACATTTAAAACAAAATGTTTAGATCTGCCAACGTTCAATTTTCTAAACAAGTTGTAATTAATTTCTTTTTAAGTTGTCCTTGTTCAAATTTATTTGCCACCTCTAAACAACTATTTCTGCCTCTTGGCAAACCAATTGAACTGACACACTCAAGACGCATGTCATCTCGATCCCCAAGACTATGAAGTTCTTTGGCGATGAATAAACAATTTTTCATCCCTGCAAACTGGGGTTTTGAGTAGTAACAAGATCTCAGCGCAGATTGTTCATTAAGCAAATATTCAAATTTTTTTGCTTCTTTGACGCAACTCTCGATACCCAATCGTGTTGGAAATTCTTTTGTTATGCAATTGAGCCTGGCTTGATCGCGAGAGTTGGGATCACTCAGTTTTAAAGAATTGCTTTTGCAAAGTTTAAACTGAGACTGTTGCATTTCCACCATAGTCGGCTTGATGCTGGCATTGGTCGTTAAACCAAAGAACAATACTAATATAAGTGACCCAACGTGCAATTTCATTCAGTCAGTCACGTTTCACTTTGTATGCCATACAGAGTTGGCTAGTTATTATACGAAATTTTCAACATTTAGGTTTTTTGATGTGATTAGACTTTGGTCAGTGTGCCTGCCAATGTCTTTTCATGCGGAAGTTTTAGCCGACAACAACCGGGTGACAAGCTCGTCTTTAAGTAAAAACTGAGCTCCAAATCCCAGGCCTCGATTCCAAACGATCTCGGCATTGACGATCCTGGATCGATTTAGGGATTGGAGATGGACAGTAACGCAGACGATGTCCCCCTGTTTAGGAACGTACTCAGATTGGGAGAGTTCAAAAAAAGCCCCCGTGGTTGAGATGTTCTTAAGGCGAGCCACAATTTTACTGTGGGAGCGACCATAGACCTCAATTTGGGCTACTTCTTGAGTTTCAAAGCGTTGTGCAAACATAGAATCATTTTCGGTTATCGCATAAAAAAAATAAACGTTGTGGATTACTGATGATCTTTTCGACAGTAGGTTCGAATTGAAAACTTCTCAGATGTATGAAAATGATCTTCTTTATCAATATTAAACTTAGAAAAATCGACTTTTGGATAAAAGCAGTCACCTTCTACGACTTTTTCAATTTTTGTTAAATAAATTCGGTCAACAAGATCTATGGATTGAGTGAATATTTCACCGCCACCTAAAATGAAAACCTCTTCAGGCCACTGTCCTATAAGACTTTTAGCCATTTTTAAGGCCTCATCTAAAGATGAGACATATTTTAACATGGGATTTTCTGAGTTTAGGCTTTGACGGGTGATAACAATGTGGAAGCGCCCAGGCAGTAGCCGGCCAATGGAATCAAATGTTTTTCGACCCATGATCATAATCTTGCCTTGAGTGGTGGCTTTAAAAAATTTTAGGTCCTCAGGTAAGTGCCAAGGCAGTTTATTATCTTTTCCAATGGCCCCGTTTAAATCTGTGGCCACAATATGACTTATGATCATATCGCTATTTCTGCTTTTATTGTGGGGTGAGGGTCGTAGCCAACGACCTCAATATCATCGTAGCTGAATTCAAAAATATTTTTAATTTGAGAATTGAGTTTGAGCTGAGGCAGTGGTCGATGACTTCGGCTGAGTTGCAGCTGGGCTTGTTCGATGTGATTAAGGTAAAGGTGAGCATCACCCAGCGTGTGGATGAATTCCCCCAATTTGAGGTCACAAACTTGAGCCACCATATGCACTAACAGGGCGTAGCTTGCGATATTAAAGGGTACACCGAGAAAAATGTCGGCACTTCTTTGATAGAGTTGGCAAGACAGCTTCCCGTTGGCCACATAAAACTGAAAAAAGGCGTGGCAGGGGGGGAGTGCCATGCGATCCACTTCTCCGGGGTTAAAGGCTACAACAAGATGCCGACGAGAATCAGGATTGGATTTTATTTGCTGAATAACATTAGAAATCTGATCAATTTTTCTGCCATCTGATGTTTCCCAAGCTCGCCATTGTTTTCCATAGACGGGCCCCAGATCTCCGTTTTCATCGGCCCATTCGTCCCAGATAGTCACCTTGTTATCATGAAGATACTTAATATTTGTGTCTCCTTTTAAAAACCAAAGGAGTTCGTGAAAAATTGAGCGAGTGTGCAATTTTTTTGTTGTGATGAGTGGAAAACCCTCGCTGAGGTCAAAACGCATTTGGTGACCGAAAACACTTTTTGTTCCCACACCAGTTCGATCTGATTTTAAAGTTCCTGTGGCTAATACTCTTTCAAGTAAATCATGGTACTGCTGCATTTTTACCCCTCAAGTGCAAATAAACTATCAAACTACGTTTTAATTTTCTTAGCTTCAAGGGCTGAGATCAAGAATTGAGCACCGGGCCCAAGTGAGTTTTTGCGGAGCCATGCCAAGTGAATGGGCACTGGGTTGGGCTTTCGACGAAGAGCGGTGAGTTTTTTTGCTTTTAATTCGTTTTGAATCTGATGTTGGGGAAGCCCTCCCCAGCCAACGCCACACAAAATCAGTTGCTTTTTGAGATTTAGACTTGTCACTCGAATTTGTGGTTGGCCTGGCTGCACGTCCGCAAGGCGTTGGGATTTTTCCAAAGTGTTTTTGACCACAATTTGTCGGTGTTGTTTGAGTTCATGAGCAGGTATGGAATTTTTAGCCACGCTCCACATGGGAATTGTGCCAAGGGGGCGTTTTTCAAATAGGTCCTGTTCATCAAAGATCTCACCCAGGGCTATATCTGCCGCCCCCTCAATAAGGAGCTCATCAGCGCTCAGGACTTCTTCAAGTAAGATCAGTTCGGTGAACGGAAACTGTAAAGTGAAATTTTGCAGGACTTCAACAAGAGCTCGTTCGGGCCATAAAGCACTCACAGCCAGTGTGAGTTTGGGTTCATAGCCCGATTTTAAAAATCGGGCTTGGCTTTGTGTTGTTTGCAGTTGTTGCAGGACAGCCAAAAACTGAGGGTATAGACTTTTGCCAGCAGGGTTCAGTTGGGGGCGATAAGTGGATCGATCAAAAATTTTAACTCCCAATTGATCTTCAAGGCTTTGAATAGCATGAGAAATGGCCGACTGGGCCTTGTTGAGTTTTTCTGCAGCAGCTCGGAAGCTTCCCGTTTGGACGACAGTCACAGCCGCTTCGATTTGATGAAATTCCATACCTTCATTATAATCTAATTAATTGATCAAGTTAATCAATTAATACTTATTTTAATAGATCATGATTTCGGTTACATTTTACCTATAAGGAGAACCCCATGAAATATTTTAAACTTGGATCACGAACTGTTTTAGGACTTATATACTT
>JBKDFX010000135.1:0-15966 GCA_046336825.1 Bdellovibrionales bacterium | reverse complement strand
GTTGGATTTTTCAAAATTGACTTGTCCCAAAAAACTCACTGCCACTTTAAATTGTGGTATGCGGCTGAGAATTCGAAAAAGTGTTTTCTCTAATAAATTGGGTTGGTCATCAGCAATAACAAAGTAAATCAATTCAGGTTGATGCTTGAGGAGCTCAGCCATAAGGTGAACCCATTTTGCAGGTTTTGTTTCCTCAGTGGTGATCAGCAACAGATCTCGAATATCCGTTTCCAGACCTGCCATCAAATTTTCTAAAACTTCATCTTTCTTTCGAGTGATGACTAGGATTTTCGCCATGGAACCCCCAGAGCTTTGAAGATCTGATGGAGAACTTTTTTATTGGCTTCGGGAATGGATCTTTCCTTGAGTTCTTCTGGATAAATCCACTCGAGCATCAAGTGATGTTTGGCTTTGGGCTCACCCTTCCAAAAATTAACTTCGTAAAATAAAATAACGATTCCCACATCATTGTAAGAATGAGTCACGCTGAGTTTGAGTTCACCCACCTCAGCTTCTATTCCTAACTCTTCGGAAAGTTCTCGAGCCAGGGCTTGTTCAGGAGATTCGCCGAGTTCGATTTTCCCCCCAGGAAACTCCCAGAGTCCGGCCAAGGAGTTGTTTTCAGGCCTTTGCCCGACAAGAATTCGGCTGTCTTTTTTTAAAAAACCCGCAACGACAGGGATCCACTGGGTCTTTTTTAACCTTGAGCGTCCTTTTGTCTTTTCCATTGCAGTGCCACTTCCTTCAAAAATCGGGGACCTTGAAACACCAGGGCCGAATAAACCTGAACCAAATCAGCCCCACGCTTCAGTCTGTCAAAAACATCCTCTGATGTCATGACACCACCACAATTAACAAGCAGCAACGAAGATCTGTCAGCTCCTGCAAAATCCTGCACTTTTGCTAAGGCCACCTTCGAGCGCTCGCTCAGTGGAGCGCCCGAAACACCACCTTCGGCAGGGAAAGGTGAATGCACTTTTCTTTCTAAGGTTGTATTGGTCATGATAAAGCCCAAAACTCCACAGTCGATGGCAGTGCGTACTAAATTCTTTAAATCTTCATCCTGCATATCAGGCGAAATTTTTAGAAGTACGGGAGTGTAGCTGGCTACTTTGACCACACCATTGAGTAGCGGCTCCAAATAGTGAGCTTGCGCAAGATCTCTAAGGCCCTGTGTGTTGGGCGAGGAAATATTCACAACTAAAACATCAGCCATAGACCTAAATTTTTCAGCTAGAAAAAGATAGTCTTCCAAAGCCCTATCCGCAGGAGTGCTGCGATTTTTGCCGATGTTTATAAAAAGAGGAACTTCTCGGTTAGAAAAACGGATTTCATCAAAAACGTAATCAGCTCCGCGCGAAGGAAAACCCATTCGATTCCAAAGGGCTAAATTTTCAATATCTCGATTGATGATTTGGCCTGGATTGGATTCCTGAGGTTGAGGCGTAATGGTTCCAACTTCTAAAAAACCAGCTCCCAGTTTTTGCCAGTCTTCAATGTGTTCAGCATTTTTATCAAGCCCCCCCGCAATTCCGAGGGGATTCCGAAAATGGAAACCACTCCAGCGAAAGGGTTTCCAATTGTAAAGATCTGAATTTTCTTCTGAGTTAGCCAGCCAGGCCGAGGCCGAAACACCCCATGGGCTGATGGCGTGAGCCCACGAGGCCGGAATCCAAAGCCAAGGCTTCATCGAGGATACAGTCCCCTTAACAGCATGGCTTTTTCAAGTCTTTGAATGGCACAGGACATGGCAGCTGATCGCATGTCCACTTTCTTTTCCTGTTGGAACTTATAAACATTATCAAAGGCTTTTGTAATGATGGTTTTGAGTCGACCATTGATCTCATCCTCATCCCAGAAAAAAGACATAATATCCTGCACCCACTCAAAATAAGAAACGATCACTCCACCACCATTCGCCACAACATCCGGAGCGATAAAAACTCCTCGTTGAGCTAAAATTTTAGTAGCCGCGTTGGTCACAGGGCCATTAGCCCCTTCCACAATACTTTTTGCTTTAATTTTTTCTGCATTGTGTGTGTCGATTTGATTTTCTAAAGCACATGGAAAAAGCGCATCACAATCCAAAAGCAATAGCTCATCGTTTGTGATGGCCGTGGTGCCCGGAAAACCTTTTACTGTTTTTGTTTCTTTCATGTATTCAATCAGCTTGGGAATATTAATTCCATCACCATTGAAAATCCCACCGTTGACATCACTCACGGCTAATATTTTTGAACCCCGTTCAAAGGCGAACTGAGCCGCAAAGGATCCCACGTTACCAAAACCTTGGATCACGATGCGGGCGCCGTTCATGGATTTTCCTAATTTTTCAAACGCTTTTTCAGCCACGTAAACCACACCCAGACCCGTGGCGTGATTTCTTCCCAAGGAGCCACCAATTTCCACTGGCTTACCAGTCACCACACCAGGTTGCGCATAACCGCCTTGCTCTTGTGACTAGGTGTCCATCATCCACGCCATGGTTTGTGGATCAGTTCCCACATCAGGAGCTGGAATATCTTTGGTGGGCCCAATGTAATGAGTGATTTCCGTCGTGAATCGACGAGTGAGATTTTGTTTTTCTGTGCGGGAAAGTTTTCCCGGATCCACCGCGACTCCCCCTTTAGCTCCCCCCAAAGGCAAACCCAAAACGGAGTTTTTAAAAGTCATCAGTGCTGCCAGACCCACAACCTCTGGAAGATCCACATTTTGATGATAACGAATTCCGCCCTTATAAGGGCCCAAGGTCGAATTGTACTGCACACGATAACCAGTAAAAACTTTCACTGAGTAATCATCCATTCGCACAGGAATGGAAACTGTGATGCATTTTCGAGGACGTTTGAGTCTCTCGAGAACATTAGGGTCACAGTTGACAATCTTGGCGGCCTCTTCCAGAGTTTGAAGAGCATTACGAAATAAAGGACCATCCATGTGAGCTTCAGATGGAGGAAACTGAGTATTCATTCTATTTTCCATAACCACACCTTTTTAAAGTTTTCTAAGTCTGCGGACTCACTCCGCTTTAGTCAAAGAGGAGCTTTTCTATTTCGCCACGCACCAATGGGGGCCTTGCTGGGCCTGACTTTGGGACTTTCCATATCGGCACATGCGTCTTGGAGAGTCCCCATTGAAAAGGGGTCCTATTTTGAACGCCGAACCGAGGGGCAGTACCCGCAAATCATTCAAAAGGCCCTCAACCAGTGGTTGGCCTGGGACCCCCAGGACAACTTACCTCCTCTGAGTGAAAATTGCTCAAAAAAAAGGCTTCAGTCATCGCTCTTGACCGCCACCAGCAACAACGATTGGAACCGTATTTTTGATGAGTATGGAAAAACCTGTGGAAATGAAGCCTTCCAGGAGTTTGGACCCACTTGGATGGGATCCCTCAGGCTATTTGCCATGGAGTATGGAATCGGAAAAAGTCCTTTACTGCGTAAGATGCTTTTCACTCTTCCCAACGGACAACAAATAAAGGGCCTGCTCGTCATTCGAGATCTCAAGCCCAGACCCTTTATCATATTACGCATGGGCATCACTGGAGGCATCGAAGAGGCCTTTGCTGAACGTTATTTTTATCATCATTTATTTGAGCGTGGTTTTTCAAATTTTTTGATGATTGAAAATATGACCTCCAGCGACTACGTCGAAAATAACCGGCGACCTGATTTTGGTGGAATTTATGAAGCTTTCCAAAATATCTGGTTAGCACAAAAATTACGCCACCCTGATGAACCTCTCTCAAAAATAATTTCCAGCTTACACCTGATGGGTGTCAGCCTAGGCGGGCAAGGGGTTTTGACAACGGCATGGTTGCAGCCCGTGCAAACCAATAAAAATCTTTACCAATCTTTTTTAGGACTTTGCCCCCTCGTGGACACCTCTCCCACTTTTGAGCGACTTTTTAGAAAAGATATTTTGCGCTATCCTTTAGAGTTTTGGGCCCGTGCTCGGTTCGCCAAAGTGGAGTCCCTGTACCCTGGAATTTTTGAATGGTCTCAGGGGATTGGACTCATTGGACGCCTGTTGAATATATCAAAAAATGAATTCAAAATGCCAGATTCAAGACAATGGAATGTTAAAATTCCAACTTTTATGCAGGAAAATTCTGATTTTGATTTTCTTCACTCCCTTTCCGGTTGGGATCCCAAGCTTCGAAATCCCATCCAAATTTGGAGCACCGCTCAAGATCGAATTGTGGCTGCAGATATCAACTCTTCTGTTCTGCCAGATGTGGATCCTCTTATGATTTCCCAAGGTCATCACTGCAGTTTTCCCATCCATTGGCATCCGCATGTGACCCAAGCACTTTTTGATGCTCACATCATTAGATCTGCCAACGTTGGTTTTGCATTGAAGTATCGTTATTTCAGAGCCAATGAAGCACCCGACTGGAAATTCAAGGACGTGATTTCTTTAGATAATAAAAATATTGAACTCATTTTTAATTCCCCTTCGATTAAACAAACCATCAGTCTCACCATGTCTCCGGCTGATTTTGATTTTAATTTTGCAGGCCGAGATGTGGGCGAATGGGAAATCAAACTTCTCAAGCGCTGGCTGTCGACCCATTTGAATGTGGTGGGATACCAGAATTCACAAGTGACAGTCACTTGGCCCTCTGTTAAGTCCAAGGGTGGAGGACAATAAATCGTGGCAAAAGTAGATCCTAAAAGTTGGCTCGGCAAAAAGGTTCTTATTCTTGGCGATGTGGGTTTGGACGAGTATGTCCTTGGCCAGGTCCGCCGCATATCACCAGAAGCCCCCGTCCCTGTTTTGGATGTTGAACAAGAAGATTTACGTCTTGGACTGTCCGCCAATGTGGCACAAAACGTGGCCAGCCTTGGGGGAGTTCCACTTTTATTATCTGTTGTGGGCAACGACGAAGGAGCTCAAAAGTTAAAAGATTTGAGTCTTAAAGCCGGTGTCTCGTGGTCCTCTATTATTGTCGATTCCAGTCGCCCCACCACACGGAAAACCCGCGTGATGGCTGGGCCTCATCACATCGTGCGCGTGGATTATGAACTGAGAAAATATTTACCGACTGAGACAGAAAAAAAACTTCTTTCAGAATTTGAAAAAAAACTCAGTGAAGCTGATATCGTTATTTTGCAAGATTACGCAAAAGGCGTCATTTCAGAGAACGTGGTTAAAACCATGTCAAAGCTTTGTCGAGCTCAAGGTAAACTTTTACTTGTCGATCCCCATCGCAATAACCCTGGGGACTTCTATGCCGGTTGTGATTTGATCAAGCCCAACTATGAAGAGGCCGTAATTTTGGCTGGTCTTGATTTTGATTCCCTCAGAGAAAATCCCCACCGAGTGGAACAAGCCGGAATTGCTTTGCAAAAAAAAACGGGTGCAAAAAAAGTGGTTCTGACTCAAGGCAAAGAAGGCATGAGTATTTTTGACGGAGAGAAAATTTCAAAAGTGCCCACGCGAGCTCTCAAAGTTTTTGATGTGACGGGCGCTGGGGATACTGTCATCGCGGCGATAGCCCTTGGTTTGTCAGGTGGACTGGACTTGAATTCAAGTTGTCAATTGGCCAACTACGCCGCTGGAATTGTCGTCGGCAAAATTGGCTGTGTCCCTTGCGAGCTGGAAGAGTTTAAAAGTGTTTTGCCTGATTCGTTTTGATTGTCTTTGTTTAATTCTTTACTTATTTTTTGATTTAATTTTTGAATTCATTTCGACCTTGATGCATCGTTACGATCTATGTACCTGTCACACTGAAGAGGCGGGTTTTTTTGATGTCATCAATACCAAATAAGGCCATGAACAATCGATCCAGTCCTACTGCAATTCCTGCGGATGGTGGCAAACCTGATTCCAAACTCTGAAAAAATTCTTCATCTAATCCAGTCACTCCATCAAATTGAAAGCCTTGTCTGAGGGCTCGTTTTTGCAAATCTTCGATGGCACGTGTCCGTTGCTCTTTAGGATCATTGAGCTCATGAAAAGCATTGGCCAGTTCCATCCCTTGCCAATACAGCTCAAAGCGCTCGGCCCAACCTTGGGAATTTTTTCGCGCAAGAGCTGCCTGAAACGGAGGATAATTCTCAACAAAGGTCAACTCCTGCGAATTGAACTGTGGTTCAATTTTTTCAAGCATCAATATAAAAAACAAATCATCAATCTTAAAATCGTCGGTGATTCGCAATCCGTGTTGTGAACAAAGTTGAGAGTATTGTTCTCGAGTCCAATCAGGTGTAAGTTCCACATTTAAAAACTTTTTAAAAAGCTGCGCCACTGAATAGCACTTCACAGTTCTTGGCCTGATCGTGATAGGAATTTTTTCATTCACGTGGGAAATCAATTTCACCAAATCCGTTTGGATCACTTCGAGATTTGAAAAACTACGGTACCACTCTAACATCCAAAATTCTGGCTGATGCAGTCTTGTCACTTCTCCGTCTCGATACACTTTGGCTATTTCAAAAATTTTAGAAAATCCCAGAGTGAGAGCTTTTTTTAAGTAAAGCTCCGGTGACGTGGGAAGAAAACGTTTCTGTTTTTTTCCGTTCAGACTCATTAAAACCTCAATGGGATCCAAACTGGGCTCAGTCCCGGCAGATAAAACCAAAGTGGGAGTTGAAAGTTCTAAAAATTTTTGATTTTCAAAAAAAAGCCTTATTGATTTTGTAAAGTTCATCCAATTTTTTAAATGCACCCGCGAAGCTTCACTGGCTATTTTTGATTTTTGATAGGGAGCCACCAAGATAACTTCATCTTTTTGAGTGAGAGCCACCCAATCAAAAAGCTTGAGGACTTCATAGTCTTCTCGGTAGACGACTTTCCATTCCAAGCCCTGATCTGTGCCTATGACCAGATGAGGTCCTTGAACATGTAGACTGGTGATTCGGCCCCAACTTTTCCAGGACGGGTCATAGGCAGGATAATTCATGAATTTAATGTGCCTGATTTGATGTGATCGGAAATAATGCTGGCGACCCTTTTTCCTGCTTTTATAGTTTTAGCAAAATCTGCATCGTTTAAAGTCCATATGACTTTTCGTTCACGCGGAATGTCCCGGTAATGATCCAGATCTTCCCATCTGAGATGTAAAAAGTGAGGCTTGGCCACACCTAAAAAAAGCATTTCACGTAGCATAAAGGGGGCACTGATATCTTGAGTAACTAAAAGTCCCCTTGGAACCTGTGGAAGCAATTGAGCCATCCACCCCAATGAAAAAGGATTAAAACTGGAAAATAGAACACGGTCTTTATGAGGACTGGATTTTAGAATTTGAATGAGCTTTTCTTCGAGAGCAAACTGGGTGCGAGTTTCATTCTTAATTTCCAAATTTAGATAAAAATTTGGGCCTGTTGCTTCTAGAATTTCTTCCAGAGTAGGCACAGGTAAGAGCATGCGCATTTCATCAAGAGTCAATTTGTTCACATCAAGAGCGAGGTCGTTGTCATAAACGATAGGATCATGAAACAAAATAACTTTTTGATCTTTGGTCAGTCGTAAATCCACTTCAGCCATTTGGTGACCCACCTTTTGTGCTGCCACCACTGATTCCAGAGAGTTTTGCAGAGCCCCTTCGACCCAATAACCTCGGTGAGCCTGAAGTTCAGGCAACTGAAACGGAAGTTCCTGCAAAGAGGACCATTGTTTTTGATCGTAGGCAAAATGGGACAAACGAATCATAATTGATTGAATTCTGGGCTTTTAGCCAGACCCCTTTTCGTCAAGTTACTGCTAATCTTTATATATGAATAAATTCATTTTCGTCACCCTTTTATTGGGCCAGTCCGTGCACGCCAACTCTCTCAATTGGCCTAAAAACGTTGTTCAACAACAAAACAAAAAAACGCTTTCTCAAGTCTGTGAAGCTGGATCTGAACGCTTACAAACTAAGCTCTGCAAGACTTTTAAAAAAGATGAAATTAAAAATACGGATAAAATTAAAATCACTTTGGAAGACTCTCGAACAGCTTCTATTAACTGGAACATGGGCAATATTAAATTACGTCGCACAGAGGAGTTAGGAACTGTTCTTGTGAATCGAAAAGTTCTTTATCTGGAGGAAATTTCTTCATTTAAAGATCTCAAAGATAAACTGACAAAACTTTTAAGCCCCGAGGATCTGGCCGCTCTTCCCGCTGCGCTCACCTTTCTTTATCAATCAGCCGAACACGAAACCTGCGATCGAGCGGAAAAAGTGGTTCAAAGTTGCCTCAAGGTCGAGGAGATCATCGCTCTCAACAGAATGAAAAAGACGATGGAATTGGCTGAAGTCTTTTCCTCACAAATTAATTTTTTATCTCCTAGCAAAAAAGACTCTCTTGAGTCCTGCCAATGCAACAAAGGCCTTTGTGGTTTTACCAAAAACAAAAAAATGAGTCTTAAAATGGATTATGATACTTGCCAAAAGCGAGTGAAAGAATTTGCTAAAAAAAGCAAAGCTGAAAAATGGGAAGATGAAACCTTTGTCCAATTTCGAGATGCCATCACTCAACTTCCAAAGAAGGAAAGACCTAGGCAACCCGCTCAATTTAAAGAGGAGTCCTTCAAAGAGTAGGTCTCTTATTTTTAAAGAGAAATCGCCTTACTCATTTTGACAAATGCCGACAGATTTTAGTTTCATGACGGCATCAAATAATTGCTGAGTCGTTGAAGCTCCAAATTTAGCCATGTCCGCAACGGCAATTTGATACTTTGCCAGGGCTCGACTGGAAAAACTCTCTGTTTTGACTTCGCAGGGCAAGGCCTTAACAACACATCGCCCGTCGGCCACAAGTTGATTTAATTTATCACTGAGGCTTTTCACACTCTCAGAGTTCACAATGAGTGATTTGAGTTCACAAAAAGGCTTAGCCAAATCAGGAGTCGCAGAGAAACTTTTCATAGCTATTCCATGAATAGCCAGAGTTGCGAAAAGAGCCACCAATCGAATCATCCATTTCTCCCAGCTAGAGCTTTTGAATTTTTGAGTCAGCTTCATATCAAAACCTCCTGTGTTAAAAGCCAGAGTCCTCTTGACCCTGATTTCCCTTCAATTTTCAGACATTGCAATCACAAGGCCATTAAATTCGGAGTCATTTCGTGACTCCCTTTTTTAGCTGTGCAACAAAGATAAAACTCTAAAAAGAAGGGAACTCCCATGACCTGGATTCATCATATCACAGAACGAACGACCTACAGAAGTGTTCGCAATGAAAAATTAGAAGAAAGTCTAAGCGTTGTGGATATCGGCGCTCGAGTTGAAGTGATGGAAAATGGAGTGATCTCCTACGCTGGGACTCAAGACACCAGCCCCACAGGCTTAGCCCGAGCTGAAAAAAGAGCGCGCGAAATGGCATTGGCTTCAAGCCAAAATCCGCTTCATAGATTCTCTGAGAAAGTTCGCCCCCGAGCGGTGGGACAATACAAGTCAGCCATTCAAAAGCCACTCGACTCAGTGAGTCTCGAAGCCCTTATGTCCTTGCTGCTGGACGCTTCTAAAAATCTCAAAGCCTCTGACGAAGTGGTTCAAAGATCCGCAGGTGTGGTCACTGTTGAAACTCAAATTCACTCCAAGGGCCCTAATGGGCACGAAACCATTCAGGATTTTTCCATCGTACAATTAAACATTATGGCTATTGCCCAGAGAGGCTCCGAAGTCCAAACCCGTACTTTGAACGGCCGAAGCGCAGGTTTTCAAATTGGTGGAGAGCTCTTTTCAAGGCATCGCATCCTTCCCAATTGTGAGCTCGTAGGAAAACAAGCTCTTGAACTTCTTGACGCTGAAAACTGTCCTTCTGATGTGGTGGATCTACTTATTGCTCCTGATCAAATGTACCTGCAAATCCATGAATCCATTGGCCACCCTCTTGAATTGGATCGCATTCTGGGTGACGAGCGTAATTTTGCCGGATGGAGTTTCGTCAACACCGAGGACTTTGGTAAATTGCAATACGGTTCAAAGTTGATGAACGTCACTTTCGATCCAACACGTTTTGGCGAACTGGCCAGTTATAATTTTGATGACAGCGGTCACAGGGCCACAAAAGAATTTCTTATCAAAGATGGAGTCCTGGTTCGCGCTCTGGGCGGACTGGAAAGCCAAGAGCGTTCCGGAATTCCCGGTGTCGCTAATTTTCGGTCTTCCAGTTGGAATCGCGCCCCCATCGACCGAATGGCCAATATCAACTTAGAAGCCGGAGACAGCGAGCTTCCTGATATGATTTCATCTATGAAAAAAGGCCTCATTGTTCACTCCAACAGATCCTGGTCCATCGACGACTACCGAGACAAATTTCAATTTGGCTGTGAATATGGTCAGTGGGTGGAAGATGGAAAAATCAAAAAAATCGTCAAAAATCCCAATTACCGCGGTCGCACCCTCGACTTTTGGCGTGGATTGGCTCTCGTAGGTAAAGACACTGAAACTTTTGGTACTTTGTATTGTGGAAAAGGGGAACCTTCTCAGGTGATCCGAGTGGGTCATTCCTCTCCCCATTGTTTATTTAAAAATGTTGAAGTTTTTGGTGGAGGCTAACATGTCCTGGAGAGAATTGATTAAAGAATCATTTGAGACAAATGCAAAGGAAACACTGAAACAATTGCCTACCGATCATGAAGCTTCTTTTTCCTTGGAAGGCGAACAAAGTGAGTTTGTGAGATTTTCAAAATCCAAAGTGAGACAAACCACTTCTGTCGAACAAGCTTCAGTCACTTTAACTCTACAGGGCAATAAAAAACTCACTCGTGTTAATTTTCCTTTGACCGGCCAAAAGGATGAAGATCGTAAACGATTTTTACTTTACTTTGGAAAAGCCAAGAACGAAATGTCCGCTATGCCTGAAAATCCCTATCCTGTGAAAATGGCTGAAAATGGCAAGAGTTCAACGGATCGAAAAGCTCACTTTCCCATAGTCGAAACTTTAATACAGGAAGTGACAGCGAAAACAGCACAGGATGATTTTGTCGGTTACTTAGCGTCAGGTCCCATGCTTCGGGGGGTTATTAACTCCCACAACACTCATCACTGGTACGCTTCCGATATTTATTTTGTCGATTATTCGTTGTTTGAAGGTAAAAATGCAGTGACGGCCAATGTGGCAGGAACCAATTGGGATGAGGATCAGTGGAACAAATCTCTGTCTCAATCCCGCGCTTTTTTACACCAAATGCGAAAGCCAAGAAAAAAACTTGAAAGAGGTGCCTACCGAACTTTTCTAGCTCCTGGAGCTGTTCAAGAATTAATATCAACGGCCTGCTGGGGAGGTTTTTCTCAAAGCGCCTTCAAACAGTCCCACAGCGGTTTAAGATTACTTTATGCAGGAGAAAAAAAGTTATCGGAAAAGTTCACCCTTTTTGATAATTATGATTTAGGTTTGGCTGAGCCCTTTAGCGCCATTGGAGAAAACATATCACCTAAGCTTTGTTTAATTGAAAAAGGAGTAGGAAAAAATTTAATCACCTCGAGTAAAACAGCCGCTGAGTTCGGTGGCATCAGCACGGGGGGAGATGATTATGAAATGCCAAAATCACTCGAGCTTTTACCAGGAAACCTGAAGCAGGAAGATGTTTTTAAAAAATTAGGAACCGGACTTTACTTGTCGAATTTACACTACGTGAATTGGTCAGACCCTAAAACAGCACGAATGACGGGAATGACAAGATTTGCCTGTTTTTGGGTGGAAAATGGAGACATTGTGGGCCCTCTTGAAGACATGCGATTTGACGTCAGTCTGTATGAAATTTTTGGTGATCAACTTGTGGATTTGACCCAAGGTCAAGACACCCTAGTGAACAATTTGACCTACGGAAGTCGCGGTTTGGGTGGAAAAAGACTTCCAGGTGCTTTAATTGATGGATTTAAGCTCACACTTTAGTTAATTTAACTTCGAACTTTGAAACAAGGAGAAACTATGAATCAACTTTCTAAAATCATCGAGAACTTATCTCAAAATCCCAACGTTAAAAAATTTATTGCTGACGTAGAAAGACTGGGAACAGATCTTAAAAAAATGCAGGCTGAATTGAATAAAAAATTCAGTACTGAAAAAGAACAAGCCATCAAAAAAGCCAAAGCAGAATACGATCGTGTTCTGGCTAAAGTAAAGACTGCGGAAAAGGACCTGAACAAGGAAGTGAACCAGGCCATCGTTAAAATTAAGAAATCAGCTTCACAAGTTGAAAAGAACTTAAAAACTTACAAAAAAACAGCCACCGTCCAAAAAGCGAAAGCTGAGAAAATCTTAAAAGCCAAAAAGAAAACAACGACCAAAAAAGCCAAAAAGAAAGTCACCCGCAAATCCTAATGCGACAGGTACGTAGATCGTAACGCTGCATCTTAATTAGCGACTCATTTACTTTTGTGATAGATAGGCCATAATCCCCAAAAAGGCGGTGGTTATGGCCCTTAATCCTTCGATTCTTTCAACCAAAAATGAATTTGTTCAACGTCACATCGGGCCCCGCGCTAATGATGTCCAGGCGATGCTCAAAGAAATTGGCTATAGCTCTCTCGGAGATCTGGTCAGCGATGTCATTCCACAAAACATTCGTGCTAAAAAATCCACAAACTTAGGTGAGGGACTCTCCGAGCACGAACTTCTCACTGACTTAAAAAAAAGAATGGGTAAAAACCGAGTCCTCAAATCATTGATCGGTATGGGCTACGCGGGAACCATCACCCCAAGTCCTATTTTGCGGAATGTTTTTGAAAACCCCAACTGGTACACCGCCTACACCCCCTATCAGCCAGAAATCTCTCAAGGTCGGCTTGAGGCCCTTTTGAACTTTCAAACCATGGTGGCTGATCTCACCGCCATGGAAATCTGCAATGCCTCTTTATTAGATGAGGGCACAGCCACAGCTGAAGCTGTCGCCATGGCTCAAGCATTGAATAAAAAAAGCACTTCAAAAAAATTCTTTGTTGATCAAGACACTCACCCCCACGTTCTTGAAGTGTTAAAAACGAGAGCCACACCTATTGATCAAGAAATGGTTGTAACTTCAGTTGATAAAATGAATTTTTCTGAAGCCCCCTTCGCCGTTGTTTTATCTTACCCCTCAACTTCGGGGACTGTTCGGGATTTGAAAAACTTTGTGGATAAAGCTCATGCCGCAGGGTCCTTTGTTATCGTTTGTACAGATTTATTGGCTCTCACTCTACTAACTCCCCCTGGCGAGTGGGGAGCTGATATGGTCGTGGGAAATACCCAACGCTTCGGGGTTCCTTTTGGATTCGGTGGACCCCATGCTGCCTTTTTAGCAACAAAAGATGCGCATAAAAGACTTTTACCAGGCCGACTTGTGGGTGTATCCGTGGACTCCCAAGGTAAACGTGCCTTACGTTTGACCCTTCAAACTCGTGAACAACATATCCGTCGCGAAAAGGCCACTTCAAATATTTGCACGGCACAAGTCCTGCTTGCTAATATGGCCAGCTTCTATGCCGTCTATCACGGCCCCAAGGGTTTGAAAAAAATTGGTGAACGCGTGCATGCTCTCACTAAAATATGTGCTCACTACTTAAAATCCCTTGGCTTCAAACTCGAATCTGAACATTTTTTTGATACTCTTTCGATTCTCACAGACCGTGCAGAAAACATCATGGACGAGGCCCTTGATTTAGATCTTAACTTTCGCCTGCATGGAAAAAATAAAGTGGGTTTCACTCTAGATGAAACCTGTGATCTCTCAACAGTTGAACAAATCCTCCAGGCCTTCAATCATGGCAACCCCACCGACGTTAAATTGGAAGAAATCGCAGACACTCCCGCTTTTTCAAAAGACCTCATTCGAAAATCAAGTTACCTGACTCATCCCACTTTCAATACCTACCACTCTGAAACTGAATTGATGCGGTATATTCAAAACTTGCAGACTAAAGACATTTCTCTCACCCACAGTATGATTCCCTTGGGTTCTTGCACAATGAAGCTCAATGCAGCCACTGAGCTTATTCCGGTTTCTTGGCCCGAAATTAATCAGTTGCATCCTTTTGCTCCACTCGATCAGGCCATTGGTCTTTTAGAAATGATCGATGATCTTGAAAAGAAACTTTGTGACATTACAGGTTTCGCTGCTGTTAGCTTACAGCCCAACTCAGGAGCTCAAGGTGAATACGCAGGACTCTTAGTCATCCGCGAATATCACAAGTCTCGCAACCAATCTCACCGAAATATTTGTTTAATCCCTTCCAGCGCTCACGGTACAAATCCAGCCTCTGCCGTCATGGTGGGCTATGATGTGGTTGTAGTTAATTGCGATGAAAACGGCAATGTGGACGTGGAGGACCTAAGAGCAAAAGCTCAGGCTCACTCACAGCAACTGGCCGCTCTCATGATCACCTATCCTTCAACTCACGGAGTTTTCGAAGAAGCCATCACTCAAATTTGCGACATTGTTCACGAACATGGGGGCCAAGTCTACATGGACGGAGCCAATATGAACGCTCTTGTGGGCCTCTGTAAACCTGGAGAATTTGGTCCTGACGTATCTCATATGAATTTGCACAAAACTTTTTCCATCCCTCACGGTGGCGGTGGACCTGGTGTGGGTCCCATTGGTGTTAAATCTCACTTGGCTCCATTTCTACCTCGACATTCCATGGTGCCTGAAATGGGGCGCAGCACTGGTGTAACTGCCGTCACTTCAGCTCCTTGGGGAAGCGCCAGCATTCTTCCTATTTCATGGTCTTATATTTCCATGATGGGGACAGAAGGTTTAAAACTAGCCACTGAAATTGCAATTTTGAATGCAAATTACATTGCAAAGAAATTGGAAAAACATTTTCCTATTCTTTACAAAGGTAAAAAGGGATTGGTCGCCCATGAATGTATTTTAGATCTCAGGCCCTTGAAAAAATCCAGTGATGTGGACAATTCAGATGTGGCCAAACGACTGATGGATTTTGGTTTCCACGCACCCACAATGAGTTTTCCCGTGGCAGGCACTTTAATGGTCGAACCCACGGAAAGTGAGTCCAAAGCCGAATTGGATCGCTTCATTGAGGCCATGATCACCATTCGAAAAGAAATTCAAGAAGTCGAGGAAGGTCGAGCCGATAAAGCTCAAAATGTTTTAAAAAATGCTCCCCACACATTGGAAATGTTGATGGCCAACGAATGGAAACATTCTTATTCTCGAGAAAAAGCAGCCTTTCCGCTGCCTTGGCTTAAGAAAAATAAAATGTTTGCCACTGTCGCTCGCGTGGACAACGCCTACGGAGATCGTAACGTGGTTTGTTCTTGTCCCCCCATGGAAGAGTATCAAACTGAACTACGTTAGATTTTTAGTTCAGTGAAATTTTCTTCTCTGGGTCAAAAAACTCAGGAGGAAATTTGATCTTAGAATTGGGATTCTGCAGTTGCTCACTGACAAATTTTGGAGTGTATCCAGTTGATTTGAGTCCTTCAGGAGTCATCAGAAAAACCGGTCGAATATTGTAATCTTCTGATGTTCGACCGTCGATCTCCACGATCTCTGTGATCTCTCGTTTACCTTCCATTGTCCGGCTGGTTTGCACAATAAAGTGAATGGTATTGGCAAGATCAGCTTGAATCATGGGAAGTGGTGCTTCCAATCCGGTTCTGAGCACCATACTTTCGAGGCGACGAAGGGCATCTGAGGCTGTATTCGCATGAACTGTTGTCATACTTCCTTCATGGCCGGTGTTCATGGCCATGAGCATATCCCAGGCTTCAGCACCACGACATTCACCGATGACAATTCGATCAGGTCGCATTCGAAGTGCATTTTTTAAAAGCTGATCCATTCCCAGTCCACCATCTGTACCAATGGGAGCACGGGTTTCCAGACGAACAAGATTTTTAACTTTTAGCTGCAATTCAGCTGTGTCCTCTAGAGTGACCACTCGCTCTCGAGCCCGAATAAACCCACTTAAAATATTGAGAAGAGTGGTTTTACCACTTCCTGTACCGCCGCTCACAATAATGTTTTGTCGAGAAGCCACAGCCTGACTTAAAAAATAAATGGCTTTAGCATCCAAGTGACCAGAGG
>JBKDFX010000134.1:0-5342 GCA_046336825.1 Bdellovibrionales bacterium | reverse complement strand
CCCTTGAATGGCCTGAGGTGTCCCTCTTCTTTCGACGCAAGGTCCAGGCCATCACGAAAAGAAGAACAACTCCCAATACATACCCAAAAACTACCGCCGATGTCCCTAAGTTCTCTATGTAATCAAATTAAGCTCACTGCTGTCAAAATTTGTCATTTGTAAAAAATAACTATTTAAATTTTAATTCGTTTATCAACGACTTAAAGTTGCCTAGGTAATTGAAATATAACAAAATACGTTCTTCTATTCTCAATTTGAGATGCTTTTTATAGTTGTCATAGGTTGGTTGTTTTTTTGCACAAAATTCTTCTATGAACTTCATTTTTGCCCTTTTTTTAGTTTTAGTAGCGGCCTATTCCCACGCCAGTCCAGCGTGCTACACAACCGTAGCTAATTTGGACAAAACCAAATACTATGTGCAAACGGGAAAAGTAAACTCCTCGTCTTTTTTTACAATCGCTGTTGAGCCTTTAGCTAAAGATGAAAATAGACCTCTTCAATTCTACTATACGAACGATTTTTCTATTGTAATCGAAGCCAAGCTTTTAAAAGAAAGACAAATAAATGTTTATCATTATGGCGGGCCTCAAGGGCAACCTGTAACCAAAAGAATTCAGACCAGTGATGATTTGTGGCAGTACACTTCAAAGCGCATGGGACCTGGTGGAAAAATTATTAATTGGTCCACCTATCGAAGTGGTGGTTTGTTAAAAAAAATTCTGAAAAAAAATCCCTTCCACGAAGGCCTCTTTGCAAGTGCAAAACACATTGTAGCTCCTAACGAAGTTGACAGAAATGGAATGTTGACTGGTTTTACCATTTGGGAAGTTCAATCTAATTTACAGCTGAAAGAGTTAGGCACAGTTCGCACTTCTGAGCGGGAAAACCCCTTCAGGCGAGCAGTGACTCTGAATCATAATCTTTCGTTGAAAGCAGTGGGTTTCTCGCCCGATTTTTCAAAGTTGGTATTTGTAGAGGTGGATCACCGAGCCGTACATCCCTTCGTTCGAGCTGTTCATATTTATAATATTACAACTCAACAGCAAAAAACCTTTGAACTTTCTCAAAAGTTAAGCAGCAAGGGCGGCATTGAGTTTAGTGAAAGTGATTCCATAATTTTTCGTGGAAGCTTTAATCAACCGACAGAATATACTATGGATTTAAATACTGGAAGAGTTAGCCCAAATTGATTTCATTTACTCTTTTGTTTTCAGTCGGCTGTCATTGTCCGCAATAAATTTTTTGATTTCTTCCGTGATGCTCAACAATTTAAGCCATTGCTCTTTGTAAAGAGTCACAGGAAATCGCCCCATTCCATAAATTGACAATGCTCCCTTTTCGCTGACCTTCATGGAAAGTGTTCCTGTACTGGCCTTTTTATTTTTCAAGGCTTCATTCTCTGCACGTAGTCTTTCAAGCTCTGATTTCATATCTTCAGACATTTGCACCACCTTTTTTTGTAGAAATAAGCTTAACGTATGAGAATGAAAATTCAACTGATTAAAAACTGGGTCCTTAATGTGTTGTTTTTGATTAGTATTCAATAATTAAATGATTGAAACTAATGGACTATTCAAATCATTATTTGCTTTTTTAATTAAATTTCGGTGTCGACAATAAATACTTTGTCTATGTAATTGAATCTTTTTTGTTTTATTGATAACGACAACACTCAAATACCCCAGTTTTGAAAGAAATTGAGTTTTTAAGGATTGAGAGCATTTGAGGCTATTGTGATTGGGAATTTTGTTTATCAATTTGCTCTTTGAGATCCAGAAATGGATCCACCGTTTCAGGTTTGAACTGTTGCTCACTTTGTGGACTGCCCATCATGTCCATTGTCTTCAGAAAAACTGCAATCGCGGCGACTATTAGAAAAATGATAAAAATCTTCAAACCAGGAGATAGTATCTGGTTGTATTGCCTGAGTAGGCGAGCTGCCGATTCTTCTCCTTCGCTTGAGAGAACGGTTTGAAGGTTTTCCAACTGACTTAACAGTTTTCGGCGTGAATCCAAGAATTGTGAATGATGATCAGTTGTGCCTTGATATCCATGATTCTGATTCCAAGGTAAGACTCTTTTAGCTGCGATGGAAAATTCCAACTGACTTTGGAGGCCTGATGAGTTGAGGGGATTCAATGAAAGTCTCTTCCACTTCTCAAACAATTTTATGTTTTCTTTTTGAGAAAATTTGATTGAATCAAAAATTTCCCTGATGCGAGTCTCGGTTTCTGAATCCAAATCATTATGCAACATATGAGATAGGCTATGACTTTAAGGAAAAAACAGTCAACAATTGAAATTTAAAATTCGTTTTGTTGTAAAGGAATCTCTAAATTGGTCCAATAGAATTAATTGTTTTTAAACTAAGGTGATTTCGCTTGTAAAAAAATGGGGTCAGGATGAGTTTTGAAAGAGCTCAGGAACCTCTCAATACGGCTCGATAGTTAAAATCAAAAAAATTCAATTTAAACCCATTTTATATTTGAAGATCAAATGCCAGAGGATCAAATTTAGTAGATTTCGTAATTTTAGCAATATAGAGCCCAACTCATTTTTTCAATTTTTTTGAGAATTCGATGTTCCTAATACTTCATAGCTAAGTTCTCAAAAAGACCAATTTTCAGGAGTCATATAACTGGTGCCAATAAAAGAATCAGTGACTCCTTTAAGCCATTGAGGCATCACGATGGCCTCTCGACGGTGATACAGGGGTATCAAGTAGCTATTTTTTATAAATAACTTATCAAGTTCACTGGCAATGGCGTTTCTTTTTTTAAGTTCTTTTTCATCGTCAAAAGCTGCAAGCAGTCGATCTGCTTCTTTTGAATTCAATCGACTCGAAATCCAAGAAGGGTAACAAGGCCGATGATATTGGTGAACTCACTCGATCATTAAAGCTTCTCTCTAAAGAGCTTAATTGCCCCATTATTTGCCTTTCACAGCTTAATAGGGGAGTAGAAGCCCGAGAGAACAAACGGCCAAATCTTGCGGATCTTCGTGATTCTGGGGCTATTGAACAAGATGCGGACATGGTTTGGTTCATCTACCGTGATGAAGTTTATAATCCAGATACAAAAGCCCCATCGGAAGCAGAAGTTATCATCTCCAAGAATAGGGGAGGAGAGACTGGAACTGCGAAACTAAGATGGATTGGTGAGTTTACGAAGTTCACGGAGAGAGCTGAGGATGTATTTTAAAATTTAAACAATATTCCTAGCGATGTTGAAGCGTTTACAATATTAGACTTTGATTCACCCTCAGATGTATCCCATTTCACTTGTTGATTAATTCTTTGAGTACCAACCTGGCCAACCCAAGTGGCATGAAGAGAGTAATCATTCTTTACAAAAATTTGTCTATCCAGCTCAACTTCTCCATGAATCCCATACCCTGTAATAGAGTTGAGTTTGATGTCTGCATTATCAGATGAAGCTGACAGAGGATAGCTGAGCCACCCTTTAAGCTTAAGCACTGTTGGTTTACGTGTTGGAAGTTCAATGTCTTTTTTCGCTCCCAAAGATAAAGACATAAGAGTCATCTTAGTCATTTCGATATTACCGTTATTATTTCTGAAAAGAGGATTCTGTTCGATATTGAGCCCACCCAAAAACCAGCCATATGATCCATAGAGATTAACGGCATACATTTGCTGGGAATCGCCTGCAGTGAGAGTTTTGTACTTGAACTTGTAAGAGTCAAATTGAACCCCAAAGGACCAATCTTCGAAATGAAATTCTGAATTCAGCTTGAGATTGTTTAAATAAATATCACCCACCTTCGCTTCAACTAGAGCACCTGACTGAGAGATTGATAGGTATTTTGCACCATAAAGAGCAGAAATATTCCATTCTTCAACTTGGTTTAACTCACTCACATCACGTTTATTCTCTGCTTTTTCTTCTGGAGCTTGTGCAACTAGAGATTCTTCTTCTGGTATGGTTTGTTTAGACTGGGCAGCAGTGGCTGGGGTGAAGTAGATTTTCTGATTAGGATAAATGACATTTAGATTCAAGATGCGAGGATTAAGTTTTTTCACCTCAGCTAATTTACCCTTGGCCCCGTAAATTCTCTCACTTGGATATTTATTTTGTACAATCTGACTAAGAACATCCCCAGATTTAACGACATAGAACTCTTGGGCCAATCCTGGGCCTGTGAAAAACGAAATTACAATTATTTGAGAGGCTAACTTTTTCATCACAGTTTCATTATAACATAGTTCCTGATCCCAAGCTAGGAATTGGAAAGAACTTGACCTCCCTCCAATCCAGATGTCTCGTTTAAACCGAGTCGGGCTTACTATCGTTGGAAGGTTGGGCCGATGAAGGAATATCGCTGGGGGCGGGGATATCTAAGGTCGGAATACGCAGCGGAACCCCACCCAAGCGAAATTATTAGAATCACTATAATCTAACCGTAGCGCGAAGACACCAGCTGCAAAACCAGCATTGTAGACTCCACCGCGAGTCGGGGCTATACCTGACCCTCCAGATATGGTACCTAATCCTTTGGTAGAATTGTAGTTGGCAGCACCTGCAGGATTATCAGGCAAATAATCAGCGGCTGCATAGCCCGCGCAACTTACAACGGGAAGTTCTCCACTAGTACAGCTAGGTGCAGATGTAAGTACACCGTCTAAACTCCAGTTAATCCACTCCATGGTGTTCCCCGCGAAATCCCATATGACTTGACCGTTTGAAAGAGTGTGAGTTCGTTTTTGCTCCCAACCCGACCCTGGTGCTTGTCCTGAGTTGTTACCAGTTCCAATATAAGGATTACTTTGATCAGTTATGCCGAGAACACCCGCCGAGGCATCCGAGTGGCCTCGATTGAGCATCCCTGTGCCAACTGTGCCACTTGACCAGTTGGCGGCAGTTTTTTCAATTTCATAAGCTGTAGTCATCCATTCTGGATTTGAAATCAGATCGTAATTATTTGTGAACCCGTTAATCGCATTTAAATTAGTGCAAGCAGTTTTAGAATTAGGTCGTCTGATGGTCGCCCAAGGAACTCCTGCCGCTTGAGAGGAAGCAACTGCATTTGACCCAGGAGTCCCTGTTGGGCAAGAAGTTCCAACACATCTCATTTCAAATTGAGCAACACAAAAAGAACTAGGAACGCCTAGAGACGTGTTGGCGGGAACAGAAGCGTAACTTACCGGACAAGCAGAGAGAGTCACTGATGCCAGAGAAGAGTTTCCAGCGGAGTTTGATGCGGTTATAGAATACGTCGTCGCTGCCAGCGCTCCCACAGGCGTACCACTGATCACACAGGTTGTTGAGTTAATCGATAACCCTGATGGCAGGGCCGGAGAGGAACTGCAACCCGTAATTGCCGCA
>JBKDFX010000133.1:0-28493 GCA_046336825.1 Bdellovibrionales bacterium | reverse complement strand
GGATATTCGATCTTTGAAAGGATCATTGTTTGTACCCACTTGAATGTCCAGGACTCCGCCCGTTCCATTGAGTAAGTCATAACCATTGAAATTGGTAGCTTCAGTCACACGCTGAATCTCTGATTTTAATTGTTGATATTCTACATCAAGAAATTGTCTTTCGGTGTCACCGATGGTGTCAGAAGAGGCTTGAACACCCAGCTCACGAAGACGAATAAGCATATTTGAAACTTCATTCAAACTGCCTTCGGCGATTTGAACGAGTGAAATACCGTCGTTGGCATTTCGATTGGCCTGCCTGAGACCCCGTATTTGACCTTTCAGATTTTCTGAAATAGCCAGACCGGCAGCATCATCTGCGGCTTGATTGATCCGAAAACCCGAAGAAAGTCGAGCCATGGATCTGTTTTGATGTATATTTGTCATATACAAATTCTTTTGTGCGTTAATTGCGGCAACATTCGTTGAAATACGAAGTCCCATACTATCCTCCTTGTGTCATGCGCATCCTCCGTGATTTGCGGCCGTCCAATTGGCCATCAACTCCGAATCCATGGAGTTGGTTAATTGAAAATCTTGTTCAAGATCTTCATTGATTCAGATCGGGACGATCAATTTGAAACTGGAGTCTAGATTTTATAGAAATGATGATTTTTTATTCAGGACTGATACATTTTTTGCAGGACTTAGAGTGGGTTTGTTGATTGAATCACAAAAATGACTCCTGTGCTGCGGAAAATTTCCACACCGGACAGCTTGAGTGTTCCATGAGGTCCCATCAGGACAAATGATTCAAGTGCCCACTCTTCAGGTTCATCTTCAAAATGTCCTAATTTTTGAATACCTTCTTGATCCTGCATCAATTGACGTGGCCAGGCTTGAGTAAATCCAAAATCTTGGCAATTAGTGACTTGTTTCACACGACTGGGTTCACCGGAATAAGCAATTCCCTCAGAACGAAATGTAACTTCCACACTTTTCCAAAGTTCGCAGATATCATGACCCTCAACATATAAATTCAAAATTACATAGTCTTCTCTTGAGACAAGTTGAAGCTTGGTCGAAATGTATTCTTTCCAGGTCATCTGATCATTTTCATTTTGAAGACTTGAGGGACCTCGAGCAAAAGGAGAGGGTTTATCTTTACCAATGAATCGAACGAAGGTCCAAGTTCCGAGTAGTAATATAATAGTAAATAAAAGGGCTTGAGTTGATTTTCTTTTCATTAGTATTTACACCTCAAAGCTGTTTTGTCGATTTCTTGGGGCTCAACACGAATCTGCATAAAACCTAAGTGAGAGTACATGAGGCTTTCTTGGAAGGGAATATGCCTTAGTCCTAAGGCATGACCAAATTCATGGACCATCAAGCTGGGAGCGTGAACTTTAATACCATTCGAAGGTGGATCTATAAAATACTCAAAACTGTCGGCATTGACCATAATATCAGCATCAATAATTTGTGAGTTTCTCGAGCGTACGATGGTTCGCCCTTGCTCATTGGTCTGAAATCGACTGGCATCATCAACCCAGTAGATAATATTGAGTCCATCACTTTGTGATGAGGAAGAGGATCGAGGTGAATTTGAGAACTTAATTATGGACTCGCCTCTGGAGTTTTTCCAGACTGAAGCCACTTCTCTTAATCTGTCTTTGTAGGCCTCTGGAAAATCGGCTGCAAAATGGAAATTCACAAAGCTGTTAGCAGGCCAAGCGATCAGCTGACCTTTGGAATCTAAATTATAATAACAGGAAGCTTTTTCAGCAGCTGCCAGATCGACAAATCCCTGGTCATTTTGTTGATACTGGTTACAACCAAAACTAAAATAAATAAATACGATCAAAAATAACAAATTAAGGAATTTCATTGTTTTTCCTGACAAGGCTTTGCCTTGGCAATTATTTTTTCGCCATCCGTCCATTTTACTTCTCGAGCAAAATCCAAGGGTGTTTGTCGATAGGAATCAAATACATTCACACAGGCACCGCGATCTATCAGTGCTGTTAACAGACGAATGTCCTGTCTTCGAATAGAAAAATAAAGGGGCGTCCAGCCATCCTCAGCAAATTGATTGAGTGCTTCAGTATCCGTCATCAAGGTCAGAGCCATTTCAGGAGTTCCTATTTGCAGAGCTTGCATCAAAGACGAAATACCATCTTCTCTTTGGCTCACAACACGAGCTCCTCGGCTCACAAGAAAGTGAGCGGCTTCCAATTGATTACGAGAGACCACATAGTTAAGTGCTGTGTCCCCTTGATTGTCTTTTTCATTGATATCCACGCCTTGAGCTAAAAGATACTCCATCATTGGGATTTGACCATTGGCAGCTGCCAACATGAAGGGGGTGGACCCATTGTCCGAACGATGCTTGAGACATTCTGATTTCTTATTATCAAATTCTTGAATTTTGTTTTTACTGGCAAATTGAAAGCAATCCGAACCTGACATCCCTTGGATGACATTGGATTTGGGTTTGAGCGAACAGGAAATAAGTCCGCTAGAAAAAATTAAAACAAAAAGTAGTTGATGCACTCTATTTGAGAGTAGCATAACTCGTGGGCTCTCTCTAGAGTCCTTTTAGTAACTATTCATGACCCCCACTTTCGTAGGGGCATGATCGCAGGAAACATTTAAAGATCAGGGACCAGCTCTCAAAAAAGCTCGATCAAACTCTAGGGGGTGATGGAAATCAAACCCATAGATGATCAGGCGATGAAATCATCACCCGAACGATTTGTTCAAGAGTCCAAGAGCCACATTGGCTTGTTGATTAGCTTGAGCAAGAACTGAAGTGCCCGCTTGTAATAAGATGTTATTTCTCATCATTTCGCTAGTTTCTTCAGCCACATCCACATCTCGGATACGAGCGTTGGCTGCCGACATATTTTCCATACTCACTGACAGATTTGACACTGTTGATTGAAGTCGATTCTGGATGGCACCAAAGTCGGCACGCATGGCAGATACTGACACAATCGCATTGTCGATGGCTGCGAGTGAATTTTGAGCTGAGGCTTTGTCGGCCACGCTTGAGAGGTTCACTCCCAGTGCAGCTGAGTTGGCATCGGCTTTTGAAGCATCAAATGAAATTCGATCTATTTCAGGATTATTTCGAGTTCCCACTTGGAAATCCAAGATAGATCCCACACCGGCTAAAAGCTGAGTTCCATTGAACTCTGTGCCTTCGGCGACGCGGTCGATCTCTGATACCAGCTGATCATATTCCACATTCAGGAATTGACGTTCAACTGGACCAATGGTGTCTGAAGCCGCTTGTACAGCCAACTCACGCAAGCGAATCAAGATGGATGAAATTTCGTTCATCGATCCTTCTGCCACTTGCACCAATGAAATACCGTCTTGGGCATTTCGAGAGGCTTGCTTGAGACCTCGGATTTGGGCTTTTAAGTTTTCAGAGATCGCCAAGCCCGCGGCGTCATCCCCTGCTCGATTGATACGGAAACCGGAAGCCAGTTTCTCCATACTTTTATCGAGCCCAATCTTCGTTCCCCACAGAACCTTCTGTGCATTCAACGAAGCTGTGTTCGTGTTAATACGCAATCCCATATTTCCTCCTCCTTGAAGATCTCAGTTTCGTTCCTTGAAACTGGGAGAATCTTTATGATTCCCTAGGCTGGGTATTGGCCTTATGAGACTGATCGGATCATCCTGATACAACTTGAGTCTCACTTTGAAAATCTAGCCTTTCCTCCAGTGTGACAGGTACATAGATCGTAACGGCGTGTCGATATTTACATTTATTAATTAATGGCAGATCTGTTGTCGATAAGTTGGAAAATGAATTTATTATTCAAATCATTAGTATTTAGTTTAACAGTTATATCATCGACTTCTTTAGCTAGTGATTACGCCTGTCGTTTGAGCAATTCAGCCGTTGGCAGTCTAATTGGCAAATTCAGAGAATCCACTGTTGAAAGTTGTTTAGATAAATGCAATTACGATTTCGATGGCCGGTTAAAGCAAAGATTCGAAACTCTGCAGAGTTTATCTAATGAATTGGAGCGACTCTACAATCCAAATGCCAAATCAAAATTGGAAGCAAAATCTGCAAAAGAAATATTTGATAAAATAAAATCCATTAAGGCCTCCATTCAAAGCCACCAGGGTAAATGCCTTGATAACAGACGAGACGGAGCCGGGAGCAAAGAAACTTTAGACTGCCTCAATAAGTTCAGCTAAAGTGGAGTTACAACAAGGCTTCGTCAGCTAGATGAGGCTTGGGAAAAATACAGTAATGCCCGAGCCTCTGCCGAGCTTTATCAATCCTATTTAAATCGCGGAGTTGGAAACAAAATGGCTTGTACTCTAATGCTTGCAGGACTGCATCAAGAAGCTAGAGAAATTTTGGGCCTTGGTGATTTCAATGAAGATAAAAAGAAAGCACTTTTAAGTCTCATTGCTAAGCGAAGTGAATCTTCACCGCCTGAATTTACCAACAATGAAGATTTACCGATTTGTAAAGCCTATAAAGCTGGCAAAGCACTCAATGTGAATCAGCACGAAATTTTGCATAATTGTTTATAAAATATTTATCGACTTATTTTTCTTTTTGCATCTTCAAGCTCTCGTTCAAGATTTCTATTCTTACTTTCCAGGGCTCGATTGCGGAGATCTAAATTCGAATTGCTTTCTTCAAGCTTGGATATTTTCTCAGTCATGCTAGAGATTTGAGAATTAAGTTTCTCGACAGAATTGACCAGAAAATCTGTTCTTCCTCTTTGGAATTCGGGATTAAATACATTAAGAGTCTCTTGCGGACATACCACTGCCAGAGGTTTGCCACTTGCTCCCACTTTATAACCAGAAGATAAGCAAAAATTCTTTACACCCTTATTGTAGAAACTTAAAAGTTCAGATGCGAGCTGGGGTGAGCACAGGTCCAAGTTATAATCCAGCCCCAACGAACCTCGCTTTTCAGCAGCACCAGTTGTACAAAACCTCTTGATGCCTTCCTTTAATCCGTTGTCATAAGCTAAAAAGTTGGGCTTCTCACCTTCTTGATTGCACATTTGAAAATTTCGATTGTCTTCCTCTGTGGGCTTAACTTGCCCCATCATTCCCGTCATAACACCAAGCCGATGCCAGTCTGTTTGCTTGCATCTCTCAACTATTTGGTAATTGGTACATGAAATCATCAAAAGCGTAGCAGGAATTATTAAAATCATTTTTTTCATTTTTCTCTGTTATCATAATTTAGGACGTGACAGGTACATAGATCGTAACGGCGTCCCAATTTCGGAAAATCTTTTAGGAATTAATTTGCAATTCGGATATCAAATTAAATTTAACAAGCTAGAGGCTGGCTTCGACTTTTGCATGAATTGAAATTATGCCACGATCTCGAAATATATACTCACCCCTTTTTCCCTACCATGTCACGGCTCGAACAAATGATAAAAAGCCGTTTGAATGTACAATGGATGAGGCCTGGAAGATCTATTCATCTGCCTTATGGTTTTACAGCCATGCTTGCAAGACAAAAATCTTAGGTTTTGTCCTGATGAAAAATCACTTCCATTTGCTTTTACAAACACCAAATTCAAACTTAAGTGAGTTTATGAAGCTATTCATGAAAAGAACCAGTGATGATATTCGAGCTATTACTGGCTCTCTCAATCATCTTTATGGAACTCGCTACTATCCAAGTCTGATTCAGACTGATTCTTACCAAAGGCTTGTCTTTAAATACGTGTTCCAAAATCCTCTTCGTGCGGGTGTCTCAAAGAATGTTTTGGATTACCCTTATTCAAGCTTACGTGGCCTTTTTGGATTGCAACACTGCATGATTCCTTCGGTCGATGAACTCGCATTACTTGAAAATCCCAATCAAGCATTAGGATGGCTCAATGATGAACTTTCCAGAGAAAAATCTGATCAAATTTCGCAGGGTCTTCGGGTGCAAACTTTCAAACCGGGTAGCAATAAATCCAAGTACTTGGATAGGTCCCTACTGGAAGAACTGAGTGGGAATTGATCGACACGACGTTACGATCTATGTACCTGTCACATCAAACTTGACGCTTCGTTACGATCTATGTACCTGTCACACATGGAAATACGAGATCCGGTTCATGGTTCAATCTACTATTCACCAGCAGAAGTCGCCGTTCTAGATACACCCGAATACCAGCGCTTAAGATCCATTAAACAACTGGGTTTTTCTGAATTCAGTTTTCCAGGCGCCACCCACAATCGCTATCTTCACTCCATCGGCGTTGGCCATCTGGCTGTTCTTGCTTTTGATTCTGTATTTAGAGCCTTTCCATTTTCGAAATCTTCAATCAAAATCAGATTGCGTCAGACATTTCGCTTAGCTGCTCTATTACATGATGTGGGTCATGGCCCTCTCAGCCACACCACCGAAGAAGTCATGCCCCAGTTGCATGAACTTGATGTGAAAGCTTATGGATCCGACCAAAAAAAGCGACAGGCCAATCACGAAGATTATACAATTAAATATGTGACTGAGTCTTCCATATCAGAAACCATAAAATCTCAATTTTCAGATATTGATCCCTATCATGTGGCCTGTTTGATCGATAAGTCTTTGGTTTCAAAGGATGATTTTTTCCACGATCAGGGTGTGGATTTTCGCCCCCTTCTTTCACAGCTAGTCAGTTCTGAATTAGATGTGGATCGAATGGATTACCTCGAAAGGGATTCTTATTTCTGCGGAACTAATTATGGAAAAATTGATCATGAGTGGCTTCTGCAAAATATGACTCTTCATATTGCGGATCAGAAAGCCTACTTAGCACTGAACCGCCGAGCACTTTACTCTTTTGATGATTTTTTGATTTCCCGTCACCACATGCATCTCATGGTTTATTTTCATCACAAAAGTATAATTTACGAAGAAATGCTCCATCGCTATCTCACTTCTAAGGATTGTAGTTTCTTTTTGCCAGCTGATATTAATCAATACACTTCTTACAATGACTATAAACTTTATGAACACTTAGCTTCAGTGAATAATGAGTGGGCCCAAAGGATTGCCTTAAGAAAGCCCTACAAAGTTTTGATCGAAATGCACAATGTTTCAGACTCGCAAAGACCTCAGACTTTAAAACAAAAGTTGGAGCAAAAAGGTCTGCATGTGATTTGGGCCTCGTCCCATGTCCGACTGAGTAAGTATCACGCCAATCCCGAAAATCAGAGCACCCCCATGTATGTTGTGGATCAATACGATCCTTGGGTGGAGCCCACTCAAATCGAGAGAACCACTGAAATTTTTCAGAAATATGAAGGCACTCGAGTGATTGATCGTATCTATGTTTCACCTGAAAGCTTTATCGAAGCAGAAAAGATTCTTAAAGAAGTGAGAGGCTCACTCGAATGAAAATTCTTGTGATTGGCAGTGGAGGCCGTGAACACTCACTTGTAAAAGCCTTCAAGCTTTCACCCCAAGTCACAGAAATCCATGCCCTACCGGGATCAGATGGTATGGCTCAGGAAGCCCTCTGTCACCCCGAAATGGATTGGCGAAATTATGAATCTGTTGTCAATTTTTGTATCTCTTATTCAATCGATTTTGTCATGATCGGACCTGAGGAGCCCTGCGTACTGGGTCTGTCAGACTTTTTGCGCGAACGCGGAATCTTTGTCGTCGCTCCCGACCGGCAGGCAGCTCAACTGGAAGGCTCAAAAATCTTTTCAAAAGATTTTATGTTACGAGCAGGAGTGCCGACCGCTCGATCCCTTGTTGTAGAAAGTGTTTCTGATTGTCTTAACCAAGCCCATCAATTCACACCTCCTTATGTTTTGAAAGCTGATGGACTTTGTGCAGGAAAAGGTGTCTTCATTTGTGAATCAAAAGAAGAGCTTTTGTTTGCCGCCACAGAACTTTTTGAAAAAAAAGTCTTCGGCCAAGCAGGAGAACGAGCTTTATTAGAACAGTTCACACCTGGTTACGAAATGAGTGTACTGCTTTTGACCAACGGTTTTGATTTTCAACTGCTCCCCATTGCTCAAGATCATAAAAGACTCAATGATGGACAAAAGGGACCTAACACTGGAGGAATGGGAACAGTCGCTCCACTCGAAGTGGCCCCAGAGCTAATGAATCAAATAGTAGAGCGAATTGTTCGCCCCAGCGTTCAAGAAATCAAGAAATCACAAATGCTGTATCGAGGAATTTTATTCATCGGACTGATGATAAATGAAAACGGACCTTCAGTTTTAGAATACAACACACGCCTGGGAGATCCTGAAACACAGGTTATTCTTCCCCTTGTTGATTATGATTTGGCCGAGTTATTTTATGCCCTATCCAAAGGAAATTTGAATAACTTTAGATTTAAGGCTGGAGCCGCGGCCTGTGTTGTTAAAACAGCATCTGGATATCCCGAAAGCCCTGAAAAAGGGGATCTTATTCACGGTCTTCCTGAGTCTGATGGGCCCTCTAGCTGGGTCATACACGCAGGCACTCGTCGAACTGAAAGTGGATTTGTCACCCACGGAGGGCGGGTTTTAGGGTGTGTCGGCATTGGAGTTAATATTCAAAAAGCTGTGCAAAATGCTTACGAATTATCAGCCCAAATTCATTGGCGAGGATGCCATCAAAGAAGTGATATCGGGAAAAATTAAAACGACCACTTGATTCCGACGGAACCCAAATCTTCAACTTTTGAAGAAGACATATTAACAAACAAGTCTTTGTTTTGCAGAACTTTTTCTCGAACTTCAAAACCAGCCACTTGATCTTTTAAATTGTAAGTAACGGAAGCATTTACAAATCCAGAATAATCGAGCTTACTGATGGCCTGAAAGGCCTGAAATTGAAAGTTAATTTTGTGCTGAATGGCTTTTTCACCATTTTCGGATTCGCCTCCACCAAATCCCACTTCAGCTTTCATAGCTTGTTCAACTTTTTGAGCTGTTTGCACGACACTCAAATTTTGCAGAGTTGATGATTTAAGCCACATACCAAGTGCTCGGTCGCCCATTCTTTTCAACATGATATCGGACTCTTGCGGAGTGCTGGGGGCATCCTTAGGTAAAATTTTAGCCGCTTCTTCACGGGTCAATAACGGAGGGATGTCGTAATTAGATTTTGGGATATGGGTCACTCGGTACCCTTTGAGGGATTTTTTTCTCACAATTCCATCTTTAGGGAAAGGGATGCTTCTCTCGACCCCTAAAACAAGGGATGAGGAAATCAGGGCTATGAATAAAGTGCAAAAGGACACTGACTTCATACTTATCCAATACACTATCAATATCTCTGCCAATGGCCAGGTCCAGAAGTTGATTTAAATGCAGTTTTATAATCAATCCTGAGTTTAGGACCCAAAAAGTGTCAGAAAACTTAACAAACCCTGTGAGATTTACACTCAGTCTCATTTTGGAACGAGAATTTCACAGAAATGGATTATAAAGCGTAATGCTAACCCAGGGGGAGCGTTTGTTTAATTCGAGTCTCAAGCTTATTTTAATAATTTCACTCTCAACACAACCTCTGACTTTGAATGCTCAAACAGCTAACAACAGTGATGTTTTACCAAACATACGAGAAAATATAACCAACCAAAATGGGCAAGGTAACACCTCAAATCCCATCGGAAATGAAGATGATGGAGATGATATTTTCATCCCCCTACCAGGTATTGGAAATGGCAATGGCAACGGAAATTGGATAGGCAACGGCTGGCGCCCTGGACTTGGTAATGGTTTTAATAATGGCAATCGACCTGGTTTTGAACCCGGAGCACCCATTCAAGGTAACGGAGTACGTGTCGCCAATGTTCCTGGCCAGTACAGCTGCCCGCTGTTTGAAAACAACTCTTACCAAGATTTAAATTTGGCCATCGCTAACTTAACCAACGCCATTCAAAATGTGGCAGACGAATGCCGCAGCTCCCAACCTCGGTTTGATGACTTGCAAAAAACCAATGACCAAATTCGTAGCGCGGTTTCTTCCATTCAAGGATTTGTGGCCAATCCTCAATCAAATCTTGCAGAAAATGCGGGTCTTCAAAAAAATGTGACTGATATCGTAACTGGTATTGATCGAATGGCCGATGTTTTTAGAAATACAACTTCGCTTAGTGCTGCTTGCGGAAGACGTTCTCTATCATGGGGAAGGGTAGCTCTTGAACTCAATAACGTAGTAAATTCAGCCTCACCTTTTCTACTTATGTTGCTTGCCGCCAATCCGGCTCTGTCGATGGCTGTTAAGTCCACTGTTTTAGGATCTGTGGTGGCCACCAATGTGATCTCAGCAATGTCTCAAACGATCAACAGCAATACCATTGATATGACAGTGCCGGAAAATCGAAATGCAGTTTTACAAAACACATGTCAGTTCACTAAAGTCTCTAGAAAAATTAAATACATTCAACTCGCCCAGACTGGTCAATTTGATGTTTTAAGACGAGAGCTTTCACAAAATCTCAACACTCTTGCCTCACAGATGCAGCTTTTTGATGGTGGCTCTGACTTTTCATCTTCATTCAACATGCGGGGCACTGTTCGTAATAACGTAGGCGCCATTCAAGCCCGCGTAAGACAAGATCGCGAAGCTAATGATGAGATTTTTCAAAGAATTGCCGAAGCTCAGAACAATCCTTTGATTATTTGTTTAGAAGGAAGACAACTGGTTGAGATTGTCGATGAAAATTCATTCCCAGATTCTGTCAGCAATGGAGTCTTGGATGCCTACGATCAAAATAACTATTTAAAAAATATTGATCTTAACATGTGGGAATTTGATTTTGGCAACCGTCGCAACAGCAACTCTGAAGAAGACCGCAGACTTAAACAAAAAGTTCAGTCCCTGATTGCCCGCTATCAAAAACTAAAACTGACCTTGGCCAGTTTTTCACCGGTGCCCAAGACAGAAGAAGTTAATTCTTGTGCTGCCACCACAATGGCTTTCATCACACACATACGCAATATGATTAACGAAACCACTAAAATTATGGTGGAAGATTTAGATCAATTCGAAGAAGAGTTAACTAAGGACCCTGAGTACGCCAAATGGAAAGAACAATTTGATAAGATTACTGTTGAACAAGAAAACACCACTCGCATGGCGCGCGTTCTCAAAGAACTCACCAATGCTGGTGCTGCTGTATATAATCGCTCCGAATTTAATGAAGCGGCCAACAATTTAAAACGCAGTCTTATGGGTGAGCGCCGAACCTTTCTGGGTGGAATGTCCCCAGTTTTTGCATGGCTTGAGTATAAACAAGGGCAGTACGCTCGCGCCAAAGGTATGTTTGAAAAATCCATGCAACAGATTGGCAACAAAGCTTATTTATTAACCAATTCAGGACGTGGAATTTTGCCCAAATACCCTGCTGGAATGTACCAGGTGAACAAACAATTGCTGCAAGATTTAGAAATGTCGACCACCTTGAAAATTCTCAACAAAACGACTTTGCCACAAAACTCTCCTCAGTGGGAATTGGCCTGCATCGATTTAGAAAAAGCTGTCAAAGACTACTCAGAAGCTCTGGATCATTTAGGAGCTACCAATTTTATGTGTGACATGATTTACGATCACCTCGACAATTCTGTCGACAATCGCATCATTCAATACTGTCGGGGCAAAACAGATTATTCGGGTCAACAGCCCCTCGTAAATAAATCAGTGATCGAAAGAGCTCAAATTGAACTTAATAAAAAAATGGGACCCAAAAGCTTGAGTCCAGCTGAAAAATTTAAATTAGCTGCTCAAAAAATGATTGAGATCAATTGCCGTCTTCCACGAGCCGCTGAACAAAACTAATATATTCATGCTTCTAAACTGGTCTATTCATCCAAAATAAAATTGATGGGATCCACAGGGGTCCCATTGATTCTGACCTCGTAATGCAAATGGGGACCTGTTGATCGACCTGTATTACCCACAGAAGCGATGACATCATACTTAGTTACCTTTTGGCCGAGGCTCACATAAATTTGTGAGTTGTGCGCAAAGCGTGTTGTGACACCATACCCATGATCAATACTCACCAGCTTACCGTAGGTTTCGTCATAGGAAGCAAAAATAACCACACCATCGGCAGGCGAATAAACAGGAGAACCCGGAGCTGCTGCAATGTCCAACCCTGCGTGCATTTGCATTTTGTTAGTGAAAGGGTTCAAACGATAGCCAAATTTTGAAGTGAGCCATCCACGAGCTGGTTTAATATTAGGTGTGGCATTGAGCAATGATTGCCGTTCACTTAAACTCTCCCAAAGTTCAATTACGCTTTGTTCTTTTAGCTGAGTTTCTCTCACTGCTTTGTCGATTCGGATGACCAAGGTTGAATAATCCTGATTTGAAGACTGCTCTGAAACGTTTCCTTTATCTTCATCGATAGGTTTAATTCTAGGAAACATTTGATCCTGTTGAGCCATTTCCTCTGGAGTTAGTCGTTGATTCATAGGCTCATACTCTTCGATATTTTGTCCAGGTGCAGGCTTAGTTCCCATCGTCAGCTTAGTGACACGGTCTTCAGTTTCAATGTTGGTGATTAATTTGAGTTTATTCGTAAATGTCTTAACTCTTTCTAAAGAGTTTTCTAGAGAACTTAACTTTCCTTCCACCATCTCAAATTGTGTACGCAACTGTACATTTTCAGCTTCTAATTTTTTATTCTCGAGAGCTTCTAAAACTAGTCCAAAATAGTCAACGAGACCCGCCACAAATATCATCACAACTAAACCTGAAGCCATCAGGGCTAACTTCAAAGCTGTTGTCGAAAGAATGATTTTTCGAGAGGCTCCAGACTCATGATTAACAAAATAAAGAGTGATGTTTTTCCTATCCATGATTAACCCTTATTTAGGAAAGTGAATCAGCAAGGCTGTCACATTGTCATCACCACCATTGGCAAGTGCAGCTTGTATGAGAGCAAGTGCCACTTCTTGTAATGGTTTTGAATTAAAAATTTCTGCCATTTTTTGATCGGAAACCATCCCCGTCAAACCATCTGAACAAAGTAAATAGGTTTCACCAGATTTGATTTCACGATCCAAAATATCGGGGTGAACCATTCTTTCATAGCCAACAGATCGAGTGATGACATTTCTGCCTGTGAAAGTGGCTGAATTTTCTGGCTTTAACAAACCACTGCGGATTTGTTCATTCATGAGAGAGTGATCTTCCGTCAACTGCCATAAATACTGATCTGAATAAAGGTAGCATCGTGAATCACCCACATTAGAAATGTAAATTCGATTTTTTTCTATAAAGCAGCCCACCATGGTAGTTCCCATACCGGTGAGCTCAGGACTTTCTGTGGCGGCTTTATCAAAAATGCGGATGGAAGCTCGTTCATAGGACTTAAAAAGTTTTTCACGTGGAGGAATAGGGGCTGATTTGACAATTTTTAATTCACTTTCCAATGTCTGGACAGCCAGACTGGAAGCCACTTCCCCGCCGCTGTGTCCACCCATGCCGTCTGCCACGACAAACAAACCCAAGGATTCATTAACTAAATATGAATCTTGATTTGAATCACGTTTATTGCCTTTATCTGAAACGGCCCAGTGCTGCACTCGCATCGCTTTATTGTCGCGACTGAAATCCAATAGGTCAAACTGGACCTTAGTGCAGTCGAATTTTAGTCACGCTTTATCAATGTTCTTTAAGCAAATTCCGATAGGTCATTATGATGTTCAGAAGTCGATTAGCTCAGTTTATCGCGCTTTCCCTATTAATCCATTTGAGCTTTTTAACTTTTACCTGGATCAGCAGCCAGTCCAAAGTCCCTCAGAAAGAATCCATCACTATTGAGATTATTCAGCCCCCTTTGGCCGCCATGCCAGCAGAGGTGAGTTCGCCGGATACGACACAAAAAAAGAAATCTGAAATTTTAGAACGACAAATTGTAGAACAAGAGGTTAGGCCTTCCAATGAGGAGGCTCCTGACACTCGTTTTTTGAGTGCTCAAAATCAAAAAGTGGATAAACAAACAGTCTCCAAAAACAGAGGCGAATTTAGAAACTCAAAAAGAGAAGCTCCTCCCAGCGATTCTCTTGAAAACAACAATAAAAAAATCAGCCTTAAAAGTTTAGCTCCAAAATTGGGACAGATGGCCTATGACCCTGATGCTCTGAAAAAAAAATCAGCCACTGACGAAGAAAATGAAAAATCTAACAATAGCGGCGGCAGTGCCACTTCAGACTACCTCAAGGATGTTGATCAAGGGCTTGAAACGCTTTTAAACGCTCGTGAATTCAAATACTACACGTACTACAACAGAATCCGAAAACAGCTCTCTCAACATTGGGAGCCCAGAGTCAGAACCAAACTCAGTCAACTCTTTAAACAGGGTCGATATTTAGCTTCAAGCACAGACAGAATCACCAAACTCATTGTCATTTTGGATCAAAAGGGAAACCTTGTGAATGTACAAATGATAAAGGATTCAGGCGTCAGTGATCTGGATGAAGCCGCCATCGAAGCCTTTCAATCGGCAGCCCCCTTCCCCAATCCCCCTCAAGGCATTGTGGACCCCGACGGAACAGTCAAAATTCGTTGGGATTTTGTACTTGAGTCCTAACTCTAGACGCTTCGCATAATTGCTTCTAGGATGCCCTGATTACCACTAAACCGGAGAGTTATGAAAACCATTAATAAATCGGCGCCATCTCTTCCCATTTCCACTCTTAACTCCATTGCTAAACGGGCTCACTATTTAGCGACCCAAATGATCTTTCAAGCCAATCATCGCGATGACAAAGAAAAGGGGGATCCAAAAGTGGGAGGTCATGCTTCAGCTTCCGCTTCAGCCCTTCACATTTTGGGTTCACTTCACCTCGTGATGAAAACTGGATTTGATCACATTGCCAACAAGCCCCATGCCTCTCCTGCAGATCACTCCTACAATTATTTACTCGATCTTTTTCTCAAATCTGATCTTTCTAAATTGTCACAAGAGGATTGCGACACCGCCATGATGGGTCTTCGCAAGTTTTCTCAAAATGGAGAGCCCGTCTTTCAGAGTTACCATTCAGCCTATGACTCTGATCACCACAACTTTTTTCCTTCAGGAACAGTAGGCATTCCACCTGTTCAAGCTGGATATTTGGCTCTCGCCTATCGCTACGCTAAAGAACATGGTTATGAAGTTCCTGATGCTCATTTTTGGGCTGTGAGTGGAGACTCTGAATTCCGCGAAGGTAGCATGTTTGAAGCCACTCCTGATTTTGCAGAACGAGAAATTGGCAATCTCACATGGATTGTGGATTACAATCGTCAATCTCTGGATGGTCACCGAATCACCAATGAACACATTTGGGGTGGCACTGATGCCATTCGAATTGAAAACACAATGAAGGCCAATGGTTGGGAAGTGATTCAAGTGCGTCATGGCTCTAAACGCAAAGCTCTTTTTGCCAAACCAGGTGGCGAAGTTTTTCAAAACTTTCTTGAAAAAGAACTTAAAGATTATGAACTTCAGGCATTATTGCTTGTTAAAGATGTGAAGCTTCTTAAACAAGGAATTGTTAAAGAGCATCCCAGCATGAAAAAATTTATTGATGCAGTTTCTGATAATGATTTGATGGAAGCCTTCTACGATTTTGGTGGCCATGACTTCACTGAGCTGATTGAAGCCATGGAGCAATCTAAAAAAACAACGCGTAGACCTACGATCATCATTGCCCACACCTTGAAAGGTTGGGGCCTCCGAATGGCAGCTGCTCCTGGAAACCACTCTGCACTTCTGAACCAAGACGAGATGGATGAGTTGCATAAAAAGCAAAACATTTCTCAAGGTAAGCTTTTTGAAAGATTTTCTCCACAATCTGAGGAAGGTCAATTTTTGAAGGCCCGTGGTGAAAAACTTTATCAAGACATCAAAGCTCAACATGCCCTGAAGAAAAAAAATCAAGATTTGTTTTTAAAACAGCTGACTCAATTTGGAGATATCCCGACATCACTTGATATCAACACTAAAATGACGAGCTATCCCCACACCCAATGGATGTTGGGTCAGTTGACAGCCAAGCTCACTCGCATATCAAACACTCCACTTGATGAAGCTAAATTATCAAAAAATCAAAAGGCTTTAACAGCCTCCGAAAAGCCATGGAAGTTGCCAGGCGAATTATTTATTTCCATGGCTCCAGATGTGGGAACTTCCACCAACTTGAATCCCGCCATGGACGGGAAGATTTTTGGTGCACCCATAGTTTCTGACGTTGAAACAGAATTGGGAGTTAAAGACAACAAACTTCCAGACTTAGTCCCCGGAGAAGATGTTTCAGACCGCTTTTTGAGATTTGAAATTGCAGAGTGCAATGTGATGAGTTGCGTGGGATCTTTTGGAAGAATCCGCGACACACTTGGCATACCCGTTATGCCCTTGATGACGATTTATGACTTTTTTATCAAACGTGCCCTTGATCAGTATTTTTACAATTTGTACTGGAAAAGCTCTTTCATTTGCGTAGGAACTCCATCAGGAGTCACTCTTTCGCCTGAGGGTGCACAGCATGGTTGGAAATCTGATTTTCAGATTCCTAATCAAATCACGTGGGAGCCTTTTTTCTGCCAAGAATTGGATTGGATCTTCTGCGATGCGATTAAACGCCACGTCCTGAACGATAATGAAGGTCGAACTGGAGTTCTTATTCGCGGTGTCACTCGCGGAGTTGAACAAAAGGATATGCTCACTCACCTCAAAATGCAGAAGCGCTTTAAAAAAGATCAAAACCTGGCCTTGTGCCGATCAGGCTTTAGTCTTGATGGTGCCACAAATGAAGAGCAAGTGGAGTCACTTCCTGAAAATGAAATTATGGAACAAATTCGACACGAAGTTCTCGCAGGTGCTTATTACCTAGTGGATTACCGTGGCTACACAGGTTACGAGCCTGGTGAAAATGTTGTGCATATTTTTTCAATGGGATCACCCACAACAGAAGCTCTTAAGGCCAGTGAAACTCTTCTTTCTAAAGGCATATACGCCAATGTTATTGTTGTGACTTCACCTGATTTGCTATGTGGAATTTTAGCTCATGAAAATGACTACGCTTATTTGAAAAATAGCCTGGGAATTAACAGTCAGCTTTATCTTCGTGGCCCTGAAGAAATGTCAGGCGAAGAACTTGTCACTGTTTCTGGAAAGCGGATTCCGATTGTGAGCGTTCATGACGGAGAAGCTGGGCTTTTGGACAATTTAGGTTCCATCATTGGAGTTAAACAAGTTTCCTGTGCCGTGAGAAAGCATTCAAAAGTGGGTCGACCAAAGGATATCTACGCTTACCATGGAATTGATGCTGACTCATTGGTGGAAGCGGCTGGAAAAGCTTTGTCAGAAACCGCTTTGGAAAAAACAGTGATTTCGGCTCAAGAATTGGAAGCTTCAAAACAATTGAGCCCCACAGTTCAAAGCTGGACAGAACTTTGGCCGTCCAGCTCGCAAACTAAACACTAAATTATTTTAGTTGTTCTAAAAAGAAAGCGTACTGAAGGGCGATGTATTTCGCCCTTTGTTTTAAATCTGCAGCTCCTCCGTGACCGCCCTCAATATTTTCAAAATATCGAAACGGTACATTCATTTCTTTCAATCGTGCTGCAAACTTTCTTGCGTGTGCAGGATGAACTCGGTCATCACGAGTAGAAGTCATTAGAAAAAATGAGGGATATTGAGTGCCCGATTTTAAATTATGATAGGGAGAGTACCGAGATATATAAGCCCAGTCCTGAGGATCATCCGGGTTACCATACTCTGCTACCCAGGAGTGACCTGCTAAAAGTTTATGGTAGCGATACATATCGAGCAAAGGAACCTGGCTGACAATGGCTTTGTAAAGTTCAGGCCTTTGAGTGAAAGCAACTCCGGCTAATAAACCTCCGTTACTACCTCCGACCATTCCCACTCGATCAGGAGTTGTCAGTGCCTTATCAAAAAGATCTTCAGTCACTGCAAAAAGATCATCAAAAGCGTTCTGACGCTTTTCCTTGAGTGCTCCTTCGTGCCAGCGCGGTCCAAATTCGCCACCACCACGAATATTGGGGATGACCACTTGTCCTCCCTTTTCAATCCACAGTTTACCACGAATGGCTTCGTAACCCGGGATGATGGGTATTTGAAAACCTCCATAAGCTGAAATAATTGTGGGTGCAGGGCCTCGGGTCATTTGAGAACGAATGAGAAAATAGGGAATGATTGTTCCATCCTTACTTTTTACTTCCAATTGGACCACTTCTAAATTTTTGGCATCAAAAAAGACAGGTAGTTTCTTAAGTTCCTTAAACTTTTTTCCCTCCCATTCATACAGAGTTGAGGGAAGAATGGGACTGTCAAAATTGACGAGGGCTCGATTTGAGTACTCATCCACTTCAGCTAAAGTTGCATTACCAATCCCTGGCAAAGGCGCAGCTACTCCATCACGTAAAATCTGAGGTACAACATTATTCAAAACACTTAAATAAATTTGGTCACGACTAAAAGCCACGCTCTGAAAGCTTTGCTTCTCCGTAGGAACAAAAACTTCTTTTAGATTTTGCCACTGTCCGATGGGGCATTTTAATAAAGTTCCCTTAGCAAACTTTTTACCCCCAATCTCAAGATCTTTAATGGGATGAATATAAAGTTCATTTTTAAAATATCCTTGCGGTTCAAAAACAGGTGGTAAATTAACTTTATCCAGTGATCCATCCTTCTTTACAAAGAAGAGCTCGCTCTCATAAAAATTAATCACACGGCCTATTGATGTGTAGCAACCTTCGGGACGACATTGAGTCCATGCATAAACACTCATGTCTGTTTTTTCACCCCTATACACTGTGGGCGCTACATTGATATCTGTGCCCCTTTTCCATTTTTGCATATGCAAGGGATAACCTGAGGCTGACACAGTCTTAGGATCACGATCTGTGGCTACAAAAAGTGTGTCTTCATCCAACCAAGTATAACGGTGCTTGCCGACAGGTAAAGTGAAACCATCCTTAACAAAGCTTTTAGTTTTTAAATCAAATTCACGAACCTCTGCGGCGTCCCGACCTGCATCACTGAGGGACATTAAACATCGGCTGTAATCAGGTTTAAATGTTAAACAACCCCTGAAAACCCAACTTTTAGATTCCTTTTTATTGAGTTCATCAATATCAATGACAATTTCCCACTTTGGTGATTTTTTTTTATATTCAGAAAAAGTCGTCCTTCTATAAATTCCCCTTGGATTTTTATTGTCTGTCCAAAAATTATAAACATAGTCACCGAAAAAATTGATCGTCGGAATTCGATCTTTATTATCCATAATCTTTAAGGCCTCTGACTCAAGCTCTTTTAATAAAGTGGTTTGAGCATAGTGCTTTTCTGTTACTTCATTGAGACCTTTGACCCAAGAGAGTTGCTTTTCTCCATAAATGTCTTCTAACCACTGATGTTCATCTTTTTGCACAGAGGCACATCCCATCTGAAAAATGATAATAGAAATAAATAGTACCGATTTTACTACTGTTTGCATGACACCGTCCTTTGCTGTCAGTTTCCAAGTGTCTGCCAGTCAAGCAATCGCCGTCAAGTATTGTCACTTTATCAAAATGAGACCAACTCGGAACCAAGAGCTCACATAAATCGCATTGGGTTGGCCTCAATACTGCTGATTTATTTGTTAAAGGAGACAGTATGATTTTCGCACTCAATCTCATTTTGAACTTAGCATTTGCAGCTGTCCCAACGACCGTGGGCGAACCGATGAAGAGTCCCATGGGCCACATTCTGAACTCAGTTCTTAACGGAGATTTGAAACAAACCAAACTGGAACCACAACCTCTAGTAATGAAGAACTATCAATTGTTCGTTTATGTAGGCCAAACTTGTTCGACCTGCCCACAATTCTTATCACAATTAAACCAGTTAGCCCTTGCACAGAAAAAATCAATCAATGTTATATTTGTGTATGATCACACTTCTAAACCTGATCAGAATCTCATTGATCAAGCGAGTCGAACTGACGCCTACGAGTTTTATGACGGCCAAGGGCACATGTACCATCACCTATTTAATAATCCCCGCCACCTTAATTTTATCCTGACAGGTCCACGACATACAGTCATTCATTCGGGACAATTGTCATCATTGGATGAGATCATAAAGATTGGCTCATTGATTACAAAAAAAGATTAAATTCTTTCCGCGATTAGAAAACCTTCGAGGGTTGGTACAAAAACAGATTTCCAAATTTTTGAATTTAAAAGTCGATGATTAAAGGCCCGCATCACTTCACGTTGTTTAAGAGAAAAATTGATGCCTTCTTTCTGAGTTTCATTATTGAGTAAGGACCCGCCCAAAAGAACATTGTCAGCTACCAAGTAAGATCCTTGACGAGTCACTCCCTCAGCCCAATCGAGGTAGTCTAAATAAGCTGCTTTATTTCCATCAATAAAGATGAAATCAAAAGGTCCCAGATGGTTGATTTTTGGCAACTCTAGGCGCGCATCGCCAACTCTCAATTCAACAGACTTGCTTGATACTCGTGCAAATTCCTCAATTAAGGGTTTTGCCAATTGAGCATGCTTAGTTTCTTTTTCAAAAGTCCAAAGCTGACCCTTTTTGTGCAGACCATCCAAAATGTAAATCCCAGATAGACCTGTCAGGGTTCCAATTTCCACAGCTTTTTGAGCATTTGATTTTTGAACCACCCAGCGGAGCAAGTGGGCTTCAGAGCGAGATAGGGAAATACGAGCCAGCTCCAAGGACTCAGCAGCCCTGCGACACTTCTCTTCCCAAGGAGTGAGTTCCGGTAAAATTTGCTGGAGATACAGTTCTGAAGAATTGAGTTGCAAATCACGCATGGCTAGACTCATTTAGTCATTGCCGTCATAGACTTGCAAGACAATTCAATTTAAAATTTTTGAGAGGTTTTAAGCGTGTCTCTTCTTGAGGTTAAAAATTTAAAAACCCAATTCACCACAGAGGAAAGTTCTTTTCTTGCTGTTGATGATGTGAGCTTTTCCATCAAGCCGGGTAGGTGCTTGGGTATCGTGGGCGAATCTGGTTGTGGCAAATCAGTAACATCACTTTCCATCATGGGGCTTATTCAGCCACCTGGAAAAATTAAATCCGGAGAAATTTTTTTCGATAATAAAAATTTACTCAGTCTTTCCGAAAGAGAATTCCGTGATTTACGTGGGCGCGATATATCTATGATTTTTCAAGAACCTATGACTTCACTTAATCCGGTCTATACGATCGGCAATCAGATTGACGAAGCCATTGCTATTCATCAACCCGAATTAACCTCTTCACAAATAAAAGAAAAAACCATTGAAATGCTGAAGCGAGTGGGAATCCCTTCTGCAGAAAAAAGATACTCAGATTTTCCTCATCAGCTTTCTGGAGGAATGAGACAACGAGTGATGATTGCAATGGCCATTAGCTGCAACCCCAAATTGTTGATTGCAGACGAACCCACCACAGCCTTGGACGTCACTATCCAAGCTCAAATTTTGGATTTACTTCGTGATCTTCAATCGTCTCTGAACATGTCTATGATACTCATTACTCATGATTTAGGAGTGGTCGCAGAAATGTGCCATGATGTAGTTGTCATGTATGCTGGTCGAATCATTGAAAAAGGAACTGTGGAAGAGATTTTTTATAGAGCCAAACATCCCTATACGCGCGGTCTCATTGACTCAATTCCTCACTTTGAATCTGGAAAAAGATTGTCGGCTCTAAAAACAATCCCTGGCTTGGTGCCGAATCTTTCGCAACTCCCTAGAGGATGTCGCTTTGCTGATCGCTGCAATTTTGTCCAATCCGATTGTCGTGAAACTGATCCCAGGCTGGAAAATCTTCGTGGTCAACATAAAGTGGCCTGCCATCACCCCCTTCCGAGTGAGATGACTTCATGAGGTCTCCCCTTTTAAAAGTTGAAAATTTAGTCAAAAGTTTTCCCATCCATGGGGGTTGGCTACAAAAAGAAGTGGCCCAGGTAAAAGCAGTTCAAGATGTTTCATTTGAAGTGTTTCCAGGAGAAACTTTAGGTCTTGTCGGAGAGTCTGGTTGCGGAAAATCCACTCTCGGTCGATGCTTGGTGAGATTGCATGATGTGACATCCGGAAAGATTTTTTATAAAAATCAAGATATCACTCAAGTTCAGGGAAACGAACTTCGCGAACTAAGAAAAAAGATTCAAATTATTTTTCAAGATCCCTACGCCTCCTTAAATCCAAGGATGACCATTGGCTCTATACTTGAGGAGCCTCTTATTATTCATCAATTATATTCTTCCGAACACGATCGAAAAAAACGAGTTCATGAATTAACTGATCTTGTTGGTCTGCGCCGCGAGCATCTCAACAGATACCCCCACGAGTTTTCTGGCGGGCAACGGCAACGAGTAGGAATTGCACGAGCCTTAGCCGTCAAACCGGAGCTGATCATTTGCGATGAACCCGTCAGCGCATTGGATGTGTCCATCCAAGCTCAAATCATTAACCTTCTGATGCAGCTTCAAAAAGAATTATCTCTGACTTACATTTTTATTGCCCATGATTTGAAGGTGGTTGAGCACGTTTCTCATCAAGTGGCTGTCATGTACTTGGGAAAAATTGTCGAGATGGCACCCAGTGAAGATCTCTATTTAAAACCCAAACACCCCTACACCAAGGCCTTGCTTTCGGCCATTCCCATTCCAGACCCACGCCCCAGAGAAAAACGTGTTATTTTAAAAGGCGATGTCCCAAGTCCCATTTCACCACCCAGTGGTTGCCAATTTCACCCCAGGTGCCCTGTGGCTATTGAGACCTGCAAGACTACAAATGTGAACCTGGAGTATTACGGCCAAAGTCGAGTGGCTTGTATAAAAGCTGATTAGCTCTAAAATTTAGACAGTCTTTACCGATAAGAAATTATGAGCACAACTGGTAGTGTTTGGATTTTCTACAACATAAAAACACAAGAAAAGACCCAACCTTTTTCAAAAGAAAAAGCTCAAACATTTATCCTGGGACTTAGCAAAAGTGAGATGCGTTATTTAGTTGCATGGACACCTGGCTGGGAAAAATGGATTCCAGTAAAAGAAATTTTGAAATCTGATCAGGATTATTTTCCTTTACCTCCCCCTTTTGAAACAACGGATCCAGGAATAACTAAAACATTCTCAGGAACAAATACAAAAAAATCAAAAGTTCGCACCGATTCCTTTGTGACAGATCCATTTGTGAACACAAGCACAGGTAGTCACAAAATGGAAAGAACCTATACCGAAATACGGTTGGATCATGCTGCGCCTAAGGCTCCCCGTGAAAATGATGGCGAGTTTCGACCCGAGAATGTAAACTGGGAAAAAACTCCTGTTATTCCCATCTTAAAAAAGAATATTTTCATGAAAGACAATGAAGATGAAAGACGTGAATACAAGCGTTTTCCCCATCGGATTGAAATTGTCATCATGACAAAAGCTGGGAAGTCATTTCGATCTTCAACAGCTAATATCTCATTGGGTGGAGCGCTTATGCGTGAAGCCATTCCGAGTGATATCTTGCGGGATGCCATGGATGTCGTGATCGTTAATCCTTTTCCCGACGCAGACACTCCCAGTCATTTATTAATGAAGGGCCGCGTGGTGGGGGATATCAAAGATAGAAGACGACTGATGTTTTATGATGTGAGTCCTGAAATCCAGCTCAAACTTCAAGACATTTTTCTTAAATATAAAAAAAATTACCAGGCTCACAAAAAAAAGCGATCTGCTTAATTAGGAAGTTTTTCCGTTTTCATTATTTTGTCCCAAAAGGTCAGGATAAATCCGTAATTACAATTAGACACTTGGTGATGATAAATATGATGAGTGGGTGTGCTCAACCATTTAAGAACAGAATGATGTCTCCATGTTTTGGGCATAAGATCATAACCGGAGTGTATCATTCCATTATAAAAAATTGAGAAAACAACATAGGTCAGTAAAACCATTGGGTGCCAAGGCAATAACAGCATGAGAAAGAAAAAGGATCCTGCACTTAATAAAGCTTCACCTGTATGAAAAGCGTAGGCCGCCCATGGAGTCACATTGATAAAACGATGGTGCCTGGAGTGGGTTTTATAAAAAAATGGACTTTTATGCATCAACACATGGGACCAATAAAAAGTTGTATCAGAATAAAAAACAAAAATAAAAAATGAAGCGATTGTATAAAACCAACCCATTTGGCTAATATCAGTGTACATCGCGATGTGACCTGTTTTTTTGTAAATCACAACAATCAAACTCGAAAAAAAAGCATAAACTAAATAGGTAGTGAAAGTATAAAACATTTCACCTTTAGGTTTGGCCTCCTGACGAGCTGGAGGTTGAATTCTAAATTTTTCTATAAACTTCGGCCTTAAAATCCAAAAGAATGTATACAAACCACCCAGTATTAAAATCCCACGGAAAGCGGCGTCTTTGTATTTTGAAAAGTAAAGTACGAGTAGCTGACCAATTTCAGAATCAAACATTTTATAATCTCCGGAAGCTGTGTAAGTTGATATGACATGGCTATAGCGTCAAGATTGAATGTGAATAATTATTGTTTATTCGTATTTTTTACCTAATTACGAGCCTCAAATACTTGTAACCAAGCTTCGGCCCATATTGAGAATCCTGTTAAAATGTCTTAATTTTGTCCCTTGACCGACCGAAAAGTCTCGTATGGGTTTCAATAGAGATCGCCTTTTCAACTGTTCCATTTTGGTGCTTTTAGCTTGCCTTGTAAGTGCTTGCTCAAGTCCCAAAAAGGACGACGAAGAGGACTCTTCATTCATCATATCCAGTGGTGACATTGTCATAAGTAGCGTGGGATCCAAGGACGTAAAAGTTTTTGATTCAACCGGTATTTATAAGGGCACCCTTCTCGAAATCGAAAATGCTTCTGGGCAAGCTCCCTATGGTCTCGCTTATAATCCTCTCACCAATGAAATTTTAGTTGCCGTTGACAGCGCTGGAAGTCGAAGCATCAAAGCAGTTTCAATCAGCACATTGACCGTCCGAGATTTTTCCACTTCAGCAGCGCTGAGTGGATCACTAAGAGGTCTGGCCATGCTGACCTCAGGTGATCTTCTCGTTGTAATCTCCAGTGGCAATCGTGTTGAAAAATTAAACGGCGTGACTGGAACTCAAATAACAGCTGGTGCTTGGCCAAAATCATTACAAACGGCAGGTTCTGGAATCGGCGCCCGTGCCAGTGGCACTTTTGTTCATTGCTCAACCACCACCGATGCCGTGAGGCTTTACGATGCAGCGGGAACACAAACTGCCACTGCTTCTTCAGGAATTACAGGAACAACGGATGTGATGGATTGTAAATCTGATTTTTCTGGGAATATTTACGCTTCCTTTAATGGCACCACAGACACCATCAGAAAGTACAATCCCACCCTAGGCTCTACAACATGGAGCTACTCCAACACTGTAACCTTACCCAATCCTGGGGGCTTGGCCGTTAGATCTGATGGAAGTGTCTTAGTTGTGGATCAAACCTTAAATTATGTCATGGTCGTATCAGCTGATGGATTAACGGCAACTCCACTAGGTAATGATTCTAATAATTTTATCAGTTCACCCTACGGAATTTTAATTATTCCTTAAACTTACTCGGCATGCATTTCAAGCAGCTGCTTGATGGTGCTTCTCAGCTTAGAAACTTCGAAGGGCTTTTTTAAAAATCCATCTGCTCCAATATCAAAAGCCTTTTCCATATCTTCATCCGTGGCTTGGCCAGAAACAAACAAAAGTGGAATATCTTTTAAGGTGGAGTGTTGTTTGAGCATTTCTGCTAATTCAAAGCCATCAATCCATGGCAGTCCAATGTCCATCAGTATGAGATCAACGGGGCTGTCATCCAATAGATTAGTCAATTCACTGGCATCTCGAGCCATTCTTAATACGTAACCTTCCGGCTCGAGCATACGAATTAACGCTGATTGCATGGAATCATCATCCTCAATAATCAGAATTGTTTTGGGATCTAATTTATTTTTAAGATCACGAAACTGATCCAAGGACACCACAGGGTCAGATGTCATTCTTTGCTTAGTCAGCTTTTCAATTTTTTGTATAAGTTCAAGAGTGCCCATTTTTTTCATTTAATTAATGAGCTCCTGCTTCTTTATTTTCAAGCCATCTTTCAGCATCAATGGCTGCCATACAACCCGTGCCTGCAGCCGTGATGGCTTGGCGGTAATTGGGATCCTGAACATCACCTGCAGCAAAAACCCCTGGAATTTTTGTGTAGGTTGAGCCTGCCTTCGTTTTTAAATAACCAGCCTCATTGAGCTCAAGAAATTCTGGAAAAAGTTTAGTGTTGGGCTGGTGCCCAATGGCGATAAATAATCCTTGCAATGTTTTTTCTGAAGTTGTTCCCTTTACAGTGTCTTTTAGAACGACTCCGGTCACTTCTTTCCCGTTGCCTTTAACTTCTGTCACTTCTGAGTTCCAGATCACTTCAATTTTAGGGTGATTCAAAACACGATCTTGCATAATTTTAGAAGCTCGGAATGAATCCCGACGATGAATCACATAAACTTTTTTAGCAAACCGAGTGAGAAAAGTGGCTTCTTCCATGGCGGTGTCACCACCACCAACCACACCCACTTCCACATCCCGAAAAAAAGCACCATCACAAGTTGCACAAGCAGAAACACCTTTACTCATGTATTGCTTTTCAGAAGGAATACCCAAAAGTTTAGCACTGGCACCAGTGGAAATAATCACTGTTTTAGCCAAATGCAAAGTATCGCGAATCCAGATTTTGAAAGGCCAAGTATTAAAATCAACTTTAGTGACATTCTTTGTAATGAATCGAGTGCCAAATCTTTCGGCCTGCTTGCGCATCACTGCAATTAAATCAGGACCTGTCACCCCATGCTCAAAACCAGGATAATTTTCAACTTCAGTGGTGATCATCAACTGACCACCCGCCTCTTCACCTTCAATCATGAGAGGGTTAAGCCGGGCCCTTGCAGTGTAAACAGCCGCAGTAAGACCTGCAGGACCAGATCCGATAATGACCGTATTTTCAATTTTTTGCTCCATAGAAACCACCTTAAATGAGGTCCTGATCCTAATTCAAATCGACAGGAGGTTCAATCAAAGCACTGATGGGAAAATCGATGTTCTGGATTACTTATGCTCTGAATCATTTGGCTAGCAATGGCATCTGGCGAGCGCGCAAGCCCTTTTAATCGAGGAGGAGCCCCCAGGGGTAATAAATCAGTGTCCATGTAACCAGGACTTAACAATCTCAAATCAAAAGGACTTTGATTTTCTGCAATAATACTAAAAATGAGCCCTTTGAGGGCATGCTTACCTGCTGCATAAGAGGCCGCACCTGGATCAGGTTTGCTTTCAGCCACCTGGGATCCAATAAAAACTAATTGTTTCAAATTCTGCGGAGATTTTTTGAGTAAATTTAAAATTAAAAAAGCGGGGAACTCGAAATTGACTCGAAGAGACCACTGATGATCCTTCCACTCAAATCGAGAATAGGGGCCGTAGGGACCTCCACCGGCGCAGTAAATAATTCGACTTGGATTCAATTCCACTATTTGTTCAATAATTAAGGGCCAAATTTCAGTTTTTGAAAAATCAAACGAGGGTAGAGATTTACGTGATCGATTTTCCACAGGAATTTCGAGAGCCTTAAAACCCTTTAAAAAAGACAGACCCAGCCCACGACTTCCACCCAAAATAAGAATCGATTCGTTTTTCTCAAATTTCATTCTAGACTGACTTATATGCCGACAATTTCTTTTGTCAAAAACAAAGCTCCCCTGACCGCTTTAGCTGGTGAAAATCTTATGCAATTTTTGCTCAAACATGGAGTGCCCGTGGCCTCCAGCTGCAAAGGCGAAGGGATTTGTGGGAATTGTCGTATGCGAGTCGATGCTGCTCAGCTGCCTGAAGTTTCTGAACTTGAAAACGAAACACTAAAAAGAAACTCTTGCCCACCAGATGAGCGTTTGAGTTGCCAAATCTACATCGATCAAGATTTAAATGTGGATACGGATTATTGGTAACAAATTTTGACCCACTGACATCTTTCGTTACTTTTTAAAAATCATAATTTGAACAAATCCAATTGAATCATAACTGATTTCATTAGCGTTTCAATTTGAGACAAGAACATAACTTGCAAGGACTGTTTGCGCTAGATTTAAAAATTAACAGTTTCTCAATTTGAGATGCACAAAGGGAGCTTTATGAAAAATCTAAAATTACTAATCGTAACCATACTGTGTTTCCAATTTACATTGCCTGTCCCGCTTTTTTGTTAATCGGACTTTTGACGCGAGCATTTAGTGGATGATTTAATCCCAGTATTGCGTCAAAGGAGTGAAGCGATATGGAACAGAATCAGGATAGGCAACGTCGGCACTTTTCGCCAGACCAGAAATTCAAAATCATCAAAGAGCAAATGACTTCGAAGTCTTCAGTATCCGAGATTTGCAAGAAGTACGACATCAGTCCGACGGCATTTTACAAGTGGCAGGAGAAGTTTCTGAAGTCAGCGTTGGATGGTTTCAAGAAATCCGATGACGGCC
>JBKDFX010000132.1:0-31412 GCA_046336825.1 Bdellovibrionales bacterium | reverse complement strand
GTCCAAGACTTTGTGTTGAGTCCAATATTTTGAGAATTGAGCTCGGAGAGTTTTGTATCACTTGTGCCAGTCCGATGTTGCTGAGCCAAAGGGCCTTTGGATACTGAGAGCGAAGGTCCTTCCATTCATTTTGAACTGTAGGATCATTCAGTTCACGCCTTTGAGAACCCAAGCCCATCAGAATTTGCTTTTCGTGACTGATTCGTGTCAGTCGACGGTTGATTTCCACTCCGTCTGTATGCCCTGCTGTCATGGAGCTAATAAAAAAAGGAGCGGATAGTTTTTGCGAAAAAAAAGAGGTGGAAATATCCACCTCTTTAAAATTGATTTCTGGAAAAGCATTGTGCTGACGTCGGAATCTTTCCCAATCTGAGCGATGGGAAGACTGACTTGAGTCATCCAGGGAGAGTCGGATGTGATCCTGCTTCCGCTTTTCAAAATGCAGAGTTTTTTCAATCACATCGCTCATCTCACCCTTTCAGGTCCAGACTACTTCATTGCATGTTTGCAAAGAGCTTCGAAACCTTTGAGATCATGAATAGCTAACTCAGCTAGGTTCTTGCGGTCGATTTCAACGTTGGCTTTGAGTAAGCCACCAATGAGTCGAGAGTAAGTTGTTCCAAACATACGAGCGGCAGCATTGATTCGTTGATTCCAGAGAGCACGAAATTGGCGCTTACGCATCTTACGATGTTTGTAAGCATACACCATTGCTCGATCATCCATCTCCACAGCATGGGTATAGGCACGAGAGTTAGCGCTATAACGGCCTTTAGCACGCTTAAGAACTTTTTTGTGACGAGCACGATTTGTTTTACCTGATTTTACACGAGCCATAATTCACCTCTCCCTTAAAACACCAATGTGCGGCTAGTTTGATACATGTTAGCATCGTTGACGTAGCTGGTTTTACCTAACTGACGCTTTGTTTTTGAACTCATATGAGAGTTCAAGTGACGCAACTTAGTGCTTTTCTTTTTTACTTTTCCGCTAGGGAGAAGCTTTAGACGCTTCTTCGCACCCGAATGGGTTTTCTGTTTCATATTTCCTTCTTCTACCGATAAAGGCGCATGGCCCTTCATTGAGTCATGACTTGCAAGCCTATCAGCTAAGGGTGCCAACGTAGCAGAATCCCCTAGCTATGTAAAACAATTCTCTTGTGCAGGTTAGGATTCAATCTCAAGCTCTTAAAATTATCGACGAAATCGAAACCGGGCACTTCTGTCTTGGTCAGGATTAGCGTCGGCCACGGGATCAGGCTGAATCACCAACAGAGCATTGTAAGCTTTGCCTGTGCGAATACGCTTTTCCTTGGATGTACCCTCGGCATAGACAACTTCCTCACTGTTTTTGTAAGTCAGCTGACCATTTGCATCAAGGACGGGGCGACCATAAATATCAATCACGGGGATTGTAGAATTTTCAGTAGCCAAAACAGCTTCATAGAGAGATTCAGCCGTGTCTGGATCCATCCGAGTACAGCCCCCACTTGCTGGCGCTCCCAAAGTTGCTATTTTAGCATCTAGACTGACTTCATGCAGAGCCAAACCTCGGCCAACATTATAAAACAAAGAATTAGGCATATCAGCATCGTAGGACTTGGACTTGTAGTCCTTTATTAAATCTTGAAATGTATAATATCCCGGCTCAGTGAAGGTGTGATAGCTCTCAAAAGGCTGTTCACAATGGGGCCTTCTTCCTCGTTTTTGAAAAGAACCACGCCCCGTGGAAATTTGAGCCATTCGAATGAGCTGCCCGTTTCGGTAAATTCGAATGGTTTGAGCTTCCTTAAGACCTGACTTTTTAGGCACACGCTCGCCACGAGAGTTTCGCTCATAAACCAACTCACCGAAACTTTTTACCTTATTGGCTTCACTGGCGTAGCGAGACAGAAAAATCTCGGCATTGGACTGAGACTCTTCTGGGCTCACAGGAGAGTTTTGAAAAGCATTAAAGCGAGTGACATCTTCGATGCCGAATCGAATCAAAGGCTCTGTGATAAAAGGCATGGGTTGTGGCAACTCTTGATGGTGAACGTAGGGACTGGAATTATTCACCACAATTACGTACTCGAAGGATCTAATCCAAGGTTTCTTAAAATCAGCCTCTTGAAAGGGAATCACTTTACGATTGAGCCCTTTAGGAAGTGGTGTTGACAGTCTTTCATGCATTAAAACAGCGGCGTCGTTGGGATCTTTTTCATTCCAAGTGCAACCCGAGTTTGTGATATCTGCAAGCCAACCAAAAATAGCGTAGGAAGGCGAAGCATACAGAAGTCCTGAAACAATAAGTGGTATGGACAATTGAGCCAGATTCATAGATCCCCCTAACAAGATTAGGGGGTAACTTAGTTGATCGAAGATTAATTCGCACCTGTCAGAATTCTGGACAGTAAAAACTACTCTTCTTCTTCTTTTTCAGCTTTTAAATCGCCGGGAGCTGCTGCTTGGGCTTTTTTAACGGCGTCTGGATTTGATTTTAGGAAATCTTTAATCTTAACAGGATCTGGTGCGATCAAAGTAAACATTTGTTTACCTTCCATCTTGGGTTGAGTTTCAACCATAGAAAGATCCTGAACAAACTCCATGGCTTTTTTCATCAGTTGAATACCAAATTCTTGATGAGCCATTTCACGGCCTAGAAAGCGCATGTTGATCTTGACTTTATCACCTTCAAGCAGAAATCGTCTGGCGTGACGCATTTTAGTTTCAAAGTCATGTTGATCTGTACGAGGACGCATTTGAATTTCTTTAACAGTCACGATCACTTGTTTTTTTCGAGCTGCTGCTTCCTGCTTTTTCTTTTCATACTTGAATTTGCCATAATCCATGATCTTACAAGTGGGAGGAGTGGCATTAGGCACGATTTCAATCAGGTCAAGACCTCGATCCTCAGCCAAACGTAAAGCTTCTGGGACAGCCATGACGCCGACCATTTGTCCATTGTCATCGATCACACGCACTTGGGGGGCGCGAATGTCTCGATTGACACGCAAGCCTTCTTGACCGCGTTTTTTATTGTTGTCGCGGAAATTTCCCCCGCCACTGCTGCCTTTCGTATCTTTACCAAATTGAGTCGCGATTGTAGACCTCCTAAAGCTCTTGGCTTTGTCGCGTTTTTATTTCTTTGTCTAAATGGCTCATAAATCGAGCCATTTCAATTCCATTTATCATTTTTCCATCACGCAATCGAACACTGACAGTTTTATTTTGAGCCTCTTGGTCCCCTACGATAATCATGTAAGGAATTTTTTGCATTTGAGCTTCACGAATTTTGTAATTCAATTTTTCATTCTTTCGATCAAACTCAACTCTCACACCTTGGGCAAAAAGATTTTTTTGCAATTCTTCACAATAAGGGTTCACACGATCTGTGACATTCAAAATGATCACTTGCACAGGAGATAACCAAACTGGCAAGTGCCCACCGGTGTGCTCTAAATAAACTCCAATGAATCTTTCGAGCGATCCTAAAACTGCTCGATGGAGCATCACAGGTCGATGTTCGGTGTTATCTTCACCCACATATTTTAAATCAAAGGCTTGGGGTAAATTGAAATCACACTGAAGAGTCCCCAACTGCCAATGACGACCAATGGCATCGACAAATTGAAAATCTAATTTAGGTCCGTAAAAAGCACCATCACCGGCATTAATGTGATACTTGAGGTTCAGGTTTTTTAAAGCTTGAGCCAAGGCTGACTCGGCCTGATCCCAAACTTCATCACTTCCCATCCGAGCTTGAGGACGAGTGCTCAAGCCAATTTTATAATCTGTCATACCCAGGGTGGTGTAGACCTCATTGAAAAGATTCATAAAGTTTTGAATCTCAGATTGAAGTTGCTCCAATGTGCAAAAAACATGGGCATCATCCTGGCAGAAAGTTCTCACTCGCGTGAGCCCGGACATGGCTCCTGATTTTTCGTAACGATGAAGCCTTCCAAAGTCGGCCATTCTGATAGGAAGATCTTTGTAGGAGTGATGTGTGGATCCAAAGATAAGGCAGTGAGAAGGACAGTTCATGGGTTTTACACCAAACTCCCGCTCATCTGCTTTCATAAAATACATGTCTTCTTTGTAGTTTTGGTAATGCCCTGAAGTTTTAAAAAGACTCACATCAAAAATTTGGGGTGTGATCACCTCTTGGTAATGATGCTCACGGTACTTTTCACGCAGAAACCGCTGGAGCTCATTATAGACAATAGTTCCACGGCCCGTAAAAAAGGGTGATCCCGGAGCCCATTCATGGAACATAAAAAGACCCAGCTCTCGACCTAGTTTTCGATGATCTCTTTTTTTGGCCTCTTCTAAGTTTTGAAGGTGTTTATCCAATTCTTTTTTGTCTTGAAAAGCAGTGGCATAAACCCTCTGGAGCATGGGGTTTTTCTCGTCTCCACGCCAATAAGCACCCGCCACACTCAAAAGCTTAAAGGCTTTGATTTGCCCCGTGCTTTGAACGTGGGGCCCTCGACAGAGATCAAACCAATCTCCCTGATCGTAGATACCCACTTCGGACTCACCTTTGACCTTCAGATCTTCAATGATTTCGACTTTGAAGCGTTCACCCATTTTTTTAAAAACTTGAATGGCTTCGTTGATCTCCACATTTTTGCGTTTCAAAGGAAAGTTAGCATCGACAATTTTTTGCATTTCTTTTTCGATTTTTTCGAAATGCTCTTCAGTGAAAGTAAACGGCGAATCAAAGTCATAGTAAAACCCACTTTCGATAACGGGCCCAATGGTCACTTTTACTTCTGGCCAAATTCTTTGCACAGCTTGGGCCATGATATGTGCAGCACTATGCCGAACAACTTCATTAGCTTCAGGGCTGCGTGTGGTGACAAGCTCTATTCGAGTTCCGTCTTTCAAAGGGAGTCGGAAATCAACCACTTCGGGGCTGCCATTGAGTTTCACCCCAAGGGTTTCCTTAGCCAGCCGAGGACCTATACCTTCAGCCACTTCAAGAGCAGAGGGTTCGTGATCAAATACTTTTACTGAAGAATCAGGAAGAATGATTTTAATTTGAGTCATTTTGATTTTTTGGCCATTAAAAGAATTTGGCTGAAGGGGTTCGACGCATTCCGAAATTGTAAGGGATATCGGTTGCATGCGTCAAACAAAAATATGAACTCTAACATTAACTACTAAATCCAATTGAAAGGCTGATGAACTGAGGACTCATTGAAGCCTTTGTTTAATAAGTCACATGGTGATTGATCGCCTCATGGAGCCTTGGATCCTTCACAGCTACGATAGAGTTCTTTTGCAAAAAAGAACTCACGGAGTAAAGAAAGAGACCAGCAAATCCAGCAAACATACCGATTTCAGTTAGTCCAAAAGTGACATGACCATGGAAAAAGTTGGGATAAACCATCCAGTAAATGTCCACGTACTGCATAATTAATATCAAGCAAGATACTAAAATCACATGATTTTCATTTCTTTTAAGACCACGAGGCAACAGAGCCAAAAAGGGCACAATAAATCGGAAAATTAAAAGTGCCATGGAAATCATAATCCAACCTCTGTTTTGTGAGCGCATGAGGTAATATTCAGTTTCCTCAGGAATATTGGCATACCAGATTAACATGTACTGACAAAAAGCGATGTAGGCCCAAAAAACAGTAAAACCTTTTAAAAACTTAACCACATCATGCAGATGCTCAGTCGTCACATAGCCTTTGATGAAACCTGAACGAGTCATGAAAATGATCATCAAAGCCAAAAAAGCCAAAGAGGACTGAAACAAACCCGAAAAAGCATAAATCCCAAAAATGGTGGAGTACCAAGTGGGAAGAAGGCTCATGAGTAGATCCATGCTAAATAATGTGAAGGAAATTGCAAAAAACAAAATGAATCCGATGGAAAGACCCACATTTTTATGGGTTAGGGATTCATCACCAGAAGTATCTTGTTTGATTGAATTTCCAACGATGAGGTGACGGAAAACAAGCCATCCCACGCAAAATAAAACAATCCTTACAGCAAAAAATTGGATGTTTAAGTAATCCACTTTTGCGGCCACCAAGGGCTTACTGGCAATCACGGCGGGGTCTGACCAGGGGAAAAGATACTTTACTCCCAATAAAAGTATAATTCCGCCCACTAAAATAAAGGGGATAAAGGCCGTCATACTTTCAGATAGTCTTCGGATGCTAGTGGACCAACCGGCCTTTGCGATGTGCTGAATAGATGTGAAGAAAAGTCCACCTAAACCCAAACAAGAGAAATAGAAAAAAGCTGTTAGATAAGCGGGCCACAATCTTTCAGGTGATCTGAGACCGATTACAAAGGACAAAAGCCCAAGGCCGATCAAAACCCACATCACGGTTTTTAAATTATTAGAGGGCACGAACTTTTCAACTTTAACTTCTTGATGAGATCCAGTGCTTGCCATTTCTTAAATCCTATTCTTTCGAATCTTTTTGTAAGTGTCTGATATAATTAACCACCTGCCATCGCTCCTGTTGAGGAATATGATGGGCATATCCCCCCATCACACCTTGGCCCATGGAGATCACGTGGTAAATTTGCCCGTCTGTCCAACCACGAATTTTTTCTGACAACAATGTCGGTGGTTTTAAAGCCATAAACTCAGCCACTGTGGATTTAGCAGAACCCTCTCCCAATTGACCGTGGCAAACCATGCACTGAGTGTTGTAGTGAGTAAGCCCGACAGATAATACTTCTTCAGAAAAATCCCCAGCCACTGGATTTTTTAAATTTGTAGCTGCTTCAAAGTTGTTACCAGGAGCATAGGGTTCGAATCCTTGCGGGACAGTGCCTTGCGGTGGAACTCGGGAGCTGATTCCATTGGGGGCTGTTGGATCGTATTCCTGAGCTTTTATAGCGGGAGATTCCATCATGTCCTGAATCAGTTCAATATTAGGTTTTGATTTATCTAAATTACAGGCCGCCATCGTTGTTACCAGTGATAGGGCTGCAAGTGTTTTTACAAGTGTCATTAATTGACTCTTCATTTTAGTACTCCGCCACTTTCTTCGTCTCTACGGCTCCTAATTCCTTGAACAACTTGTCGAGTTTGCCTTCATCATATCCCGTTTCATTTTCTGGCACAAAAATAGCGAATTTGTGCGAAGTCAGATCTGGGTCAATAACAGGTGGATCCACCTGTGGAAGTTTACAGAGATAAAACAAGGCTCCCACTGAAGAAAGCGCAGCAAATAAAATTGTGAGTTCGAAAATAATTGGAATAAAAGCAGGTAAACTGAAAAAGGGCTTTCCACCCACGTTAATAGGCCAGTTCACTGCTGACGTCCACCATGTCAACCATACAGCTGAAAGTAAGCCCACCATGCCCGCACCAAACGTGACGTAGGGAATGGGAGATCGTTTAATTCCGCAGGCTTCTTCCATACCATGCACAGGGTAAGGGGAAATCGCGTCAAATTTTGAATAACCCAAGGAGTGAACACGCCGAGCCGCTTCGAGTACCTTGTGTTCATCCATCCAAATACCAGCAAAACCACCCAGTCTTTTTTTAGCCATTAGTGCTGACCTCCGTGACCGTCACGACCCACTGGAAGCACAGGCTTCACTTCTGCGATGGAAACCGCAGGTACAAGTCGAAGATAAAGTAAGAAAAGAGTTAAGAACATTCCGAAGCTTCCAAATAGAACCGCAGCATCGTAAAAGGACCAAGCGTACTGTCCCCAGTTGGAAGGCAGAAAATCACGGTGCAAGGATGTGATGGTGATCACATAACGCTCGAACCACATTCCAATGTTTACAAATATTGAGACCACAAACATCACAGGGATGCTTCTGCGGAGAGATTTGAACCAGAAAACCTGGGGAATGATAACATTACAACAAACCATGATCCAATAGGACCAACCATAAGGACCAAAAGCACGGTTGATAAAGACAAATCGTTCGTACTGATTCCCAGAGTACCAAGCAATAAAGAACTCGGAAGCGTAGGCATAACCCACCATCAATCCTGTGGCCATGATGATCTTGTTCATCACTTCCATGTGATCGATTGTGATGTAATCCTTAAACTGTGGAATTCCGATCCGAACCAAAGTCATCAAAGTGACCACCATGGCGAATCCAGAAAAAATGGCTCCCGCAACGAAGTAGGGAGGAAAAATAGTCGTATGCCAACCAGGCAGTGAGGCCACGGCGAAGTCAAAAGAAACGATAGTGTGAACTGATAACACCAGAGGAGTCGACAAGCCCGCGAGCAAAAGATACAGCATTTCGTAGTGGCTCCAGTTGCGAGCCGTGCCACGCCAACCTAAAGATAAAGCTCCGTAAACTACTCGACGAATTTTATTTTTAGCGCGATCTTTGATTGTAGCAAAATCGGGAACTAAACCAATATACCAAAAAACCAACGAGACTGTGGCGTAAGTAGAGACGGCAAAAACGTCCCACAAAAGTGGTGATCTAAAATTCACCCAAAGTGGTCCACGTTGATTCGGATAAGGGAACAACCAAAAATCCAACCAAGGACGACCCGTGTGCAGAAGCGGAAAAAGACCCGCTGTCATCACCGCAAAAACAGTCATGGCTTCAGCGCTTCGAGCAACTGAAGTTCTCCACTTTTGACGAAATAAAAACAGAATGGCAGAAATCAGAGTTCCCGCGTGACCAATACCAATCCAAAAAACGAAAGTGATAATCATCGTTCCCCAACCATTGGGGTGGTTCACTCCAAGAAGACCCATTCCATTAGCGATGATGATTCCCAAAATTATAACATAGAAAACAAGAAGTGATTTAGCGCTTAAAAAGAGAGCCACCCACCCCTTGGAAGGAAGAGTTTCCACAGGTCGACATATGTCATCTGTGATTTGTGCAAGAGTCTTGTTACCAAGAATCAGTTGATTGCGCTTCATCATGAGTGATCTCCCTTAGCTGCCGACTCTTTTCCATTGTTACGAATTTTAGTCATATAGCGAACGCTTGGCTTTGCTCCCCACTCTTCAAGAAGACCGTAAGTTCGAGGCTCAGCAAATGCTTTTGAAACTTTTGAATTTGGATCATTCATATCCCCAAAAACAAGAGCGTCTGTTGGACAAGCCGTCTGACACGCGGTTTTTACATCGCCATCTTTGAGTTTTCGATTTTCAAGCTTAGCTGCGCTTCGAGCCGATCTGATTCTTTGAATACAGAAAGTGCACTTTTCCATCACTCCGCGCATACGCACAGTCACATCAGGATTGAAAGCCATGTGACTGGGAGCCGGGATTTCTTTTCTATAGTTGAACCAGTTAAATCTTCTGACTTTGTAGGGGCAGTTGTTAGAGCAATACCTAGTACCGACGCAACGGTTGTAAGCCATATCGTTGGTGCCTTCGTCGCTATGAACAGTGGCCAGTACCGGGCAAACTGTTTCACAAGGAGCATTGTCACAATGCTGACACATCACAGGCTGAAAAACGGCTTCTGGCTGCGAAGGATCCCCCTTGTAGTAGCGATCAATTCGGATCCAGTGCATTTCACGACCTTCAAGAACATATTTTTTACCCACAGAAGGCACATTGTTTTCTGTGGAACAGGCCACCATACAAGCTGAACAACCTGTGCAAGAGTTTAAATCAACAGCCAAGCCCCACTTGTTGCCATTGTACTGATGGCCACTCCAAATGGACCAGATGTGGTGCTTGTGCAATCCAGCTGCTTGATCTTTTTTAAAGTCTGCCAGAGTAGCTTCATTGATGATTTGTCGACCTTCCATAGAGTGGTGGCCTGCCGTGGTCGCCAATTGTGTTCTTTTTCCTAATTTAAGGATGGAAACTTTTTGCCCTGCAAACTGAGGCTGCTCCTTGATAGAAGCTAGTCGATAAGCATTTTGCCCAACACCGTTAGCAATGGATCCGCCATGGGTGCGACCATAACCGACAGCCACAGCTAACACTTGATCATGCAATCCAGGCTGAATATGCAGAGGCAATGTCATTTCTATCGCATCGACAGTAATACGTACCAAGTCTCCCTCTTTGCACTTGAGCTTTTCAGCTGTGGCTATGGAGGCAGAAACATAATTATCCCAAACAATTTTGGTCACGGGATCAGGCAGTTCCTGCAAAAGAGCAATGTTACTTTGTGTTCCGTCACCCAACTGAACTGTTGGATAAAGCACAAGCTCATAATCATTGGTTGATGCGACAGGCTTTACTTGAGTCAAAGCGTCTAATTTAAAAGATCTTGAGCTAGCAGCCTTGGGAGCTTCTCCCGTGAATCCAACCTGAAGCACATTCTGCCAGAAAGCGTCGAAGGAGCGCCCTTTGCCCTGACTGGGGTAAATTTCTTCTTTCCAGTAATTTTTAAGATAATCAAAATAGGATTCATAGGCGAGAAGACGCTTGGGTCCGACATTAGCCAAATAAGCCCAAGTCATCAGTGACAACTGAAAGGAGCGCGTGTCCCAAAGGGGACGCAATGTGGGCTGATGAATAGCGACTAAACCTTTTGTGAGCTCCGCGTCTCCCCAACTTTCCATGGTGTGGTTGTCAGGAGCAATGTAATGAGCTTTTTCAGCAACTTCATCCATGCGATCACTCGTGGTGATCACCATTTCCACTTTTTTCAAAGCCTCTTCGAAACCCATTGAGTTGGGCAAACTGTAAATAGGATTTGTCTTATGTAAAATCAGAGTTTTGATTTGTCCTGCATTCATTTTACCAATCAAAGACTTTAAATCAGACCAAGAACCTGAAAGTGAAGAAGACCAGTCCTGACTATGATTAACCGTTTGACCGTCATTTCCCAGAACCGAGTTCAAAAAGTTCACAGCCACCTGCAAATCAAGATGCTGACCCGTCAAAGTGGGAAGTCCGCCGGCCACAACTAAACTTTTACCCTTATTTTCCCATAGGTCTTGAGCCACTTGAGAAAATGATTTGGCATCAATTCCCAATTCTTGAGAGGCTTTTTCAAATTTTTCGAGGGCAGACTTAACAGCTGAATTCGAAGCGTAGGAGCCAAGTCCTTTTTTAACAACGATTTCATGGGCCAGACCCATGGCCACTTTAATTTGGTCACTGGGCTTTATTTTGTAACGGATATCAGCATTGGCACCCGTCAATGAGTAATTGGAATCAAACACCACCAACCGAGTCATTTTATCTAGATCTTTACGACCCTTAGAGAACTGGCGAGTGTTCGCTACAGGTGTGTGCCAAGCTCCTAGGAAGTCAGCATCGATGGAAACAATCATTTTAGCTTGATCAAAGTGATAATAAGGGACTGAGGAATCCCCGTAGGAAAGCTTTTGGCCTTCAGCCAAATCAGAAAGATTCAAAGGTTCCCAAGTGAAATGTTCACCGCCGAAGGCTTGGCAGAATTCCTTCATGATAGACCGAGTTGAAGGACTGGGAACAGATCCCGTAAGTAAGGCCACTTTCCCTTTTTTAAGTTGTTCTGTGATTTGATCATCCAAATCATCCCATTTAATTTGAATGGTGTCCTTGTTTGTTCTTTTTTCGTTGAATAAGTTTTTTCGAGGCCCTTTAAGTCGCTCAGGATCGTAGAGACTCATCAAAGCCGCTTGAGATCTAGCAGAAGTTCCACCACCCGAAAGGGGAGCCTCAGAATTGCCTTCAATTTTTAGAGGTCGACCTTCTTTGGTTTTAACCAAAACGCTGATGGGTTCAAGTCCATCATGAAAGGAAGCCGTGTAATAATTGGCGACCCCCAATACAACCTCTTCAGGTTGCTTTGCATAGGGAACAATTTTTTGAACAGGACGTCGAATACAGCCCGCTGTGGTCATAGCCACAGAAGCTCCCATTAATTTCAGGAATTCTCTTCGAGCCCAGCCCTCTTCTTTTTCGCCCCTTAAAGGAGATGATTGGAATTCAGTTTCAGCGGCTTTCCAAAATTCTGGATCATTGTTGTAATGCTCAAGATTCACCCAGTACTCATTGGATCTTTCGATCTGAGGACGAGCTGCTTTTTTTTGAGCTAAAATTTCTTCGGAGTCATGATCATGATTGTGTTCAGTATTGTTGTGCGTTTGCATTGAAATCCTCAAGTTTTAGTAATGACAGGTTGAACAGTTAAGAGGAGCTTTACTTTGTTGTTCTCGGTGACAATTCACACACCAACCCATGGATAGATCGGAGTATTGTTTAACCACCTGCATTTTTTCAATTTCACCATGACAAGTTTGACAACTCACACCTTTGTTCAAATGAGCCGCGTGATTGAATCGCACATGATCTGGCAACATGTGAACTTTCACCCACTCAATACTTTGTCCAGCTTCGTAGGCTTCGCGCAATTTAGTAATATGAGGACTGTCAGTCTTCACTTGAATATGACAGTTCATACACGTTTGGAGAGAGGGTATATTTGAGTGTGTCGATCTTTCCACCTGCGAGTGGCAGTACTGACACTGAATATTGTGTTTACCCACGTGGACCGAATGGTCAAAGGGTATCGGTTGAGTAGGTTCGTAGCCTTGATTGTAACCAATTCCGTATTGAAACTTACAACCGGTCAGCCCAAGAGAGAGTAATACCAACAGAGACAATCCCACAAGTCTTCGCATAGCAGTTCACACCTTATGTTGAGAGAACGAGCGTTGAATTTTAAAATTTCAACACATTTAAAGACTTTTCGCGGACTTGGGCAACACTTATGCAAAGCATTATTGAGTCTTCTGAAGTTCCCTTCGAACAAGCCATGCGTAACCAATGAGTAAGAAGTGTAGCAAAACAAAAACACTGACGTATTCGATGCCACCCGCTCCGAAGCCGTAAGAGTGCAATCCAGCTCCTAGAACAAAGTTCACTCCGTACCAGGCCATGATGACAAGAGAGAAAGCTGCGACTCCACTTGCCAGCATTCCAAAATCTCGGACCAAACCCACAAGACGAGCGTGCAAGGCGGCCAAGTAACCCAAAGCTGCAATCAAAGCCCAGGTTTCCTTTGGATCCCAACCCCAAAAACGACCCCAAGAATAGTCCGCCCAGATACCACCTAAAATAATTCCAGGGATCAAAAAAGCGAGACCAATCTGCATGGAACGGTAAACACTTTGAGCCAGTTCTTTAATTTCTTGCTGAAACTTTTTTTCACCGCGGATGTAGTAAATAAGTCCTATGTCTCCAAGCGCCATAGCTAAAAAGAAGGCCGAGTAACTGATGGTGATGGTTAAAACGTGAATCGTTAACCAATAGTTACTTCTGAGCACGGCCTCCAAAGGCTGAATGGTATCATCCAAAATGACCGGAGCATTGTCTGCGATGATCATACAGATAGTGGCCACCATGGCTCCACCCAACATGATAAACTGACTTTTTAAATAATACGTCAATATGCCAGCGAAAATGATGGTCCCAAAAGCCACCCAAACCACTGTTTCATACATATTCGTCACAGGTGGATGTCCTGTGAGATAAACTCGAACAGCAAAACCATAGATATGAAGTAAAAATCCAAGACCCAAAAGGGCATTGGCGGCATGTCGAAGACCGGGCTTTTTTACAATCCAAACTAACAAGAAAAAGAGCAAAGACAGGGCATAAAAAACAGCTGACCAACGAAAGGGATGAAACTCATTGAAATGAAGCTCAATTCCCAAGCGCCCGTGCTGAATGTCCCAGCTTCCCTTCACTTGATCCACTTGAGCTTTGAAAGCCTTAGCCGATTCATCCAAAGCTTGGCTTGCTTTTTTTACATCCCCACCTTGAACCTGGGCCCCGATCCAACCAACAAAACTTTTTGAAATCTCTGCGAAAGGAGCTTGAAAAGGCTCGGGCAAATCCGCCACTGACACCCAGTTTTCTTGACCTTCCACAGGTAATACTTTGAGCATTCGCCCGGCCGCAATTTCAGTGAATATAAAATACTGACTCTCCAACCTTTGGAGCGCTTGATAATAAGGAGTGAGCTTTTCTTTTGTGTCTCTTTTATCTCGAAGCTCCACCATCAGTTCAGGAAAAGCAGGTTGATCAAAAATTTGCTGCCCTTTAAAGAGCTTTTTTTCAGGATCCAGATTTAATCTTTTTTTGACATCGGCGTGACCAATTTCAAAGATTTCTTTGTCCACCCAGGCTTCAGGGGTCAACATCCAAGTCATGATCACTTCAAAGGCAGGTCGACCTTCGAGCTTGGTTTTACCATAAACAATTTCCAAGTGTTCACGAGCAAAACTATCAAAGGGCTTGATCCGCCCCCCATCTTGCACTGGAAGTGTTTGCAACTCTGAACTTGCGAAAACAACTCGAGTTACGAAAATAAGTAGTAAACCTAAGACTTTTTTAACTTCCATGACCACTGCCTCCTAAAATAGAACAGTAGAATACTTCCTATGCTGACAATAAGAGATCCAAAGTATTTTAAAAATCGACCTGGATCATAATTAACACTGAGAACTGAAGCAATGGGAGTTCCCATTTCGTCCTGCTGAAAGCTGGATTGATAAAAAGTCAGCCCTTTGTACTTCAAAGGTTCGTTCATGGAAATGACATGATCTTCAATGCCAGGAACCGAAACAATGCTTTTGTACTCCTGCGCTTTATTAAGCCCCTTGTACTTGATCATTTCAAAGTTCTTCAAAGCGACAGGAAAATCAAGAGTCACTCGTTTTTGACCATAGGAAACAATGAACACAGCGTTGTCAGAGAATATTTTCAGAGTGTCGTTCAAAAGAACCCACTGCTCTTTATCACGGTAGATTAATTTTGCAGCCGACATGGTCAGCGGCGTCGGCCCATCCTTGTCTATCAGCTCCCAGTCTTCTTTAGCTGAAGGAAGAACACGCAGTAGTTTAAGCTCAAAGTTCATCCAATCCAACTTCAAAGTGTCTGCTTCATTGGCCACCCAACGTTTGTGCGGAGCGGACTCTCCTTTTTTATAGGTGGTGACAATCAATTCGTTGTTTTGAAATTCAAAATGCAAAATATTTTGCCCGATCAGTTCTGGCTTCAAGGGACCCAAAACCACATTCATTAAACCCATGGTCTTTACATCGGCCAATTGAGTTCCTTTTTGAAAAAGCCATTCGACTGTCCTGACATTTTCATTTCTGAGTTGAAATCGAACAGCCCTACCCTCTTGATGGTGCTCGGCAGGAACAATGTCTCTTTTGGGGACTACGAAGGGTTTATAATCAGTAAATTTAAGTGTTTCGTTGTCAATTTTGTACTCGATGGGTTTTTTTTCTGTCGGAGGATTGCTGATAAAATCCACATCATCTCGGTAAAGACGGGTGTATTTAACTCCATCGAAGGAAGTGTAAACTTGAATTTCAGTATTAGGAATGGTGATGACTTTACTACTTCCACCAATTCCAATGCTCATAATTCCATCCACACCGTAGCTGCTGCCCACCCATTGTCCAACCACGATAAGAATGAGTCCCACGTGAGCTAAAATAAAAGAGGAATGCTTGGCCTGCCAGGGCCAGCGATCGAAAATAACAGCCGTCAAATTGACAATAAAAAGAATCATGACGGAAACCATCCAAGCTGATTTGTACACAAGTCTTTGAGCGTGATCCACGCCCCACTTGGCTTCGATGATGGTGCCGATGGCTGACAAAACGGCAATCAAAACCATCACAACAACTGCAAGCTTGAGGGATGCGAGAGGCTTAATGATTCTCCGAATGAGGCTTTTTTTCTGCAAAGTCATGTGGAGTAGTTTAGCTTCAAGCTAAGCCTTTGACAATCGAACTCAGCGATTCTCGGATCTTATTTTGGACCAGGTGATAATCAGGTTTTAATTTTTTTGTTTTTTCATCCATGTAGAGCGCACGATTGAGCTCCACTTGTAATGTGTGGTGACCCAACTGGGGACGGCCGTAGGTTTCAGTCATGCGCCCTCCAAGATAGGGCCAATTGTAACCCACCTTAAAGCCTGCAACAACATAGCTAGAGATCACCAGATCGCGAAAAAAAGAATGGGAGCTTTTACCCAACTGATCACTGATCACAATGTCAGCTCGCAATTCCCCGGGATCTCGATGCTGAGCCGTGCCAATTGAGGGCATGCTATGCACATCTAAATGGTAAATGGGTCCCTGGGGAAACTGCAAACAAGTTTCTTTTATTTTTTGATGAAAGGGCTGATAAATCAATTCCACCAATTTTTCATGCATTTCCACAGTCAGGGGGCGACTCATCAAGGGATGCTCGTAAGTTGTTATGGACCAATGAAACCCACGCGTGTGGGGCCCCCGTGGAGTGGGATGATTTTCAACAGTGCTGGCATCCACATCCGTCGGCAGTCGATTCAAATCGCCTACGTAACGATGCCAATCAGATTGGACAAAGGGAATTTTAAAATCTTGCAAAGTCGGCACGTAGAGGAGATCAACAAAACGATCCACATCACACATGAGAATTTCCTCAGGTAGGCCCTGCAACCAAGTGCAAAAATCAGGTATTTTTTCGCCCGAGTGAGGAATGGTCACCAACAGTGATTGACTTGCCATGAACCCAGCATGGATCATAAGTTGATTATGAGTCAAATTCCGAAAGCAAGCGTCTATACAAAAAAGGGCGACCTTGGGACCACAAGCCTTGTGGACGGGTCACAGGTTTCCAAATATCACCCACGTGTCCAGGCCTATGGTGACGTGGACGAACTCAATTGTTTTATAGGTCAGCTTGTCGAGCATTTAAAATTACATTCTCAGCTCTCCGATGAGCGATTAAATAAAACTCTATTTCGTGTTCAAAACCACTTGTTCAATGTGGGCTCACTTCTGGCCTGCGAAGACAGAAATGTTTTGCAAAAGCTGCCGCAGCTGAACCACGAAAATGTCGAGTGGCTTGAAAAGGAAATTGATTTTTTCAACCACCCACTGCCTCAGCTCAGCGCTTTCATTCTACCTGGTGGACACCCCGCCAGCTCGGCTGCTCATATTTGTCGCACCATTTGTCGAAGAGCAGAGAGGCACTTGGTAGGAATGGGCGCTGAAGAGGAGCCCTACTCAATAAGTCTCATCTACTTAAATCGTTTGAGTGATTTTTTCTTTATCCTGGCTCGCTGGATCCACTTGCAAACAAAAACACCCGAAGTCAAGTGGGACCCCCAGGCATGATTCTCGAGATTGCTCGCCCTGAAAACAGCTGGGAATTAAAACAGTTTTTTCGCAGCTTCACCGTGGGCGAGCTCATGCAACTCAAAATTGACCGGCATGATGACTTTTTTCTTCCCTACGATATCCAATCCGACCAACACGTCTCTTATATTTTACGCCGAAAAGAAGATCGCAGCCTTCAAGGTGTGGCCACATTTGTGATTCAAAATCTTTGGCTGGGTGACCGTCTTCGAACAGTGGCCATTGGGCGCGACTTGAGAATCAACCACAACCGAGCTGCCATCATCAGCTGGGGACAGCATTTTTCACCGGTACTTAACGAAATTCGCAAAGCCTACGATGTGGATTATTTCTTCTCCACCCTCAATATGGGAGACGCCAAAGTTCTCAACACTTTTGTGCGACCACGAACAATTAAAAGGGATTGGCCCCGGTACCACCTCTTTAGAAGATTCAATCTGGTCAGTCTCCACGGCACTTGGCCAGGAGCGAGCAACCCACTTCCTCACTTGCGCATTCGCCAAGTGGATGCCGATTACGAAGAGGCTCTCATTTATTATATTTTACAAAAGAAAAAAAATCGGGATCTTTCCTGCACCTTTGATCGCGCCTCCACAGAAAAGTGGATTGAAAGATGGCAAGGATTGACTTTAAAAGATTTTTATATCGCCTTGGATTCACAAAACAATATCATCGGCTGTGTGGCCCCTTGGTCGGCCGCCCAAGTGCAAGAGTATATTCCCTATGACTACAATTCAGTGGCTCACAACTTTCGACAGTTTTTAAAGTTTGGTAAATGGCTGGGATGGACTCGGGCTTTAACAAAACCTGTGCATCGATTGAAACAGGAAGCTCCCCTGAACTTTCGCTATCTCACGGGCTTACTGGCTGACAATGAGGACATATTTGAAGCGATGCTTTGGCGAGTCTACAATGAAATCCACCCCCATGAATTCATGGTTTATCTTCAGATGCGACAGGATTTACATCTAAGACCTCCTCGCAGTTGGGTCCATGCCCGCTTGCCCCACGCCATGTATTGCTTGCTGTCTCAGGAACAAAATATTCCCGACTTTCTTCACCCCTCTCATGTCGGTGCTGCCGCCTGGGAACCTTTCTATGTCTAAATCGCTGATCAGCGCGATGGGATTATTTTTAGTCCTGTATCTTTTAACCTTGAGTTTAAATCCGGGATTTATGGGTACGGATGAATACTGGACAGGCATCACTCGCTACGTCCCAGCTCAAACTCAAAATCTGACAAATATACTTAAAGAAGATGATGTGAAATCCTCGACACAAATTCTGCCCCTCTTAGCCACTTCGCATTTGGCTTTAAATTTAGGTTTTGAAAGCGCATGGTCACAGTACCGCTTTGTGCATTTTTTTTGGGGAACATTAGGGATTTTAATCCTGTTTTTGGCTCTTAACCGTTATGTCCCCAGAGAGGAACGGACTTTTGTATTTCTGGTTTTTTCTTTGTATTTTGCTGCCCCCTTTATGTTCACAAGATCCATGTATGAAAGTCTGTCAGCCCCATTTGTTCTTTTAAGTGCACTGAGCCTGCGCGAGACTAAGTTTGCATCAAGTGTGAAAGAGGCTTTGATCTCGACCCTGGCTATTTCTCTGGCCTTCGCCTTTCGACCCCAAACAGGAATCGCAGCCCTTGCAGTTGTGGGATACCTTTTGTATTTACGTCGCTACCGCTGGGCTGCAGCTTCAAGTTTGCTAGGCTTGGGCTTTTTTGTTTTGTTTGGTTTCAGTGATCTTTGGGTACGTGGAAGCTTTCATCAAAGTTTAAAAGATATCTTATTTTACAATGTCAAATTTGGCGCCAGCTACGCCGTTCAACCCTGGTACTTCTATTTAGCACTTTCTGTCTTTCTCTTGATGCTTCCTTTTTTACTGAGTCGGACCTGGTGGCTGATCACTAAGAGCCGTTTTCGTTATCAAAGCCTTTTTTGGATTTATATTATTTTAGTTCTTGGCCTGCACTCCACCTTTCCGCAAAAATGGGAAAGATTTGTCATCCCTGTGATGCCTCTATTTTTACTTATTTTGGCCGATTGGTTACGACTCATGTGGGCGGCAGGTTCAAAGAAAAGAGTTTACCTTCTATTGGGATTTAACCTGACGTTTTTAGCCCCCACCAGCTTCTGGCCCGCGCAGGGGAATTTAATTTCGTTTTCTCTGTTTTTGCGAGATCAAAAAACGATCAAACAGATCTATCGCTACAACAATTCTCCAGAGTGGATCACAGAAGTGTTCACTGAACGAAAAGACTGGAAATGGATTGAGGTGAATGAACCTCCCACAAGCCTGATGTGCCATGAGAGGTTTGTGATGAATGAAGCTGATTTTAGAAAATTTGATTTTCCACAGTATAAAGTGGAAATTGTTTTTGATACCAACCCCATTGAAAAATTGTCCTACCGCTTCAATCCCAGCAAAAACAAAAGAAGAACTCCTTTGTTTTTAATCAAAAATAAAAGCTGTTGACTCGACAACCCCTTACCGGTCTGCTTTTATCATGGAAACAATCTAAGCTTAATTGAGAATGATAGCGAGGCTATATGAAAAAAATATTTCTATTAATTTCAGTTATTTTTAATTTTCAAAGTGTCTGGGCGAATTCAGAATTTTCAAGACTTTCCTGGAAGTTCGAGGATCGAAAAATGGATCTCTTCTTACCCAGGAACAGTTTAGGTCCCATACCTCTGGTTGTTTATGGCCACGGGCAGGCCATGGGAGTGGAAGCTTATGATCTCACTTTTGAGTTTCTCGCTAAGCAAGGTGTTGCAGTCTTGCACCCCGAGTATGACAAAAACTTTTTTGATCGAAATTGGAATCGCATGGCTCAGGATTTCAACCGCCTGACAGCTGAAACTTTAAAACGTTACCCCCAATTGAATTCTGAAATGATTATTTACGCGGGACACTCCAAAGGGGCTTACGTGGCCCTAGTGGCCGCTGGACACAGGAGCCATTTTGAATTGCTCAAAACACCGGCCAAGGCACTTTTACTTTTTTCTCCGGCTGGCTACGATGCTGAACTCATCAAAAACTTAGATCGTAGGCTGGCTGTCAGCCTTTTTTATCCAGAAGAAGATCAAATCATCAAACGTGAATTGCAAGATCAAATTTATTCTGGTCTTCAAACTGATTTTAAACAGTTCATCTTAGTCAAAAGCTATCCCAATAGAAAAGCTGAGCACTTTTTTCCCGTGAACAAAAAGTATATTTTTGGTGGATCCGATGGTGTTTCTGACTTCCACCGGTTTGGTTCGTGGAAATGGCTTAAGGCAGCAGCCACCGATATCATAAATGGAAATCGTTTAATTGAATCTGAGTTGTACGGGGACAAAGCTTTGGATTCAGGAAATCCTCAAGTCAGACACAAAAGACTTTAATTCAATGAGCCCATCAGGTTCCTCAATTGGGGAACCTTTTTTTAAACTTTTCGTCAAAGGCCTTCTGAATGTCTTGCAGAGTAGGAGAACCCCTAAACTCACTTGCCGTGAGTGTTTCAAATTGAATATCAAAGTCAAAATTTTGAATTTCTGATAAGCGTTGTTCTTGAGCCAACGCTTCACTCGTTCGACCCTCTTGTTGTAATTTTTTAATTTGAGCTCTCCGTGAGCTCAATTCATCATTGATCAGTTTTTTTATTCGAGGATGTTGGACCAGCTCTTTTTTGATTTGATTCATTCGGCTGGCCACTGAAGCCTTATTTAATCCATCCCCTGCCCACAGAAAATCAGCTCCGTTCAATTTAAAATTTAAATCCTGAGGGCGACGATTTCGATTCATCAGCTCTCCCATAACCGCAATGACCTCATCGCCCGCTCGTGTGCCGTTTCCAAAATAATTTAAGTACTTTAAACTTCTAATTTTGGGCTGAACTAAAATTTGATCGGGTGATTTTCTAAATTGATTGATGACTAAATGCTGGGATTCGGGATGATTCCCATCTAATAAACCACTGGTTCCTTTGGTCGGAATATCTGTAAGTACGGCCACTTTACGCTGGGATTTAAAATCAAGCACGTAGCGCTCAGAACGGTAACTCACACGGCCCAATTCATCTTTGTATTCAGCCACAGTGGAATCTCCCACACGCATCACTTCACGTTCGCGTTGGTAGCGCATGGGTCTTAACTGAGCTGAAACAGCAGGCTGCTCAAAAGGAATTGCCTGATCCCAACTGGGAGATGGACTTGGAGTTTCAATGGGTGATCGGTACCTGGCATCTGGTCTTTCTCTGAGGGGTCGCTTGTCTCCGTACTTGGAAGCATCTAAACCCCGGCGATGGGCCGTTTCTGTTTTACCAAATCTGGCGACGTCTTCAGATCTCTGGCCGAGAGTGTTCAAATCATCTGTGGATCCAATGGCTGTGGCTCCTAAAGAAACATCAGGAGTGGAAGTGCGAGCTAAATTTTCGATCCGACTTCGAGATTGGGATAAATCCTCAAATCCCGCAGATTGCAAAGTACGCGAGTCAAAACGAAGCAGCTCTTTCAGCTCCTCTTCGCTGATATCAGGATTCTCAGATTTAAAGCGAGCCACCGTTTGCCTAAACTCTTCGGCTTTTTCAGTTTTTTCAGTGACAAAAACTTTCCTTGCCAAACCTTGTCTGTCATCTCGAATGGCATTTCGAATATCAGCTAGAATTTTTTTAACTTGCTCGGGATCAGACTCGTGGATAATCAAACCAAATTCGTCGCCTCCGGTTCGGGCCAGAGTGACCTTGCCTTGACCCTGTTTTTGAATCATATCTGCTACACCTTTTAAATACAGATCTCCGTCTTGCGAAAGATTTTTAAAGTTATTGTTAACAAATCCCAATCGAGCCACATCAAAAAAGGCATAATGGGCTTTACCTGAATGGGCCTTTGCCATTCGCTCGAATAAATCTTTTCCAGCCGGACTGGTAGCATCAATGGCCCCCGTGATGGGATCCATTTGAAATTCATTGGCAGTTCGAACCCATGTTCCATCTTTTAAACGATCGACAGTCGTGTACATGTAGGCCTTTCGACCATCCACTTTAGTCACTTCGACAATTTCAATGGAAGTCGGTCGGTTGTTGATGGTTGGAAATCTTCTGTACATGTAAGAATCAATACCTGAGCGGGTTAAGTAGATATTGGTGGGCTGATCCAGTCTTGAAGTGTTTGTGTTCCTATTAGCAAAAGCACCCGGGGCTCTTCTATCAACTAGGATGTTCGTTGATCGACTGGTTCCTATCATTTTTTTGAAGGCCAAATCCGCACCCAAGGCTGGCGAAGCGGCCACAGCGGCTAAGGCCAGATCCACCATACAACTGGACTCATCAAACTGACCTGCGCCAAAAGCAGATTCTTCGGTAGAGCATTTTTTTTGAGATCCTGCCGAAGCTTGACTCTGTTGCAAATTCACTTTTTTATCCAGGCAGGATTTTTTAATATTAGCTAAAGCAGAGGATTCCGTCATCAAATGCAAAGCTGATTCTGATGCAAAAAGTCCCGACAGCCGCGGAATAATAATTTTTGCAGCGGACTCCACAGACCTGAAACGTCCCAAAGCGATTTTTTCTAAAATTCCCTCAGTCCCCACTTGTGTGCCCATACCTAATAAAGCTTGGGCTGGTGCATTCACCACATCAGCGGTTCGATCTCTTTCCAATGAGACTCGGTCCTGACAAGCTTGAAAATTAAACAAATTTTCTATTTTATTTTTTTCTTGAGCACTCACCCCTTTTATTTCTAAATCCGGTGACATCTCTAAAAGCTCACGAATGTTTCGCACTTGACAATTTTCTGCATTTTCAAATTGAAAACATCGAGAGGCTTTCTCCAACTCTGATTGATGTTGAAATAAATGTTTTTTTCTTTTTTTAAAGTACTGGGAAAGACGATAGTTCGCTGAATAGCGTTCCCCTGAAAGAAAATCTGAGTCCAAAAACCAAGGATTCTTCAAAATCAGGGCGCCCACAAGATCACTCAATCTCTCCACATCTTGCTGACAGGAACCTGCACCTTTGCAATTGGAACTTAAAGCTTCTAAAGTTTTTTTGGATTTTTTAAAGGTCTCCAAATCCCTCATACTTTCTAGGGCCAAGTGACTGAGCGTTTGATTTTGAGGACATTTTTTTTCTTTTTCACAACTCTCATGGGCCTTCTGCAAAACAATGGGGTCTGGACAAGCCACTTGATCGATGGGTTCTTTAAGCAAATTTTGAATTTGAACAATTTCTTTTGAAGTGACTTGAGCGGCTTCATTGAGCTTGGCAGTGGCGTAATAGAAGCGAGAATAGTCTGCTGGATGAGCTTTAAAATGGCCTGCGCAGGACTCTCCCACAGAGTTTGCGAGTTCACCCAACTCATTTAAATTAGTTTTTTTAATTATTTCATGGAGCCATTGAGGCTGATTCACGACAGACGGATTTTTAATTTGACGACCTTGAGAATCAAATTGCGAATAACAAGTGTTCATTTGTGATTTCAATAAATCAGCTGATTTTGAATCCTGTGAATCTTTTAAAAAACGAAAAACAAAGTCAGGGCAAACTGCTGTCCTTTTTTCAACTTTAGGACAAAATCCCAAAGAACTTTTATTCAAACGACTGACTTGCTCTAATCCAGAAAAAAGGAGTTTGAGATCCTCCGGGCGTGATTGACCCTGAACTGATCCAGCTTGAATAACAATCAAAAATAGAAGACTCAGCTTCAACTTTAAAGCACCGGTAAACATCAGAGTTCTTATCGGCTTTAATTCAAGTGTCTTACTGTCTCAATTTGAGAATTCGAGAGATGCAAAAGGTTTTAGAAAAAAGCTCAGCTATCAATTCTACTTAGATAAAACTGGGGTATTTGAGTGTTGTTATTTTTAATAAAACAATAAATGATTCAGACACTTAGAGTTGGTTTTTTGCCCTCGAAGCTGATTTTTAAATAAATGAACAATTAGTGATTTGAATAGTTCATGAGTTTCAATAACTTAAATAATGAATACTAATCAAAAACAACACACTAAGGGCCCAGTTTCTATTTAGATTGAGGAACTGGATAATCCCCAAAGGCTTCACAGGTGGTTAAATTGGTTTCCCAACTGCTCCCACCCACGTGGCGAGTAAAAACACCACAATGATAAAGGGCCAAGGACTGACTGATGGGAGTTTTTTGAGCCAGTGCTTCTGCTTCAACTAGGTATTCACGGTTCTGACGGTTAATAAGAGAAAGATCCACCCATCGTAATTGCTTAAGACTGCGGTTGGAACTGTTAAAGTAAACTTTGATGGATTGCAGAGCTTGCTTTTCCAATTCCTGAACAGGGGTGGCAGAAGCACTCAAACTTATAAAAATTAAACAGATTAATTTTGACATGAAAAACTTAAAACAAAGCCCCACAGCAAGGTCAATGGTACGACGCATTAATATCGTCCAAACCCTGCCTTTTGGGGCTGTCAGACTTTCGCACTTCCGCCCAAAACCAAGTCAACTTGCGATCAATACCAATGGAATCACTAAATGAAACATGGCAATTCAGACGAAACTCATCCTGAATTTTTTTAACATGAAGATGAAGGTCATCGTAACCGGGACCAATCACGACAATTTCAATTTCTCTTTTTGATTGCAGTAAAGGAAGTAAAAAAGCATGCAGACGATCTCCCATCAGATTTTCACGGCGTACTAGGCCTGAGTATTTAAAGCCCTGTTTTTTAAGTCTCTGAAAAAGACCCCGCTGAACAACCCGAACCCACACTGCCCAGTTGTTATCCGCTTCTAAAAAAGCCAGCAGTGGCTGGCCATTGCACCAAGCCACTTTTTTAATTTCCGAAAGGACTTCAGGAATACGAGCCAGTTGCGATCGCAACTCCCGTGACTGTAAACTGTTTCCTTCTGTCATATAAATGAGCTTCATCTCTTTTATTAGACACACAATCTCAAAAGAAGGGTCGAAGTTTACATTTTAAACAGGACTGAGGTCGGGTCTGGTTTTTCGTGCCATCACCCCGACTTTTTGCTACGTTTTAAAGAAGCTTTTTCATGGACGAAAAGCGAGTCACTCCTTCAAGGAAGAGGTTTGTGAGCCGGAATTCATCAGATTCCCAAAATTCCCATTGGACTTCAAAATCAGCTCCCCTGATTTTTATCATTTTGCTTTCTTTGTTAACTGCGGATTTGGCCACCATTTATGTGAGACAATTTTTTCTACCACTCACGGCTCCCCCTCCTCGTCCTCCCCGTGCTTCAGGACCTGAGTTTTTGGATCGATCTCAATACCAGAGCATTGTGACTCGAAATATATTTAGCAGTGATAATATAATCCCGGATCCGCTCCAGGGCGCTGGAGGAACTCAACCCGATCAAGAAGTGGCACCTGTTCCCTCCAGTTTGCCTTTGGCTCTTGTGGGAACTCTTGTTCACTCTAATCCCGAAAAATCCTTGGCTGCCATCGAGATCAAAGGGAAACAGCAAGTTTTATCTTTTTCAATTAAACAAAATATAGAGAACGTGGCCACCCTTGAGCGCATCGAAAGAGGTAAAATCATTTTTCGAAACACCTCCAACGGTCGGCTTGAATTTATCGAGCTTCCGCAAACCAATAAATTGGCCTTTGAATCCGCTTCCAAACCTGCAGCCGGGGCTGAAATTAAGCAAATTGCCGAAGGGCAATTTGAGTTGAGCAAAGCAGAGCTTGAAAAACAACTGAGCGACATCGGAAATCTTGTTCAGCAGGCCGTCTCTGTTCCCGCAAGACGGCCTGGAACAGGCGAAACCTATGGATTTCGAATTCTCAGTATCGATCCTTCCAGTGTTCTTAACCAATTGGTTAAGCCCATGGATGTTATCACTGCGGCCAACGGCTCTCCGGTGACGAATATCCAGCAAGCCATGGAAATGTACAATTCACTCAGAAATTCCAATCGTGTTTGTATCACGATCGAGAGAGACGGCCGAAACAAAGAAAATTGTTACAACATTAAGTGAGGCAATGATGACAAAAGCGATGACAGTGATTCCGGTGATCTTAAGCTTAAGCCTTCCTCCTCATTTGGTTTGGGGGCAAGCTTCGCCACCCAAAGCCAATCTCACAAAAGCTCAGCAAGAAAAGTTTGCCCGCAGCGGACCTGAAGATATCACCAATGAAAATTTTCCTGAAACCATTGAAAGCTTTGATTTTCCCAATGCGGACGTGGCCGATATCGTCAAAGCCGTTTCCGAACTAACAGGACGAAATTTTATTTTAGATCCTGGCGTGCGTGGAAAAGTCACCATTATTGCCCCCTCAAAAATAACTGTGGCTGAGGCCTACAAGATGTTTTTGTCGGCTCTTGCCATTCATGGTTATGCCATCGTTCCCAGTGACGGCTATTTTAAAATCAAAGCCGCCAGGCAGGCCCAGCGAGACAGCATCGAGACTTTTTCTGGAAGCTACTACCCCAACTCAGATCAAATGATCACAAAAATTATTCACCTCAAGTACATTTCAGCCGATGAGGTTTTAAAGCAATTTAGAAACATCACCACAAAAGATGGTGATATCAATGCTTATGCTCCAACCAACTCGATCATCATTTCAGACTACGGCTCCAACGTGGATCGATTGGTGAAAATCATCAACCAATTAGATGTGCCTGGCTTTGAGGATCAAATTGAAGTGGTCCCCGTCAGAAATGCCAAAGCAAAAGACCTGGCAGACCTCATCGAAAAAATTGTTAACAAAGGTCAAAAACAAGGATCTGGAAATGCGGGTGGAATCACCAGTGGTTTTCAAGGCTCCGTTTCGAGATTTTCTCGACCTGGATCAGGAGCCTCCACGGGAAATCAGCAAGGGGGATCCTATTTTATGGCCTTCCCTGATGAAAGAACCAATGCGCTGATCGTGGTCGGAAATAAAGCCGGCATTCAACGAGTTCGAAGACTGGTCAACCAATTGGACATTGGACTTAACCCTTCTGGAGGCGGTGGAGTTTACGTTTATTACGTTAAACACGGAGATGCTGAAAAAATCGCCCAGGTGATTAACGGTGTCGCCAAAGACGCCGGAGCTGACAAAAAAGCTCAACCCGGAGTCCCCAACACCTTTTTACCTCCGAGTTTTCTCAATGCAGCTCCCGGCTCTGAAAGCTCCAGTGGCTCCAGCCAGATTTTTGGAGGCGATGTTAAAGTCACCGCCGACAAAAATTCCAACTCATTGGTGGTGGTGGCCAGCAAACCTGATTATGAGAAAGTTCTCAATTTACTGAACCGCATCGACATCCCCCAAGACCAAGTCTACGTGGAAGCCATCATCACTGAAATTTCCGACAATGGCGCCGACGATTGGAAAGTGGGCTACTACCAATACGATGACAGTGGTTTTGGAAAGGGTGGCTTTAATACATTCAAAGACAGTGAATTATTAAGCCTGACCTCTTTAACCGGAGGAAATGGAGTGATCATTCCCTTCGCTGGCAAAAAAACTGTGCAATTTAAACAGTTCAATGCTGCGAGCGGCACCACCACTCAAACACAAATTGAAGTTCCCAACATATTAGGCTTTGTTAACTTCCTAAAATCTCAAAACAAAGCCAATATTTTATCCACTCCACGAATTATGGGTCTCAACAATCAAGAGGCCCAAATCAAAGTGACACAAAAAATTCCCGTGGGCTTACAAAATCAAACCACGACCGGCGGTGTCGCCCAGCAGTCCTTACAATTTGAAGATGCGGGTATTGATTTAAAAATTAAGCCGGCCATTTCTCCTGCCAGTGATATTATTCGAATGGAAATCACTCAGTTGGTTTCGCAACCCGTGCCTGCCCAGAATGTTCCTCCACAACTCGCTCAGCAGGCCACCATCATTGGAAAGCGTGAAATCAAAACAAACATCGTCATGCGCAGTGAAGACACCGCCGCCCTGGGGGGCTTGACCCAAGATCAAGAAACTGAAGGGGAAACAAAAGTTCCTGTTTTGGGTGACATCCCTGTCATCGGCTGGCTTTTTAAATCCCGCGAAAAAAAGAAAAACAAATCCAATCTGATGGTCTTTTTGACTCCAAAAATTATCCGCAATCCCACAGACCATGCCGCTGTGGTGGGTAAATCCATTGATGAGCGCACTGAGTTTATTAAAAACTTTGGTGGTCGCGATCCCTACGGAGCTAAAATGGATGAAATTAGAAAATACAAAGTGGATTCCAGTGGTAACGTGAGAGATCCCAACAGCAACAAACCTGCACCTACTCCGGCTGAGCTGGAAGATTCTTCGGTGGAATAGCCGTGGATATACAAGTCGTTATTTCTAAAGCTACGACTCTCAATGCGGATCAAGTGAATTCGATTTTAAAATCCAATTCAGTGATCCGGCCTGTGACCATTGGTGAAGCCTTGAGTTCTCGGGATTTTGGTTCAGCCGATGAACTCATTTCGGAACTCTGTAAGGAATTGGGACTTGAATACCTGAAGGACATCCCCGCCAATGATATATTACTTGATTTGGTACGCGATATTTCCATCAATTACGCCAAACAAAATGCCATTCTTCCCTTCAAGGAAGATCAAGTTTCGGTGACAGTTTTGACTTCTAACCCCCTCAACATGCGGGCCTTGGATGATTTACGCGTGCTCTTTGGAAAAAGAGTGAAACCTCTGATCACCACCAATGCCAAACTTCAAGACGCCATCAACCGAGTCTTTGAAAAAGCCACAGCTTCTTTACAAGGCCTGGAGGGAATTGAAGAAGAGGAAGTGGATCTGGAAGATGATATTATCGATCTGCTTGAGGCTGGCGATGATGACGCCCCTGTTATCAAGCTTGTGAATTCCCTTTTGTTTCGTGCCGTCAAAGAAAAAGCCTCTGATATTCATATCGAACCCTATGAAAAAGACATGGTCGTGCGCTTTCGTATAGACGGTGTTTTGTTTGATATTTTCAAACCACCCAAACGACTGCAGAACTCCATCACTTCCCGTATTAAGGTCATGGCCAATCTCAATATCGCTGAAAAACGTCTACCACAAGATGGTCGAATTCCACTTAAATTGGGCGGAAAAGACATCGACATTCGTTTATCAACTGTACCGACAGCTCACGGCGAAAGAATTGTCATGCGTTTGCAAGACAGATCCAGTGTGGTCCCTGAGCTAGAAAGACTGGGTTTTTCACAAAATTCATTAAAAGTGTTTTCGGATTTGCTGCAAAGAACAGATGGTATTTTGCTTGTGACGGGTCCCACAGGTTCGGGTAAATCCACAACCCTTTATGCTGCTTTGGCAAAATTAAATAAAATCGATGTGAATATTCTCACCATTGAAGATCCCGTGGAGCAACGAATCCATGGCATCGGACAAGTTCAAGTGAATGCTAAAATCGGACTGACTTTTGCCTCTGGTTTGAGATCATTTCTACGTCAAGATCCAGACATCATCATGGTGGGAGAGATCCGGGATTTAGAAACCTGCGAACTGGCCATCAACGCTTCCCTCACCGGTCACTTGGTTCTCTCAACCCTACATACAAACGATTCCGCGGGGGCCTTTCCTCGAATGCTGGATTTGGGAGCTGAACCTTTTTTAATTGCCACTTCTGTGGCTGGAGTTGTTGCTCAACGACTGATACGAGTTCTCTGTCCACACTGCAAAGCGCCTTATGAACCCACAGATTTTGAACTCAATCTTTTGGGTTTGACTCGCCAGCAAGTGAAGGGTTCTGGCATTTGCAAAGCCGTGGGTTGTGAGCACTGCAATCAAAAAGGTTACGTGGGACGAACGCAGATTCAAGAGATTCTCACTGTCAGTGAAGACATTCGCTCACTGATTATGCAAAGAAAAGACTCGAGCACCATCAAACGACAGGCCGTCTTAAATGGTATGATTCCCTTCCGCGAACACGGAATCCAAAAAGTTTTGAGCGGAATCACCACCATCGAAGAGCTCCTGCAGAACACTCAACTGGATATTTAATTAATAGGAATCTGACATGCCAATTTTTGAATATCGAGGAATTCGCAAAAACGGAAGTGAGACTCGAGGCTTTCTAGATGCTGACAATGTAAGAAATGCCCGTTTGAAATTAAAAAAAGATGGAATTTTTGTAACTGAAATTCGGGATAAAAAAAAGGTCACAGCAAAAAAAACTAAAACTTCCAGTTTTGGACAAAAAGGGGTCCATGTAAAAGATCTGGCCCTTATGACTCGTCAACTGGCCACCTTGATCAAAGCCAATATTCCTTTAGTTGACACCCTAAGTGCCGTTGCTGAACAAACTGAAAATCCTGTCCTTTCCGAGGCCATTGCTGACTGTAAAAATCAAGTGAATGAAGGCAGTCAATTTCACAAAGCCCTGTCTCGGTATCCTCACATTTTTTCGAAAATTTATATTTCCATGGTGGAAGCCGGCGAAGCCTCGGGAGCCTTGGACACCATTCTTATGCGCTTAGCTGAGTTTTTAGAATCGGCTGCGGATCTTCGTGCTCGCATCAGTTCAGCCCTGACTTACCCGATTATTATGCTCGTTGTTGTTCTCGGTGTTATGGTGGGTCTATTTACTTTTGTTATTCCACAGATCGTCACCATTTTTGAATCATTTCCTGAACTCACTTTACCTTGGTACACCCAAGCTGTCGTCTACGTTTCTGATGTGTTTGTTAATTATTGGTGGATCATCATAGGGGGCTTAGTGGGTTCCTATGTGGTTTTTGCTCTTTGGAAAAAAACTCCCGCAGGAGCCGATCAATGGGACGCCATCAGTCTTAAAATTCCTTTGATGGGGCCTGTGGTCAGAATGGTGGCCGTGGCTCGATTTACTCGAACTTTGGCCACTCTTCTTGTTGGGGGTGTGCCGATGGTGCAAGCCATGGAAATCGTGCGCAACGTGGTGGACAATGCCGTGATTGCTAAAGCCATTGAAGAAGCTCGAGCCAATATTTCTGAAGGTGAGTCCATCGCGGGTCCTCTGAAAAAAAGTGAGCAATTTCCTCCCCTCGTGATTCACATGGTCAACATTGGTGAAAAAACAGGAGACCTGGAAAATATGCTTTCTCAAGTCTCAGATGCCTATGAATTTCAAGTCCGCACCAAAGTCGAGGCTATGACATCCCTCATTAATCCTGTCATTACCATCATCATGGGCTTTATTATCTTTATTGTTGTGATTTCTGTCGTGATTCCTATGATGGACATGACAGGTGGCTTGTAACAATTTTTTTTGAGGTGCTCATGTTAAATCAATCTCGCAAACTCAACTCCCGTGGTTTTACTCTTCTTGAAATTTTGATCGTTCTTGGAATCCTAGGAACCATTATGGCCATGGTCATGAGTCGCGTGAACGACTCACGCAATCGTGCTCGAGCTAAACAAACTCAACTTGAACTCAACTCGTGGTCAGAAGCGATTAACATGTACTACAATGAC
>JBKDFX010000131.1:0-3726 GCA_046336825.1 Bdellovibrionales bacterium | reverse complement strand
TGCAATCAACACATCAATCTCTCGCATTTTCATTACTGACTGCTCGGGTGTGTAATTCACTCTTGCCATATATTTCATCTCCCTTTTTGGTTTATACCAGTCCGATTGGGCCTGGATCAACTTTCGGGGGGCACGTCACGGCGTCCCCGGTAATTCAATTTTCACTTGGGAGCGAATCCTAGTTGATTTTCCGTCCCCGAAAATTACGTGTAGCAAAAGTTGTAGCAAAATGTAGTAAAGTTTTGAAATACCCAGAAATACTCTGAAATATTCTCCGAAGATTTGTGCAGCCTCGTTCGTGATGTTAAGTACTTAATGCGATTGATAATTTTGAAATTTGCGATTTTTTCGAGAGAGTAAATGGCGGACAGGATTTTAATAAATATTAAAAATCAAAGTCCTCATTATTTTCATCAACTTAAGCCATTGCAAAAATATCTGGGTGACGGGTGGGTGACGATCACATATTAAATTACAGGTAGCGGAGGCTACTTTACCAAAAGACCTGATTTTTTTAAGGTCATTTTTGCAGACTGCCTTGCTAGCTCTTTAAATTGATCTTGAAAGAGCATTGCAAATTTATCTGGAGAAAATTTAGATAATTCTTCACAAGGCTTGCCACTCTTAATGGCTGTGTTTGCTGGCGAAAACCCTGTCTGATATACTTTTTCCCGCGTAGATAAATCCCACAAAGCTACATGAAAAAGTGAATATGCTTCCCAGTCACCTTTTGTTCCAAAAGCACTTCTGCAGAAAAGTCCCATACCCTTAGGATAATGAGGGAAATTGTCGCTTTTGCTTGGTCTAAAAATATACAAATATTTTGCACCTTGACTTAATGCTGAGGTGAAAAGGTACTCATTTACTTCTTTGTTTGGGTCCCCGGCGAACCTTTTTAGTGGCGTGTCACCACTCTCAATTGCTGCTTGAATCTTCTGTCTGTCGAGCTTGATATGCTTATATGTTTTACCAATCGACTTAATTCCAGACTCAATTTCATTCTCGATTATTTTATTAAGACCCCAAGACTTAGTGTCAACTTTGGAGCCAGTATTGTTAAAGATTGTCGTACCCACATAAACAACAGGCAGTTCCTCATCGAAAAGTATTGCCGAAGCTACATGATTAACATTTCTCTTTTTGGTTTCGTCCAGAGGTGTGGTTGCACAGCCCGCTAACAAAAATATGATAACGACAAATAAAATTGAAATTATATTGTTAAACATTTAACACCACAGGAAAGCCATTTTTTCTATATTAAGCAAATTACGATCCAACGAATCTAATTTTTTGTCAATGTTATAAGCAGCATTGGCTGCTATCGTCTTGGGCATGATGTCTTTGTTATCTAAATCTTTTTATTCCATTGTGCTGAATATCGACCCATTTCTTTCGACGATACTCTTTTAAGGCCTTTATGAAAGCCTGAGAAAAATCCAAAAACCCCATTAACAAATATGATGCCCCAATGACCAGGAACTGATGGAATTGAGGTTCATATCCAAAATGAATAAGCAAAAATGGCACAAAGACAAAAAATAGAAGCGACAGCCAGGCCCTAACCGCAAAAGCGAACATAAAATAAAATCGGTCTTCTTTATCTGATAAAAAATTATCGAAAAGCATTGATGACCTCGCCCACAAGCCAAATGGTTCCCACTGTCAGCAATGTATAAGGATTTGGACAAAAGACAAAGAGGGCGACCGAGGAAGTGAGACCTATGAAAAGAAATTCAAGAAAGGAAGTGATTTTCTTTTTTGGTCGCCCAACTTTTGCCATAATTTCTAAATGGATTATTCATCAGCCTTTATCGCCGAGGCTTTACTTGCTTTTGTTTTTTCTTTATCAGCTTCAATAAATGCCAAAAAATCGAGATTTGAAAGTGTGAGCAAGGCCTCTCTAAGCGACTTTCTTTTCTCACCAGATAAATTGTCATCAATAAATCTATCTTTAAAATAATCAAGTTGATAACTGCTTATTGAGCCAGATTTTTTGTTCAACCAAGCGGCAAAATCAAAACAAGCCTGCCAAATGTTCATTCGCATCAAATCCGCTGACCTGACTTCGTATTCAGTTAAACACTCTAAAGGTATATCGGTCGAAAAGTGTTGCTCTGCCATTTTAGTTAGAGTTGCCCCAGTTCGAACAATGATGCCTTTTTCCATTGATTTTTTTATGTCCTCTTCAAGTTTTCGATAGTCGATATAAACAAATGAAAATATTGGTGGAGTTGCTCGATTGATTTCGTAGCACCTCTCAATTTCTTCTTTTAGGTCAAGGGTCGGACACCACAGGCTCGGGTTCATCAAATTAACTCGATACTCGTTAATTTCATTTTTATAGGTTTTTCCACGAATTGAGGTTCTCGCAGTGATAAAGCCGAGCAAATGAAGTTTAACGATGGATTTTCTTATGGTTGAGTTTCCCAATGATAATTTCTGGGAAAGTTCTCGATAAGATGGGTTCCAGTTCCGATGGGAGTTCGAAAGCAAATACAAAAACACTGCTTTATCTTGAACTGATAAAACATTGCTTTCTGCCAAGAACGAGGGAAATGCCACAAAAGAGTAATTTATTTTTTTAGTCATATTGACCTCCATAACTTCATATATGGAGAAATCTAAAAGTGCCTGAAATCACCCAAGGGCATGAGTGTTTCCAATAGGGAGGGGAATTAATAAAAGAATATATTTATAAAAAATGAAAAGCTGACCTCATTTTTAGAAAATCCATTTAAAGGGCTGGAGGTTCAGCTTTATGTCCTTGCGATTTTATGGGTGGTTTTTAAATCGTCGTGTTGTGCCAGACACATCTCTTCGGTTGCTTCTGCTCTTTAGGTTTCGAATAGAGAACAATCCACACCTTACAGAAAAAATGATTTTAGGTTTTTCAAGACGCGAACTTTGTTTCAGCACAGGGTTGTCTTACAACTCGGTTCAATCAGGATTAAGAACCTTGGCAAGGCTGAACATCATTCAGCTTGACCCATTCAATAAAGGTTCAAAGCATCTACTCAAACTCAATGAACCCACTGAATACAATTGGCCAGTGATACAGGAAAGATTAGGCTTCAAGTTTTCACTAAAAAAGACCTAATCAATTTCTGATGGTCATCAATTCTTAATGTTTTGCTTATAAAAATAATTATCATTAGGAAATTTTAGATATTTCCTAATGATAGAGCGGCAAGGCTCATCAAATTTTTATGTGGCTCAAGTCTCTATTTATTCCCATGGAGGGTTTATGGAAATTGGCTACATTTGGACAGAAGAACAATTCAGTGAAGACAATCATATTGTTTATAGAGTGAGGTCATTGAATTACCCCTCATCAATTGCCCTTATTAAGGTGAATGCCACTGAGTACAAAATCTATAAGAGCGAGCATCAACTGAAACTGGCCGAGGAGCTGATGCTCTTCAAAATTGCCGAGGCTCTTCTCGACGAATATCGCTTCAAAGCCAGAGTGTTATAAATTGAGAAACCAGCGGACGGTGTCACCCACCCGCGGTAAAATGGTATTCATGGAACAACCTTTCAATATCATATTCATGATTTTATTTTTTCTACCAACGCTTGTGGTCGTGGCTTTTATGCTGATGGGACTAATGGCTTTTTGGGAGTCCATAAAGGCTTTTGCTTACCGAATGAGGGGTAAGGCCAACATCATTAAAAAAATCGAAAGCGACGAGGTTTTAGAGGCCCATCGCTCAGGGTTCTCGCCAC
>JBKDFX010000130.1:0-7411 GCA_046336825.1 Bdellovibrionales bacterium | reverse complement strand
GTTTACTCCAAAGTGAGGTTGGCTAACGATGTGATTGCCTTTTTTTCCTTAGAGGATGAAACGGGCCAAAGAATTGCTCAATCTTGGCAAAATTCCAGTGGCTCTGAAAGTGTTTCGCTGCAGGTCTGGAGTGATGAATTTAAATCAGCATTTGAAAAAGCAGGATACACTTTTAATAAAAATATCAACCCTCAATGGCTGCAAATTTTTAAACCCCAAGCCACTGTTTTTGATATTATGAATAAAAATACCAACACGAAGTCGCTGGTTTTGTGGGGAGTAGGGCAGCTCAAAAAAGATTTAAGGTCTAATGAGCCGGTGATGATAGTTCAGGTGAAAGTTTTTTCACAGGAGCTTAAAAAGGAAATGACGGATTCTGTTCGGAAATTAAATCTGAAAGATCAATGGCAGCAAAAGTGGTCCACATGGGCACAAGACTTGATTTTACAAATTGATGAAGTGGACGCGAGAGCTCTGTCACAAGGGACAGGTCTGCTGATGAGTGTTCGTGGGCCCATCAGTCTTATTGAGCAGGAATCTGTTAAAAGTTGGATACTGGGTTCTTTACCCACTATCAAAACTGTCACTGAAAGAAAAGTTTCTCAGGATCTACTCACTTTTGAAGTGGACGCTTCAAGCTCAGCCGCAGAAATAGCCCAGAGGTTTTCTCAATTGAGCTTTAAAGGAAAAAAAATAAAAGTCACTCATTCCGAGAGTGAAGTTTCCATGGAGATTTTAAAATGAAACCCCTTATTTTTTTTCTAGCGCTTCTATTTTTAACAGGTTGTACTGTGTTTAATTCAGGCAGTTCCACATCCTCAAAAAGGGAAGTTCGGGACAAAAATTTAATCGTGGAATCTCAAAGTCCTGCAGGGCCCCGAAAAAGGGTGGCCGTACTTCCTTTTTTAGATAGCCATGAACACCCCGAGGGCTTTCGTCTCGAGTCGCAAATTCGGATGATTGAAGAAATCAATCGAAACGGTGTTATGAAAGCTTTTTTAGTTTCTCCGACTGATCTCAAAAATTGCTCAGTTGTTAATCTGGAGTATGATTTTAGATCGTGCTCCAGCGAGGCTCAGAAATTGGGTTACCAGGCTCTTTTTGAGGGGCGAATTGTTAAATTAGAAGTTCGACGGGGAGAGGATCCTGTTGGACTTGTACGTAAAGTGAGAACTGTGGTTGAGGCCACTCTGCGTTTGCGGGTTTATAACCCTCGAACTCAAAAAGAAATCTTTAACACCGATAAAATGGTGACCACTACTTTTGAAGACACTAAGTTTGGCACTCGCATGACCACAGATCAGTTGGTCAACAATAACCCCCAGGTCCTTGAAAAAATTATTGTGGATGGATTTTTAGAGTTTCTGCCACAGATTGAAAAGAAATTGGTGCAGGTGGCATGGGAAGGTCGAATCGCGGCCATCCAGGGACAAAAATTTTATTTAAATGTGGGCAGTTTGAGTGGTGTGCAAGTGGGGGATCTATTGAGAGTTGTCGAAGAGGGACCTTCCATTTATGACCCACAAATGGGAACGGCCATCGGACAAGCTCCAGGTCGAGACAAAGGAACTCTGGAAGTCATCAGTTTTTTTGGAAATGACGGGGCCATTGCCATCCTTCATTCGGGTGGGGGATTTTTAGAAAATGATCGCATTGAAATCTATTGAAGTTGTGGATTGGGGGTTGGCTTCCCATTCAACGGTGCAAGATCTTCAACTTGAAGCTTGGGAAAAAGCCAGCCAAGACGGAACGGAAGCCGTACTTTTTGGTGAATTAGAACCTGTGATCACTGTGGGCCCCAGGTCAGCCCCTGAAGCTTACTACAATTCCAATATTCCCCATTTTAAAGTGGATCGGGGCGGAGCTGTCACTTTACATTCACCCGGTCAGTTGGTGATTTATCCTGTGCTTCACTTGAAAAAGAGAAAATTATCACCCAAGGCCTATGTTAAAGCACTTCTTGAAGTGACAGCATTAACCTATCAACAATTGGGAATTGATTGTCATGAGGACGAATCTTCGGTGGGCATTTGGACCTCCAAGGGTAAAATCGCCTTTTTAGGAGTGCGAATTCGCGAAGGCATCACCCAATACGGATTGAGCTTGAATGTTCACAATGACCTGAAGCTCTTTGAACAAATTCATCCCTGTGGTTTAAAAAAAATGAGCTTGGATTCGCTCTCTCATCATAGGACTGGAGTTACCCCCTTCCAGGTGTTCCAAATTTGGATCAGTTGTTTCTTTCGTCATAACGCATTCCGCAAAGTAGCTGCTGAGTTTGATAGTCGCGATTTGCATTGGTAATAGTAAATCTTCATTTATGGGGTCTCTTAGCGCAGTTGGTAGCGCGTTTCCTTGACATGGAAGAGGTCACTGGTTCGAGTCCAGTAGAGACCACCAATTTAAAACTTATTTCTTGCAAATATATAATGTGATTTTAGCAGGCTTACCTGTACCAAATCTTGAAGTGATTTCTAAATCAACTACTCTTTGAGAGGATAATTCGATTAGACTTATCATCTTGCTAGCTTCATTGTAAATGTCACCGATAAAATTCACGCCAACTTCTAGTTTTCGAGCATTACAATTAATTTGATTTTTTGTGTAATGTTTAAAGTCAATGGCCTTTGCTATTCCAAACCCATTTGATTCAGTATTTATTATCTCAGTGACTCTACCTATTTTACTCAAGAGCTCTGCGTACTGACTAAAATGGTAGTAAACATTTGTAGCCGTACCGACCCTAATTCTTTCTTTACGAACAGTTAGAGCTTCAGAGAAACAAATTTGTGAATTAAAAAATAAAAATGAAAACAATAAAAAAATTTTCAAGAGTTATTCCTTGAATGGATAAGATTTTAAAATAAATTTTTAGATATTTTGCAACCTTATTTCAAGAAATTTTATTTTCGATGAAGTTATTACATCAAGTTCTGGATGTTGAGCCCAAATGTCAGATAAATAAGAACGCGAGCTAATTGCTGACTTATTTCTCTATCTGTTTTGCAAAATCGTAGGTGAGTTCTTATTCCAATTTGGGACGATCAGAATGGGACATGATGGCGGGAGCCATAGCCTTTGATCATCCCCAATAATCGCAAGCTACTGACCTCAGAACTCGCATTAGGGTTCCAGCCCGAAAGAGCTGCAGTTATAGAATCCACTCGCGCAACTCGATTTCGGGTCGTCCCACCTACAGTGGTGAACCAACCACCTAAATAAACATCAATACCCTCAATTTGAATGGCGAGCACAGAGCCATTCAAATTAGCATTCCAGCTGGTAGCCACTCCAGTGATTGGATCAAGCTCAGCAAGACCAGTTCGAGGAGTTCCACCTATGCTCGGCTTTTGCCCACCGGCCATTAAAGCACCTACTCCCAAAAAAAGAGTGCTTCCTAAACGAACCATGGAATCGGGAGTTTGATCTACATTTGCAACCCAACCAGTGGCATTACCAGTAGAAGCGTTCAAAACTGCCATGCCCCTTCGGAATTGGCCTCCAACCCAAGTAAAGCTACCGATCACATAAACATTGCTTCCATCAATGGCAATTCCTTCCCCCCAGCCGTCCCAGCCGGGGTTCCAGCTTGTGACTGCTCCAGTGATGGAATCGACAGAAGCAAAAGACTTCCTAGTCTGACCTCCAATGGAAGTAAAGGCTCCGGCTAGGTAAACGAGGCCGCCGCTCACTGCCATATCATTGATCCACCAGTTGCCATTGGGATTCCAAGTGGTTAAATTCCCTGAACCTAAATCAAAAGAGGCAAGTCGGTTTCTTGTCTGCCCTGCGACAGTTGCAAAATCTCCCCCAATGTAAAGAGTACTTCCATCAATTAAAACTTTCCTGACTGAATTATCGACATTGGGATCCCATGATGAGAGTGCACCTGAGGATTTATCTACAGCTGCAAGCCGATTTCGGGTTTGCCCTGACACTTGAGTAAACGTTCCCCCAATGTAAAGTAAACTACCTTCAAGTTTCATATCCAGAATCGAATTATTAACATTGGGAGCCCAGCTCAATAAAGTTCCCGTGCTGATATCAATGGCAGCCAACCGATCCCGGGGTTGACCACTAATAGAAGTAAATCTTCCAGCAACGTAAAGAGTGGTGCCATCTAGGACCAAGGAGTTGACCCCAGGAGGTCCTGTAAAATCAAAATTAAAGGTCAGGTCGATACTGTAGTCACTGAGAAGCCGAACAAGTCCAGTACGGTTGATTCCCCCGATTTCTGTAAAATCACCACCCACAAACCAGCCACCACTTCCATCAGAAATCACAGTTGACAAGGTCCCATTCATTTTTGGGAAAGTAGGGCTGACCGCTGCCGTGGCCATATCCATGGCAAAACCTCTGGAACCTCCCCGTGGAACGTTCACTGTGGTAAACAAACCTCCAACCAATATATTCCCACTGCTGTTTTTTTCAATAGCTCTCACATCACTTCCAACTTCAGGTGCAAAACTCAAAACTGTTCCCAAAGGAACACTCAATGCAGCCATGTTGAATCGTTCTACTCCAGAAATGGTGGAGAATACTCCACCAACATAAAGAGTGCCTTCATCCAACTTCAAAGATAAAACTTTTCCATCCACATCGGCTGAGAATAATAAATCCAAGCTGCCATCGGAATTCAAATGGGCCAAGCCAGTTCGAGCAACTCCTTGAACTGCTGTAAAACTTCCGCCCACATACCAGCCACCACTTCCATCAGCTATGACAACTTCAACCGCTCCATTGAATGGAGAGCTACTTCCACTGACCAAGAGATTTTGTGGAAAATTAGATGCTCCAGTTGAAATGTCTAGAGGAGCACCATAGGAGTTCGTGTTACTTGTAAAACTTCCTCCCACGTAAAGATTGCTTCCGTGCAAGACCATAGATGTTATATTAGGAGTGCCTGCTAATGTGCCCAAATCAGGAACAAAATTAGGATCTAAACTGCCATTGGATGAAATACGAGCTAAAGCAGGCCTTGGCACACCCCCAATGGAAGTAAAGCTTCCTCCAATATACCAACCGTTATTCCCGTCTGGAATAGCTGAGCTTACAGTTCCCTGGATTTGCATGGCAGCCCGATTAAAGCCCACTGCTGGCAAGCCTGTACTTTTACTCAGGGGAACCCCGTTTCCGATGCACTCTCCGACGTTCGTAAAGCTGCCACCAACAACAACTCGATTCAGTGAGGGCACATCACTAATAGCCTGTACAGTTCCATCAAAACAATAATCACCAAAATTGTTAATAGATTGACCCCAAACGTTGGAACGAGTTCCCACCACCGATTGGGTACCCGGCATCTGTGCCAGACTCACTGAGGCTGAAACTGCAAAAATTAGAATACAGTTAAAACCAAGGAACTTCGATATTATGAACTTCTTTTGTTTGAAAACGATTGCCATAGGCCGCCCTGTCCTTAGTTATAACCAGTCGACCAGTTCACAAAACATTGTGTGTCTGCTCCGTCCACGATAACTGAAACAGTATAAGTTGAACGAAAGCTGGTCGCTGAGTTGGCCGGTGTAAAATAAGTGTTTGTGCATCCTGAAAAAGTGTAGGTCCTTGATGCCAAGTCCACGATATACAGGGTGTGCACGGTTCCATCGATCAGATTCTGCAAAGTGATAGTGGATCCTCCCACTGCCTTTAAATAGTGAATGTTGCTCACAGAAAGATCTACGAGCGCACCAGAGGCCACAATATTGGACGGGGTTCGAGCGGAACCCTGCACGGTTAAACGATTGGTACCAGCAGAAGTTCCTACGCCCACATTACCGCTCTCGTTAATTTGGACTCTCTCGGCACCAGCCGTAGAAAATGAAATTTGATTATCAACTGGCAAAAACATCCCATTATCTTGGTTTCCCGTTGAAGCAAATGCAAATCCTGGAGCACCTGCTGAACCATTACCTGCTAAAATCGTGCTTCCATTGGAAACCACATTGGCCCAAGAGGTCACACCGTTACCATCGGTCACTAAAGCTTGACCATTGCTCCCGCTGTTAGAAGGTAGTGTGAGACTCCAACTGGTCAAAGCGGCGGGACTCAAGACATTTACAATTCCGGAAACAGAACCATTTAAAATCAGTTGATCAAAACTCCCGTTAGCGCCAGAGATGCCACCTGATCCATCCCGCATCACAAATGTATTACTGGCTTTACTCACACTACTTGCAGCTCCTTCGATGATAGCTCCCGCCGATGAAATCATGACTTTGTTGTTCGTTAGAGCTGTTGAAGAATTTGTACCTCCATCAGCAATCGAAAGCACACCCACAGGTCCTGAACCACTGGGAGCCACCCAAGACAGTTGTCCCGAAGCATCGGAAGATAATATGTAACCATTAGTCGGTGCCACCAAAGGAAGAGTTAAAGTGTAGTCAGCTGTAATATTGCTTGGCGTTCGTAAAGTGATTTTGTTGTTATCGTTGTCATTCAAAAGTAAATTTCTTCCTGAAAAATTCCCAGCGGCAACGCTCGTCGCGTTAGTCACATTAGCAAGTCCCATGTCGATACTTCCGGTCATGGTTCCGCCAGCCAAGGGCAATTTGGATGAATCATTGATATTGACTGTTGAAACAGCTGTTAGGCGCCCTTTTGAGTCATAGGTAATCACAGGAACCTGAGATGCAGTTCCAACTGGACCACCGGCAGTAATGGTATCAGGCAATCGAACCAATCCCGAATTGACGACGATTCCGCTGACAGCCTGGTTGGTATCAAACTGAACAATACCTTTCGCAGCATAACTGGCATCTCCAGAGGCTCCTCCGGAATCATCCGCTGAAGGAATCCACTCGTTACCGTTGAACTTCAGCACCTGGCCCAGAACAGGAGCCGTACTGGAGACTGGCCGGCCTCGCAAGCCGCTCACAGTAGGAGATGCAAAAGTTCCGCCCAAATCTCCGGAAAGTGCATCCGTCGGCTTTACATAGTTAGATGAAATTCCAGCTATCAGTTCTAAAAGAGTGGTCACTCCAGAACTAGAAATCGGAGTCTGATTGATGGTAGGTTCGACTTTCAAAAACTCATTGGAGCGATAACCCTCAAGCTGCATGGAATTCATCGTAAAAGGAACCATGTTTATTTTCATCACTGGCAAAGATTCCCAAGTCGGATCTGATGAGTTTTCTTTAAAGCTCACTTCCAAAAGGCGAGAGTCAGACGGATTCGGTGTGTAGTTGGGTGGACCGAGACTGCAACCTGACAAAGAAGAAAACAAAGACCGATTTGAAAAAACACGGTCCAAGGTCCAACCGTAAGTGTCCCGTGACGTGCCCCCCGAAAGTTGATCCAGGCCCAATCGGACTGGTATAAACCAAAAAGGGAGATGAAATATATGGCAAGAGTGAATTACACACCCGAGCAGTCAGTAATGAAAATGCGAGAGATTGATGTGTTGATTGCA
>JBKDFX010000129.1:0-6604 GCA_046336825.1 Bdellovibrionales bacterium | reverse complement strand
CCCAGAGTTTGTCCCTGTGAATCTTTAACTTCGAGTCTTTGAAAGTACCATCGAAAGGGGTGGTGAGCGATGAAAGCCAGCTGACGTTGAGATGAGAAAAAATGAATTTCAAAACTTCGCCAATGGCCTAAAAATTGTCTTGCAAGGAATCCCCAAAAACCTTTGCTTTGCTCAGCAGCAAAGCCGATGGAATTTTTGTTTTCATCAAATATTTCGTATTTATTGCGTGTTTCAAAACCAAACCACTCACCTAATTCATGAACCTGATGCACAAAAATGGATTTCATATTATCTAATTTGATGCCGTACATGTGAGATCTCCCTAAAAAATAAATTTTCTATCAACCCCAGAGCCGGTTTTTTAAATAAAAGTAGGAGGAAAAAGTAAAAGCACAACCTTCAGTATCAAAATCAGGCGTTGAATTTAAATAAAGAGCTGTTGGAGTTTGACTGGCGAGGCCTGCCTGCAAGTCATACAAATAATCACCGATAAATAACATATCAGTTGTGGGAACACCAAAGTAGCGAGCTATTTTTTTAAGGCCATCAGGTTTCGGTTTGGGGGGAGCCTCGTCACGAGTAATAATGAGATCAAAATTTAAACCATGCTGAAGACTGGTGATGGTGGCAATTTCACGAGAGTTACGGGTGAATAAAGCAACAGGAATTTTTTTGGATTTAAGTTCGATTAAAAACTCTTCCACTCCGGGTATGAGGGTCGAATTCATAGCGCCTTCGAGTTCAAAACGATGAATAGTTTCGATGGCTTTTTGCTTCTCAGGGTGTGGCCAGTCTTCAATGGCCTCAAGAACGGGAGTGTTGTGCTCAAGTTTAAGTGCTGACGTCATACCATTGAAATCGATCCGAGAATCGACAAGTGTACCATCGAGATCAAAAACAAAAGCTTTGTAACTCATTTAAAAACTATATCTGTCCAATAGATCCGAGAGCAAGCGGACTCTCTATAAAATAGTTTGTTATGGGTTTTCAACTGGTCTTTGATGATTTCAAGAATTTTGTAAATCGAACCAAAAAAGAAGATCCCGATAACTGAGGCGTTTATCAACAGAGGCCCATCGAAGGGCTCGAGTAAAGGCTGGATTGCTCAGGAGGGCTTTTTGTCGACGAGGTCCCTTTCGTCTGAAGCTTTCTACTTTTTCAAGAGTATTGAGCAAAGAAATCGTTTTATAGAACTCGATGATTTCAGTTTTAAATGCATTCAATTCAGTTTTAATAAAACGATCCCAACCGGGATTCGCTTCAATGGCGTCCAGATCAAAAGCTGAGTTTGGAAACTGAGCCCTTAGCATTGAAAAGAGCAGAGCGCTCACAAGCTCCTCTGAAGAATTTTCTTTTCCTGTGAGTAGAGGCAACTGATCGAGATAATTAAAAAAGATTTCTCGTCGTTCTGAATCAGTTAAAAAATCGGCGAAGTAAGGAAGCACCGTCTGTAGCACTCCCAAGTCTTCGAGTTCGATAAAAGTTTGAGAAGGTGAGTCCAACTTCAGAATTTTTAAATACTCTTCTCTTTTTCGAGGTAAAGCAGAAGTTGCCAATTGAGGGTGAGTTTTGGCTATGGCTTCTCTCAGCTGAGGTTCGATGGTGAAACGCAGCTTGTGAGACAGTCGAACCGCACGAAGGATCCTGATAGGATCCTCTAATAGACGTGCCTCGGGTTCTCCAATCATTCGAATCATGCGTTTATCAATATCAAGAAGACCACTGACATGATCCACCATTTCGTGGGTGATGGGATCATAAAATAAAGCATTGATGGTGAAGTCTCGGCGAACGGCATCTTCTTCACAGGAGCCAAAAAAATTATCGCCTTTAACGGGAAGACCCTCTTCGGCCAATTCTTCATCGCGCGCACTTCTTCTAAAGGTGGCCACTTCAAATTGATCAGCTCCCCTTTTGGCGAGTACAAGTTTAAAACGTTTACCTATGACATAACTGTTGGGGATGCAGCGCCGGGCTTCTTCAGGTAGGGCGTTAGTGGCGATATCAAAATCTTTAGGCTGCACGCCCGCCAAGAGGTCTCTCACGCATCCACCCACCAAATAGGCTTGAAAACCCCGCTTCTGCAGGTTTTGAATGATTCGAAGAGCGTAAGGATCAATCCATTCCGCTTTTAAAAAACGTTTTTCAATCTGGTTGTGCACAGTACTCTTTTCCAGTAGATAAACCCAATGTCAATTTTAGAGTCCATCCATCATCGTGTCGAGGGTAATTCTCAAGGAAAAAGATGGGTTTTTATCCATGGTCTTATGGGCTTTCTAAGCAACTGGAAAAAAATCACTTCCCATATTGAAGGTTCGGGACAGTGCTTGCTCTATGATCAAAGGGGGCATGGTCGGTCCTTTAAGCCAGAATCGGGCTATGCACCTGAAGATTATGCTCAAGATCTTTACGAGCTGACAGAAGCCTTGGGATGGGATCGGTTTTATTTAGTCGGTCATTCCATGGGAGGGCGAAATGCTCTTGTTTTCGCTGATTTGTATCCTGAAAAAATTGAAAAACTAGTCATCGAAGATATTGGTCCTGAAGCCAATCCCAATGCGAGCCTTTATTATGAAAATCTTTTGGGTGTAATTCCCACCCCTTTTAAAGACCGAGAATCAGCTCGCCAGTTTTTTCAAACTGAATTTCCCCTGGTAGCCAAAACCAAAGAACCCGCCAGTGTTTTAGGAGCCTTTTTCTATGCCAATTTAATTGAAACCCCGGATGGTTGGGATTGGCGTTTTTCAAGATCAGGAGTTTTGCAATCCGTAGCTGCCGGCCGAAACCAGGATCGCTGGAGAGAAGTGGAAAAATTAAAAGTCCCCACATTGTGGATTCGAGGGGAGCTTTCAAAAGAATTAAGTCGTGAAAATTTTGAAAGAGTTTTGAGTCTCAACAGATTGATTCAAGGTGTCGAGATCGCCGGTGCTGGGCACTGGATCCACTCTGAAAAGCCAAATGAATTTGTTGAGGCCCTGAGGAAATTTGTTAGCGGGTTTTGACAATTCGAGTCTATCTCGAGTACCAATGGGAACTGATGAAATTTGCTGATTTAAATCTCCACCCTCAAATTATGTCCAGTCTTGAATCCCTTGGTTTCCAAGACCCCACCCCCATTCAAGCTGAGGCGATTCCTCTTGTCCTAAAAGGTCAGGATATATCGGGTCTTGCGCAAACAGGAACTGGTAAAACGGGTGCCTTTCTTATTCCCCTCATGGAGAGAATTCTTCGAACCAAAGAATCCACTCCTGAAAATCGTCATGAGCGTGCTTTTGATTCCTGGAAAGCTGGAAATTTTGTTTTAATTTTAGTTCCAACTCGTGAATTGGCTGAACAAGTTTTTGAGAATGTAATTAAGCTTGGCGCTCAAGCGGGCCTGCGTGGAGTCAGTGTTTACGGAGGAACTGGTTATGAAAAACAAAAAGAAGGTTTTCGTACCGGAGTCGATTTTGTTGTGGCCACTCCAGGCCGTCTCATTGATTTGTATAAAGAGCATTTCGTTGATTTGAAACAGGTTAAAGCTCTTGTTTTTGATGAAGCCGATCGTATGTTTGATATGGGATTTAAAGATGACATGCGATTTTTATTGTCACGAATTCCTCAAGAGCGCCAACTCATGGTTTTCAGTGCCACGATGAATTTGGATGTCATGACAACAGTTTACCAATTTGGTTCAAATCCTGTTGAAATTAATATCTCGAAGGATGCCACTCGAGCTGAAAACGTCAAAGATGTGATCTTTCACGTGGGGCAAGATGAAAAGCCTCAACATTTGTTATCGCTTATTTTACACCACAAACCAAAGCAGGCCATTGTTTTTACAAATTTTAAAAACAACGTGGAAAAAATAGCTCAATTTTTAATTGATAACGGTTCTCATGCTGTTCCTATTTCAAGTTTGCTTTCGCAGCACCAGAGAAATCGAGTGATGGAACTTTTTAAAGCCTCAGATAACCAATGGAACATTTTGGTTGCCACCGATGTGGCCGCGCGTGGTTTGGATATCAAGGGTGTCGATATGGTGATTAACTATGAATTGCCCCAGGACAGTGAGTCCTACGTTCATAGAATTGGCCGTACGGGTCGAGCTGGTCAAGAAGGTCAAGCTTTCAGTCTGGTGAGTGATCGAGATATTGATTCTCTTTCTCGCATTGAACAGTATCTCGGTAATAAGATGAAGGTGGATTATTTGGATGATTCAGCTCTCATCAAAGACTACAAACCTATGCCCTATGATGTGCGCTTCAATAAGACATTTGGTTTCCTCAAAGGTGACGGCCAAGAGATACTTCCTGCAAAATCGGGTGGTGAAGGTCCTTCAAGAAGAAAACCTCATCACAAAGATCGACCCATGGATAAAAAAAGACCGTCATCTCAACCTCGACATGAAAAACGGGGAGAGCCTCGAGCTGAAAGAAATGAAAATCGGAATGAAGGCCGCAGCGAGCACCGTAAGTTTACCCCTCGACCTCAGACCCAGGGGCGGAAACCAGAATACAAGCGAAGCCCTCATCAGAAACCTAAAGCAAACGTGACACCCAAAGCAGCCCAGGGCTTGAAAGCTAAGGTCTCTAACTTTTTCAAACGCTTATTTGGTTAGTTTTTTTAAAACACTTTGCATCTTTTTATTTGTGACAGAAGCGTAGTCAGCTGGTTTTTTTCCCAGCTTATTTTTTTCTTTCAATGAGAGCCCTTTTTTAATAAGCAACTCGACAGTTTTTGATTGTTCAGACCTGACGGCTTCGAATAAAGCTGTTTCATCATCGGAATTCTTAATTTTTAAAAGTGCAGGATTTTTTTTGAGCAGTATCTCAATAATCTGATTGGCGCCTAAACGAGAGGCTTCAAATAGAAGAGATTCCTTTTTATTTTGATAGAGATTCTGAGTGTTGGCTCCGGATTCTAAGAGAGTTTTCACGGCCCCTATTTCGCCCAGGCTCACCGCATGGAATAAGGCATCGAGACCTTCAGAGTCTTTGTAGTCTCTAGCTTTAGGATCAAGTGCTAATTCTTTAACCAAGTCCACTCGCCCTTCATTGAGAGCTTTAACAAGCTGTGGATTAGCCATGGCAGAACAACAAAAAAGAAAAACCAAAAAATGAATCAAGGTTGTGACTCCTGATTAAGTTTGAGAGGACTGAAGCTTTGAAGATCAGCCGTAAAGAAACTAAAACTTCGACCATTGATGGGTTTAGAGCCACCATTTCTATTTATTAAGGATACTAATTGTGACCTAATCACTTGGCGAGCTTTACCAAAATTTCCGTTGGGATCTACAATAAACATAAAAAAGACCAGACCTTTTTGCGTCGAGGCCACTCCACCAAGAGTAACAGCCGGGTTCACGGTGCCTGTTTTAGCCACAACAGAGTCAAAAGTGACGTCAGAGGAGTAAAGTTGAGTGGCACTGCCCGAGTTGGTACCAACAACGGTGGCAATTCTCGCTAAGGAAGACTTCTTTTCCAACATCAAAGAATGTAAATCCATGATTATCTTGAGGGTGGCATTGCATGTCGCTTCATTGTACCGAGCTCCCTGCGGAGTATCGACACGATCTCCAGAGCCATTGAGCATGACAATATCACCGGTTTTGAGCTTTAAACTTTGTTCAATAAATTTTTGATACTGTCTGTGAGACCCTAAGTGTTCAAAAATTTGATTAGCTGCGTGGTTGTTGGAGTTTCGATTCATTTCCTTGAGTAGATCACCTGAGTCTTGGGAGGCGATAGAAAACAACTGATCAGTAATTTTAGGAACAAAATCGTTCTTAGATTTGAACTCGAAGTTTTCAACTTGAAATTCAGGATTTTCAATCATCACTAAACCGCGCTCTTTGGCTTTTTTTAGTGTTTCATCATAGCCCTGAGTCAATTTGGCATAGGCCCGAAGTTGCTTGATGACGGTGTCAGAACTGGGATCTGGATTAACGTAATGGCCAACAGCCACCTGCCGATTACTCTTGGGATCGTCAGCAAACCAGTAGAATTTAAATTCTTCATCAAAACTCAAAGTTTTGATTTTTGTGATTTTTCTTTTATTGAGTTCGGAAATGACATAATGCAATTTTTCAGCCCCAAAATAGGGATCACGACTTCCTTGAACATGAATGTCATGGGATTCATCTGAATTTTTTCGAAGGTATAAGACTGTTCGAAAGCGATAATCCAGTCCTTTTTCTGCCACGAGCCAATGGCTTGTCATCAACTTTGAGACAGATGCGATGGGCAGTCTTTTGTTGATATTGAGTCCTTCAACTTTAGCCGCTTCATTAATATTCGAGTAACAGAGAGCTCCAATTTCAGCCCCCCAAGAAATATTCATCACCAATGATGTGAGTACAAATAAAGTCCCCAGCCCCTTCATGCATCCCTCCAATGAAAATAGTCATTACAAGAGATGTGCCGCCTCAGATTTCATTAATTTTGAATTGAGAGCTGTTGCAGAGAAAATTTTTTATGAATTCACCAGAGATTGATTGACAGAAAAAAATTACATCACTTCATTCGATATATCATAGGATGCAAAGTGATCGATTGATCAAATGACAAAAAAGCAGTCGAGTGGTTATACAATTCTTTAAGATGGGTCGCGTGCTGTCGTACAA
>JBKDFX010000128.1:0-13260 GCA_046336825.1 Bdellovibrionales bacterium | reverse complement strand
AACCAAGTCAGACCACACAGCAGTCTTAAAGGAAAACCCCCAGCTCCGTTAACATTTACAGTGAAGGAAAAACAAGTTGCTTAAACAAATTCAGTCCGATAAGAGGTGGACCGACTCGTGGGGGCACGTCAGGGCCTGAGTGTTGCTCGAAAGCAGAGGACGACCCATGCCTTTGGCAGCAAGGACCAGGGCACTTTTACGTAGGGGTAGCAAATAATTATTAAAATCAGAATAGCTCACAGATTCTTGTAGCTGAGCAATGACTTGGATCACAGCTCGACCCAATTGTGCAGGAGATTCTAAGTTGTGAAAGTTGTAACGATTGAAAGATTCTTGAGCGTGTCCTCCGGCCCAGATTCTAAAATCGAGGATGTTAACCTGACCTTCAAATTTGATCACGATGGATGAAATTGTTTTTCTAACCACCTCTGGGTAATCGGGATCAGTTCCTGGAACACCTAGTAAGGAAACCTGTTCACCATCGGCATAAACATAGGCCTTGGCAAAATCTCGATTACCCACAGCAGAAATAAGCATTCTTTCGACATAAGTGGGCTGGTCAAAACGGTGGGCAAGGGTGCTGCCAGTTGAGTACCAACCTTTTTTTCCATGGGGGGTGATTTCATGGAGCTGACCTTGGGCAAAAGCCATAGAGAAAGTCAGTGTTGATAAGAGGACTAGGACTAAGTGTTTCATAAATGCTCCTTTAAAGCGTTGTTTGTTGGTACGAACAGGTTCTAAAGGAGTTTTAAAAATAGGCCCACAAAGGCCTTCCAACTTTTTTAAATTATTGAATTGTTTTAGAAAAAAGAAATCGCGCCATTGAAGTGGCGCGATTATCATCAAAACTTGAGAAAAATTTGGCGCGATTGTGGCGCGAAAAATTTAGAGAATGACTTCCATAAGTCCGTAAACAAGGGCAGTGAGTGCAAAGCCAGCTGTGATCACACCTTTCACTGTTGTGAGGGGGCCAAGTTTACCTTTAATGGCATTGAATTGAAGAGCTCCTGCTATAACCAACAAAACTATATACCAAGTGGCTGAGTTCTCAGTATTGATAGAAATGGGTAAGTGAGGGGCCGCTCCCATAAAGAACAACATGGGGATTGAGAACATTGTGTTCGTACGAGAAGCTAAAAGTGCTTTTCCGGCAGAAATCGCGGCATTGGGATCTGCGGGCTTTCCCTGGCCTACGCCTTCAGCACTGGCGATGATCACTTTTTGATTAGGCCAAATCACCAACCAGACATTTAAAAACATAAGGGTACCAAAAAGTGAGCCTGTGAGAATTTTAATTCCCCAGTCACCTTGGATCGAAAAACCAGTGTATTTCGCTGTGTGGAGCATAAGTAAACCCGTAACAAAGGTCCAAAGAGCTCCCCAGCGGAACCACCAAAGGGCCACGGGAAAAAGTTTTTGTTGAGCTTGGTTTTTTGTTGAAGCATCAGCAGCTGCCATAAAGGCGCCTTGGGTAAAGTTAAAATAGTACAAATGACCGATCCAGAGAACTCCAAAGAAAAAGTGAAGCCACTTCAGTAGAAAATGCAAACCGATGGGAGACAATAATGCGATATCCATATACACCTCTTGATTTTTTAAAAGAGTAAATCAGGAGGTGGAACTTGTCATCGAGACTTCATGGGTTGGCTGCAGTGCGCTTTAGATGAGGGTGTTTTTGGGAGAAGGGTGTTAGTGATCGACCGCTGACAATCTTTTAGACAGCAGCTCAATTGCGCTGTGAATTTTTGCTTGAGCCGTCCCAGGAGAGGGTTTTTGTTGAAGAGAAACGCCAATCACGGCCGTTAATATTAAAATTTGCATCAGCTGAAATAATCGAAAGTTCATATTTACAGATTTTGCAAGCCCCAGGCCCAGGGATCTGTATCAAAATGATTGCGCTTTGGATGTGTTTGTTGGCGTAGTGAGCTGGGAGTTGAGTTTAAGGGGCAGGATAGGATTTAAGTTGCGGGTCAGCGGCCTTATTAATGTTATTAAGCAGTGCTAAATTAATGTTATTAAGCAGTGCTAAGAGCTCGTCTTTGTTTAAGGCGATACAGAAACTGATTAAATCTTTTTAAAAAAAGTTCTCGTTCGTGATAGCCCAGCTCTCTTTGGCAGTGATTGGCCTCGAGATAGCCTTTTAGGCCTAGCTCTTCAAAGGAGCTTAAAATCACTCTGGTATAAACTAGCCCATCCCAAAACCGGCCAAACTTAACTCCTTTTTTAGCTCCGGTGATTTTGCGAGCCAAAAGAGCAGAAAAGCTTTTTAAAAACTGCTGAAACCGCTTTCTGTCTTTGAAACGCATCTTTAAATGAAGATGATTACCCATGTTTATGAAATCTAAGACTTCGATGAAGAACTTCTTAGACTTTTCTTTGAGCAAAGAACTTACTATTTTTTTATGAGTGTAAAAGGAAAGCTTTCCTTGTGCTTTCGAGGATTTAAAAACCACATGATGAATCTTACCGACCTGTAGAGGTCTGGCCACTTTACGCCTTTTTTTGAGAGAGCTTCCGCCAAAAGTGCGAGATTTAAGTGAGCGCAAAGTTTCTGTCGGAATTAAATTCAGCTGGTTTGATTTCTTCATTTAAAGGGCAATATAATATTGCTATTTAAAAATGTCAATTTTTATCTCTTAATAGCAGAGTATTTTGTGGCTTATTTGATCTTTATGAATTCACTTGTTTTGAGGTGAATTCAGATAATCAAATGCAACATTCTTAATTAGTAAATACACTCATTAAGTCAATTTTCTGCTCTCATTTTTGCTTAATGATTTTTCCTATAAGGATTTGAAGATAAAGCCAATTATTGACTATGAGTTGGTGACAACTTCGAAGCTTAGAATAGCCAAAGAGATTTGGTGACAGCTTCGAAGCTTAGAATAGCCAAAGAGATTTGGTGGCAACTTCTAAGCTACGGACGTTTTAAGCATAATGGTGACAGCTCTGAATCTCCAAACAGCCGAAGTGAGTTGGTAACAGTGCTGAAGCTAAGAGCAACTGATTGGGGCATGAGTGCCAAGTGAAGGAGAGGGCCTATGGATAACTTCAGATAATAATGACGAGTTCAGATGATAATGACGAGTTCCAAACAAATGGTGTGAATAAATGGAACATGTTAGCCCATGTTGAACTGTCCAATTAAAAATTGTGATACTAGAATTGTTCAAAATCTCGACAGTTTTGAGTTATTTTCTTTTCTGAACAATTTTATCGCTAGAAGTAGATTAATTTGCTACCAACAAAATCAATCCCTCGCCAAGGAGATCTCGTGAAAACCTATCTAATTTTGTTGTCATCAACTCTTTCACTGGTTTTAGTTTCTAGTTTTGCATCAGCTGCAAGCGTTCTTAAATCCACAAGCCAACTTCAATCATTCAATTGTGCTTTAAGCTCTGCTGCTGGATACACACAATTAAAATTTGACAGTGAGAAAAACAAAAATGCAGTTTCTGGCTCGCGAAATTCCTTTGTACCTGTGTCCTACCAACTCTCCACAGCTGGGCAGTATGGTAACTTGCAAAAGTCTCACATCACACTTTCGGGCGGTAGCCTAGGACGTGGGCAATATTTAAGCCTGTTGTTTAATACTCAACTGCCCACCGGTAAAGTTAGAGCATCTGGAACTGTTCTTTTGGTGACCATGGGCGGATCCGTTTTTGCGCCCACACTTCTTTCAAGTCTCCCCGTGGGAACAGTCAATTGTGCTTCAATAGTCATCAAATAATTTGATTGAGTTATCATTCAATTTAATTGATTTATCAAACAAGTCATCATGATGATCAAACAGGTCATTATTATGACCAAATAAATCATTTTGATGATCAAATAAATCAAATTTGAATTGATTCTTAATCAATTCCTAAAAAATCTGAAATAGAACCTTGTTTTGCCACTCAAGGCATCTCCGCAATAGTGTTTCATTAACACTTTTGAAAGGAGTGCCCGTGAAATTAATGTTAGCCATTGCCTCCCTTTTGGCAGCCCAGACAGCTTTCAGCTGTCCACAAGGAACATCCCAACGTGTCCTCAACGAAAAAACCTACTGCGTTTTAAAAGGTAATTACGTCAATGCAGATCTTCGTTTGACCAGTCAATATGAGTACCTCATTGATGAGGGTGTTTTCATAGGTGGAGACAACGATCAAAAATCCACCTTAAGAATTGAAGCGGGAACAACTTTACGCGGCTTACCTGCCAGTTTTATTTCCATCATGCGAGGTTCGCAAATTTTAGCCGAAGGCACTGCCGCTAAGCCCATCGTTTTTACCTCTCTTGCAAGGACAGAACGTAAACGTGGAGAGTGGGGTGGACTTGTTATCAATGGCAATGCTCCCATCAATCGCTGCCGTGCTGGAGCTTCAACTTGTGAGGCCATTTCTGAAGGCATCAAGGTCAGAGAAGTAAAGTTTGGTGGAAATCAACCGGAAGATAACAGCGGTGTTTTAAAGTATGTCCGTGTTGAATTTGCAGGCTACCCCATTTCTCCAGACAACGAACTCAATGGAATCACTTTTAATGGTGTGGGTTCCTCCACTATTATCGAAAATATTCAAGTGCACATGAACTCAGATGACGGAATTGAATTTTTTGGTGGAACTGCTAGCGCTAAGTACGTTGTTCTCACTGATAATGAAGATGATTCTTTGGATTGGGATATGGGCTGGCAAGGTCGTTTACAATTTGTTTTGATTGATCAGGGAACTGATCAAGTGGATAACGGAATTGAAGCTGACAACTTACAATCCCCCATGAGTGCCAACCCTCGAAGTCGTCCTCTGATTAGCAATATGACAATGGTGGGTTCTCCCAAATCTGGTTATGGGATGCTCCTTCGCCGCGGTACAGGTGCTGAAATTTCAAACTCCATTGTTATGGGTTTCAAAAAAGCTTGTATCGATATCGACGATGCCGAAACCTTTAACAATGCTCCAACAGCTACTGGAATTACCATGAGTCATATGATTTTGGACTGTGCAAAATCCTTCGAACTTGAAAACGGGGATGCTTTTGTTACTGAGAAGTTTTTAAAATCACAGGAAAATGTCCAAGTCAGTTCAGCTTCTCTTCTAGGTTGGCTCCCCCGGCCGGGAAGCCCAGCTCTTCGAGGTGGCTCAACTCCTGAGGATCTGTTTTTTGAACCCGTTGAGTTCATTGGTGCCATGGGATCCATCAACTGGGCCCAAGGTTGGATCACTCGGGACCGTCAGTGATTAAAAAGGCATTTGGTCTTTGGTTGCTGTGCTTTGCCTCTGTGGAAGCAGCCTCACCAACAGGCCAACTTTTCCTACAGGCCTTTGAAGGACCGCGTCCCGTTCAGGGGCTCGCGGTTCTTATTGAAGGAAAAAAATATGAGACCTCCCGCTGGGGGAGTCTTTTAATTGATCCCATTTCGGCGGGACTCCATCAAATGGAGATTCTGCAGGCCCGGCAAAAAATTGAATTTAAAATACAACCAGATCAAGAAACCATGATCAGTCTTGAAGTATCAGTGACTGGCAAAAGTAAAAAAGTTCAAGCGCAAGTGGAAGTGCCTCAAAATCAAGAATCCAATTTCAATAATACTCAAAAGTCCACCGTTACTTTGACGGCACAACCTGATGAAATATTAGTTTTGGCGCCTCAAAGTCGAGTTTCAGTGGCGGCCATGCTGGAAGTGAGAAAAAATAATTCAGGTGTATCTGAAGTTTTAGGTTCCGAACAGATGGGCCGTCAGGGAGATTCGGATGCGGCCTCAAGTTTAAGGCGGGTCACTGGGCTGACTTTGCGTGACGGTAAATATGTATTCGTCAGAGGCCTCGGAGATCGCTATTCAGCCATGCAACTGAATGGATTTAATTTACCCAGTCCAGAGCCTTCTCGTAAAGTGGTGCCTCTCGATCTTTTTCCTGTGCAGATTTTAGATAGTATTCAAGTTCAAAAAAGTTTTCGTGCCCCCTTTAACGGTGAGTTCGGTGGTGGCCTTATACAATTAGAAACCAAGTCTCGTCCCACGCAGTCACAAACACAAATGGGTTTAAGTTTTAATTTTCAAGACTCAAGTGACTTCACGACCTATCAAGGTGGGCAAAGTGATTATTTAGCTCAAGACGATGGATTTCGACAGTTACCAAAGACTGTTTCAGAAGCCCTTAAGTCGGGAAAAAAATTTATAGAAAGTTCAGACCCCAGTTCAGGTTTCACCAAGGATGAGTTACGGCAACTGGGCTCCAGTTTTAAAAAAAATTATAATACTTTTGAAAAGAATCAAAATTCTCTTCCCAATCTTTTTTTAGGAATCAGTCAAAAGGGAAATCAAGAAAAGTGGCAGTGGGGAGTTAATTCCAGTTTTAGTTATTTGTCTGATATTCAAGTACAAAATGAAAAGATTTCGACCTTAGATGTCCCTCGGCCTGGAGAGCTTACCTTGTCAGAAGCCGGTGAGCTCTCACAATGGGAAATTGATCGAAAATTGGCACTCATTGCAGACACCAGCTTGATTTACAATCAGGATCATCAAGTGCGGATGACTTTTTTAGGAGTTCGGCATGGCACTGATACAACTGAGATCAGAGACGTTTCAGGCCCTGGAGTCAACGATTACTCAAGAAGGCGGACACGCACGGAGTGGGTGGAAAGACAACTCAATGTTCAGCAGTTGCAAAGCGAACATAAGGTGACAGCTCAACAAAGTCTTCAATTTAAATTGGGACAAGCACAAATTCGAAGAGACTCTCCTGATCAAAAAGAATTTATCTATCGCCAAATTCAAATTTCAGACCCTTTTCAATTGGATCCAGAAGTTTCAGGTAATCTGCGTACTTTTTCTGAACTGAATGAAAATTCCTTAGATATGGCGGCCATCTGGAATTTAAAAAATACATGGGGCAGCACACAGCTGGGCCTCAGTTATCAAGAGCGTAAAAGAAATTCAGATACTTTTCGTTTTCAGTATAAAAAAGATTATTTAGCTGGCCAAGAACCTGACTTAACACTGCCTCCAGACCAAATTTTTTCTCAAACAGAAAATTGGATCCTCGTCAACCAAACCGGTACAGCGGACAGCTATCGTGGACTTAATCGAATTCAAAGTGCCTATATAGAACAAACTTGGGCCTCTATTTCAAATGTGGAGGTGGGCCTTGGTTTAAGGAGAGAAACCTCTCAGCAAAATGTAGAAACCTTTTTTTACTATGACCCCTCAAATTTACAATCCCAAGTTGAGTCTCAGGATTTCGATCTTTTACCTTCGTATTCAGTTGTGTGGAAACCTGATGACAAATGGCGTTTGCGAGCTTCTTATGGAGAAACCTTAGCTCGACCTGACTTTCGAGAGCTCTCGACAGTTCGATATATTGATGAAGAGACAGGTTTTGAAGCGCGCGGGAACCCTCAGCTGCGAGCAGCTGTGTTGCAGAATTTTGATCAACGAGTTGAGTATTACTTTGAAGCGGATGAATTCATATCTGTAGGACTGTTTTATAAAAAGTTTATAAATCCCATTGAGGATGTGTTTTTACCAGTGGCAGGAAGTCTACTCAAAGTACCACAAAATGCAGACTCCGCAGAAAATCAGGGAATTGAATTTGAGACTCGATGGGCTCTCAGAAGAATCAATCGAGATTTGCGCCGTTGGTCTCTATTGGGAAATGTTTCCTTCATCAACTCAAAAGTAAAATTGGACCCTCAGGCCAATGCCCAATTGACCTCTACAAATCGTGCTCTTCAGGGACAATCACCTTATATTTTGAACATGGGACTTTTTTATGATCGTCCCCTTATGGGTCTACAAGGTGGGCTACTTTACAATGTGATGGGACGTAGAATCACAGAGGTTGGAACCGATTTTAGACCTGATATTTTTGAAGAGCCCATCCATCAAGTGGATCTTCTGATTTCAAAAAAAATGAATTCTGAATCCACTTGGAACTTAAAAGTAAAAAATATTTTAGACGCAGAAATTCAGTATCGACAGGGCCGTGAAGTCATCAGAGCTTACCGTCGTGGAGTGGAAGTTTCAGCAGGAGCCTCATGGGTTTTATAACAATCATCACTCTTTTGATTTTTTCAATGGGCTGCGGGCAACATGAAAACCGTCGCAGCACATTTAATCTCGGAGGTACGGATCAGTCCACGGAAGCGGTAGTGGACCCGCTGCTTAAACTCCAATTGTCCATTGCAGACAATCAAGCTGATGAGTTTTTTAAGATTATAAATGAAAATAAATACTCAGTGAATTTGGTTTTACCGAGCAGTCGAGAGCTTTTGATGGAAGCCATTTTCTTTAAAAGATCTAAAATTATTCGGGGGCTCAAGCGATTAGGGGCCAGCGAAGAAAATAAAACATTAGAGGGCTTATCAGTCCGAGATTGGATTGACTTACAAAGTGAAAAAAACAAGATTCTTAGGTCTTTGGAAAAAACCATTGAGGATGACGTTCGTGATCTCAATGAAGCTTTATCAAGCCAAAATTACCAATCTATAAAATCACTTTTAGATGAAGACATTGATCCCAATTACCTTTTAGAGAAAGGTGAAACTCCACTGACTTGGAGTATTCAAAAAAAATCTATGACAGCCCTACGTGCCTTGCTGATCAGTCCGCTTCTAAATGTGAATTTTTTAAATCAAAAGGGTGAATCAGCTTTGTGGTGGGCTCGTCAACTACAAATGCGTGCAGTTGTGACTGAATTGCAACGGCGAGGAGCCATTGAAACAGGAGGTGAATTGTGATTGATCGAATATTTTCCATAGCCCACTTGGCGGATCAAGCGGTGCTTATTCTACTTTTAGTACTGACAGCCATTGCTGTTTTTCTTATCGTGGAAAGATTTATTTTTTTACAAAAGCTTAAAAAGAAAAGTCTTATTTTAAAAAATGAAATGTTTATGGCTATTCACTCACAAAATTACTCTTTTGTTGTGCAGATAGCTCAAAGACAAAACCATTTTGTAGAGAAATCATTAAGTGTGGCTCTTGAGCACTTGAATAAATTCGGAAGCCAAGCCCTGCCTGAATTGTTTCGTAGCCTGCAGTTAGAAGAAAAGCCAAAGCTCGAAAAATCCCTCGGGTTTTTAGCGACAGTGGGGTCCAACGCTCCCTACATTGGGCTTTTTGGTACCGTATTAGGTATTATGAAATCCTTCCATGAGTTGGGGCAGAACAGTGGTGCTGGACAAAACAGTGTGATGGCCGGAATTTCAGCAGCCTTGGTGGCCACAGCGGCGGGTCTTTTAGTCGCCATTCCCGCTGTTCTTGCCTACAATTACTTACAAAAACAAGTGAAAGTGATCATGTCCACTTTTGATGTGGGGCAAGAGCTGTTAAGTCTGTATATCAAAACAAAAGAAGTGTCCCATGTCCGCTAGCACACAAGACTCAGATCAAGAGATCTCAGATATCAATATAGTGCCTCTTGTGGATATTATCCTTGTCGTTCTTATTATATTTATGGTGACCGCACCTGCCATGCTAAAACCCAGTTTTCCAGTTCAGCTTCCTGAAGCCTCCGGAAGCGAAACTTCAGAGCCCAGTTTTTTAAATGTAACAATCACTGAACAGGGGCAAGTGATGATCAATGGTCAAGTGCGTGACGAAGTACAAACTCTACAATTGGCGAAAGAACAATTAGAAAAAAACCCAAAAATTCAAGCCGTTATCACGGCTGATCGTAGGGCCTACCATGAATCTGTTATTCAAGCCATGGATTGGTTAAAAAAGGCGGGAGTTTCAGATTTTGCTGTGACAACCGAAAGGAAAATTCAATGATTTTAAAATTTTTTATTTTATTCGCATCGGGTTGGTCGGCTCTGGCGGTCGACAGTCAGAATCCTTTCAAACAAGTGATCGAACGGCGAGCCGAGATGGAGGTGCTTTCGAGAGAGGTCAGATCATTGCAAGAGTCCTATGCGCAAAGAAATCAGCAATCTGAAGCGCAAATTTTAGAAGTTGAATCACAAATTCATCAATTAAAATTAAAAAAAGCACAATTGGCTGAAAAAAAGAAATTTTTAACAGCCAGTCTTGAATCCCATACACCTGAATCCAAAGACTCTCGTCAGATTGTTAATAAATGGCTGGGTGTTTTGAATAAATCTATACAGAATTCTCTTCCTTTTGAACTTATTGAAAGAAAAAAGAAAGTTCAGGATCTTGAGAACCGATGGCAAGGTGGTGAACCCACGATTTCTGTTTTGTGGAGTTTATGGACAATTTCAAATGAAGAACTGGGCCTGACACGCGGAATTCATTACTCCTTATTAAAGGACAGCTCCTCACAACAAGAAAAAGAAGTGGTACGCCTGGGAATGTGGAGAATGTACGAAAGAAATCTTGGGGATTATACATTAATTGAAAATAAGAATCAGGAGTGGGTCAGAATACCACTAAAAAAAGCTGACGATAAATCAGCAGCCAAGAAGTTATTTGAAGCTTCACAAAAAAAGAGCTTTGAAAAAATTCTGAATCTTCCGCAAGGAGAAACTTTATGAAGTCATTTTTAATGGGCTTATTTTGTCTTTTGTTCTGCTTTTCAAGTCAGGCTCAGACATTGGATAGTGCGATTAAACAAGAACTCAGTTATATTAATTTACAATACGATTCTTTGCAAAATCAAAGAAACCAACTAAGAGCCAAATTCAAAAAGCAAGAAATATATGGCGTGGAAAAAATGAAAGCCACAGGTCTTCGACTGGCACAGCTTCAAACTGAAGTGGATGAGCTCCAGCACCAGGTGACCCAATTAGAAAGAAACCGCAAGAGCCTAACAGAGCGCTCAACAAATCTTGTGGAGCTTTACAATAAAGTTCAAGTTGAACTTTTAAAGACAGAAACAGAATTGAATTTCCAATTATGGAAACCCTCTACCTTTGTTTCTCAAACTGATGTGAACTTGAACCAATTTAATCAAATAATCGATAAATTAGATAGTTTGCTCAAACGAGCCTCTCAAAGTGCTTATCAGCATTCACAATACTTTGATGAGTCTGGCATCCTTGTACAAGGTGAGATCCTTCGCTTGGGCCGAGCAGGGGCTCTCGTTGTTGGTGGAGACTCTTATAAAATTTTAGGGCCCAGTCCAGAGGGAATTTTGCGCACTTATCAATCGATAACCCAACCCTCTGATAAAGGCTGGTCAGCTCTGCTTTTTCAAGATCTCAATGCAAGAGTGAATTTAAAAGTGCAAGTCAATCTTTGGGACAAGTTGGCTGATTTGCTTCCAGGATTCGTCTTATTTTTAATATTTAGCCTAGTTTTAGGTTTGTTCACGTATATGGCGCGAGAATAAGAAAAAAATGAAATATAAATTTTTAGCTTTCATTGGATTCTTGGCATTAGTGATGATCAGCTATTTTTCCCATTCGCCGAGTGAGCTTGAAGTCAGTTACCATGACATTGAAAAAATAAAAATTAAAGCACTTAATGAAATTAAAGAAGCTCCTCCACTGGTGAAAAAAAACACTCAGCTCTCTGAGGCTCTACGGCCTACAAGTCAAAAATTTCAAGCTCAACAGCTTTCCAGTCAAATGTATGGCTCTGGTCAAGGTTCTAGCGGCTTCACGGCAGGCGATCAGGTTTTTAATGAACTTACTGAAGCTCAAGAAGTCACCACCAATCCTAGGCCTCAATCTACTATTCAAATTAAATATCCTGATTTTGCAAAACAAAAATCACTCAAGGGATTTGTTGAAATTGAAGCTCTAATTAGTACATCTGGCCATGTTGAAAACATTCAAATTCTTAAATCTGAGCCTCCTGGAATATTTGATGAGTATGTCAAATCTGAAATTAGAAAGGTTCGCTTTTTACCAGCACTGATGAAGGGAAAAGTCGTAGCCCAGAAGTGGAATCAAAAAGTGAGATTTGAGTAGGAATAGTTTTTTAACCCTATTTTTCATCATGAGTATCAGCCTAGCTGATACTGGTCGAGTGGTGCTTGAACCTATTTATGATGAATGGGAAGGTTTACCTTTAGTTGAAAAGTTATTGGATGATGGACTGCTTGAATTTGCATTTGAGATTTTGAAGACTCAAAAAGAAAGTTCAAAAAAATACAAACTCTGGGCTCGATATTTAAATGAAAGTGGTCAACCTCAGAAAGTGAGTCAGTTGATAGATGAGGGATTTGAACTCGCCAGAAGTTTTTATTTGATGAAAAACTGGGAGAAATGTTCACAAGCCCGAGTCAACACAGATGACCTTTTGCCTGCTTTTGCCATGAAAATCTTAATTGAATGTCATCTTAAAAGTTCAAAATTAGAAACGGCTTGGAAGTTAATGAATTCAACTCAAGATTCGCAGATATTGGATCTTAAATTCAAAATGTTAGTACAGAATCAACTTTTCGGAGAGGCCCTCAAATTTTTGACAGAATTACCTCAAGACTCAGTGAATTTAGAAACGCAGATGGAATGGGTTCAACAGCTACCTGATTTTGAAAAAGCCCAGGCTGTGGATTTCTTAATCATCAAGTTTCCTTCACACATAAAACCCTGGCTTGCCTGGAGTGAATACCAACTCAAAAGTGGAAATTTGCAATCAGCTTTGAGGGGATTTCGACAACTTGCGGGGCTCAGCTCTGATTTTTATTCCCTGGCCGGTGAGGCCCTACGATCTGAAGGCTTTTTAGAAGAGGCTTATTATTATTCGTTGCTGATTCCTAAAGCGCCTGAGGGCTTAAAGTTAAAAATGAACCTGGCCCTAGATCGAGCTGATTGGCTGCAGTTGGTGGGTCTGACGGGTGCTTTTGAACGATCAAAAATTTCAAATGAAGATAATTTAATCTACGCACTGGCCTATAGTCATTTGAATTTGGGGGATCAGCCAACAGCCATTCGACTTTCGAATAAATTAAAAGACACCCATTTGAGACTTAAATTCGAGCAATTGGTCAAAATCGCACGTTAACGAGAATTAATTCCACTTTCAGTCCATGTAAACCGACAAACTCTCTGCAACGGATAATCAATTTGAGGAGTTTTTATGAGTTTACGTACGAAGATCTTTATGGGAATCATCGCCACCATGCTCATTGGAGTCGTGGTGTCGGTTCTTGTGTCATCCAATCAAATTCACAACACGGGTATTGATGGTTTGGTCGGTAAATCCAAAGCCATTCTTTCTCGAGCAGAAGCCGTTCGGGATTTTGTGGCCAATCAGGGTGGTTTCGATTTGGCAGTCACAGCTGCAGTTAAAAATTATCCCGATGGAAATATTCCAGACAATGTGAAAGCTGACATTTTAAAACAGGTGCCTGTGTTTGCAGCTATGAAAGTGGCC
>JBKDFX010000127.1:0-5438 GCA_046336825.1 Bdellovibrionales bacterium | reverse complement strand
ACATTGCCCAGCACCATTTGTTGGTTTTGCGCGAGTTTCCATGAACTCGAATTGTTCAAGTTCTTCGCGGGTTAATCTAAAATTAAAAGGAACAAATTTTGAGCCTGCCTTCTGGGCTTCTCGCCACAGTAAGATATTTTTCAATCTAATTTTCATGGACTGTCGGAGGCTAAGTGGGACTTCTTGTAAAAGCTGAGCCAAATGATCCTTGGTTCTGCTTTCCAAAAGTCGACGAGGAGTCATCAAGGTTTTAGGCAGCCTATCGCCAAGCTGGACTTCATACTGATTGAGCTGAATAATGGCGCGAACGAAATCTACGTAGGCAAAATCAATTTTACCCTTTCTGAGGTCTCCCGAAAGAATATTGAGTGGAGCGTGTTTTACAGTTAAATTGATGGCCGCTAAAAGACTAAAATAATCAGTCACAGCGGAGCCGTCTTGAGCCGATGAACGACCCGGAAATTGCTTAGCCAGATTAGACTTAAGAGTCGAGATAAGCTGGGAAGGCACACCTACAGTTTTTGCTAAGCGCTCAACCAGCCAATCGTTTGAACCCAAATTTCCCATCAGCGCAGACAAAGCAAACAACTCTGTCACTTTCTGGCGCTGTTGCGGAGTGATCGATGTTAATTGACCAAAATCTATCGGCCAGATGGTGGTGTGTTTTCTACCTTCTTTTTGTTCCACTTGAATCAGAATATTACCCGCATGTCGATCGGTATCGTACCAAATTGCCTTTGTCGATTCGCCAAAAAGAATTTTAGATTCCATTTCTAAAATTTTTATCCCTGAAATAACCTGATCGGCATCCGCCAGCTTAAAAAAGCTTTTTCCATCGGCGAATCTGGATAGAAGCAATCTCTTATTGATTCCAAACTGTTCAGGCACACGAACGGTAAAATCGGCATCACCAAAACCAGCATACAATTGTCTCGCAACCGCAGTTTTGGTCGCTTCACGTGCATAACGACGCTCTCGTAAAACAGCGTTCATCGCGCCATCAACAACAACCTGTAAAAACGCAAATTCTGGTCCACCTTCCCTGACCAAAAAATCAATGGCGTGATTCAAAATTTCAATCTGAATATCCACATTGTTTTGCACATCTTCCCGAAAGACTTGCAGAACATACGGAGTGTTTGATTTTTTCATTTTGCCTTTATTTGTGTATTTTATAGAGCCGCCACCCGCATATTCATCTAATTGAATATCCAGGTTGGTTCCACGATTAATGATTTGAATTAAGTCTTGAAAGATATCAAAGCGCCGGCGCCGAATTGTATCATCTTGAGTTGTGCGCAAAACAGTATTGATATCATCAGGAAGCTTTCCTGTGGCGACAAGAAATTGCCCGATTTTTGGTCCCACACCTGGAAACTGCTCGAGAATTTTTTTCAAGGTTTCACCAATCGACGCATTTTTGTCGACCTTCATGGCGACCATGGCACTCACCACAGATAGTTTATAATGAGAACTGTCTGCTTTTTCGATTCCATGTAGCAAACCACGAAGCAAAAGATTCACATATCTTTGCGTAGAAGCCTCGCCACCCTGCTTAACAAGAGCTTCGAGTAACTCCTTAGCCACTCCCTTTTCCGTAGATTGATTTCTCGCAAGCAAGGTTTCGCTCAAATACATAGAGGCGATGAATTGAGCTTGCTCAAAGGGTAGTCCTTGATAAATTTTTCGGATTCTTTCAGGACCAAATGTTGGGAATTGAGCCTCAATAAAGGGAGTGGACTCTCCCCCTCTAAGATAAAGAAGAAATTCTTTTTGTTGCTGAGCTTTCCAACTTTTGATGTGGGGAAGAATATTTTTAAACATAGAAAGTCGAGTATCTCGCGGCGTATTGGCGTGTGTTTGGGCCATGTTAGCCAAACGCTTGCCGCGAGCTTCTTCAAAGATTTGTGCCTCTTCAAAGTTAGTTTGAATTAAATTCGACGTTTCTTCTAAGAAATCAGAATATCGAATTCCAAGATCAGCCAATTTTGATTGAGCCACCAAAATGAGCTCCCTAATTTCAGAAGATCGATCTTTTTCGCGTTCATTTGCTAATGAAAGTATTCTTCTATAAGCAATAGAACGTTTAATTTCACGAATGGCAAATTCATCACTTAAACCTTGATCGAAGATATGTCCTTTCGATCCATACTCCTCAAGATAAATGGCTTGATCGGGGCTTGCGATTTTAAGTAGATCTGAGAGCAACTCATCACTTACGGTTGAAACGCCACGAGAAGTAAAAAACTTCCAAAGCTTTTCCATGCCAACAAAATCCTTGGGATAAATGCCTAGGTGTTTAAGTCGTAATGTAACTGAATTATGAATTTTTTCAGAGGCTTTTGGGTCGTATTTCCATGCTGGAACATCACCGAACTGTTTCTTTTTAATGTTTAACAGTTCGACCAAGGGGGCTTCAAGAGGTGTGGATTGAGAATATCTGTCAGGATTGCTCCAAAAGTGTTCTTTGGTAAATAAAAGTTCAACATCTGAAATGCGAGTAATTAAATTGGGGCGACTAAAAACCAGTGGATACAACCAATTCTTCAAAAACAAAGGGTCTATGGAGTGTTCCTTACAGTCTTTTTGTATTAGCGCTTCTAAGGATGCGATATCCGCTGAGTTATTTCCCCAATGCCGAACTAATTCACCAGGGGCCGCATTCAAAATTTGAAGGGACTTTTCGTTGAGCACTGCAGAAAAAGTGGTTTGATATGTAGAGGGACCAAATTCAGCTATTTGCTTATCCAAATAAAGTAATTTAACTCTTTGTTGAAGAGATAGCGATCTGATGGCTAATTCAAAATCGTGTTTTGATTTTTTTGGCGCGTTTTCAAAGAAGATTGAAATAGGGCGACTTAAGGCGCTTCTCAATTTTGAAGCAAAATCACTGATTGAGTCGATACTTGTCTCTTTGTCCAGTACCCATTCCAAAATTTTCTTTTCATTCCCTCGTATTGAGGATGTGAATACATCAAACAAAACGGTATCACTTGATCGAGTGAGTACCTCACTAATTGCACTTCCGCCCTTTTCCTTTGCCTCCAGAGACGCTCTTCGAGTGGCTAAATCCTTAAGCAATGAATTTTGGAATATGTAGTAAGGGTTTTCTATATTACTTTTCAACCAGATATCATAAAAGCCATCAAAGGCCACATTAAATAAAGATCGATCCGCGTGAGAATGATACCAACTGGAAGTATAAATTGAATCGAGTAAATTGATAAATTCATAGAGTGAGTATTCTGTGGGCGGAGCTTTTTTTGAAATTTCCAACCACTTATTAATTAGACTTAAATACACCTCCTGAGCTTTCGCCTTTCTTGGCACTTTTTCAAATCCAACTGTTTCAAGCCCAATGGTATCATCGTGGCGTCTGTGATTAGAAAAAACATTAAAAATACTTTTCAAAAGAACATATACCTCATTTGCTGAAACTTCCTGCGAGTTTAAAATATAGCCCAGGCGCTCTTGACCTTTCATGATGCGTGTGGCTTTTTCATCGAGAGCTTGTCGTCTACGCTCGGCTCTAAGCTCATGTTGAAACCTTTTTTCTTTAAAGTATTCTAAGCTTTTAACTATTCCAGAATATCCGACTGAACCAACAAAGACGGGAGCATCAATAAATATAAAGTGTGAACTTACGCCAATTCCTTTACCAACACCGCGAGTGATTTTAATACCAACTCTGACGGCCCCGCTGGACGCTGAAGCTGTGGCAGACGGAAGGGCCCGCACCATTCGAGCACTTGTTTTCCAGCTGGTGACAAAAGCAGATTGAACCTGTTTAGAGGCCTTTTGAGAGACTCTTTTGCCTTTTTCTAAAAGGAATAACCAACGCTGTTTATTTCTATCGCTCAGAGCTTGAGATCGCTGTGATAATATTTCCAGTGAGTCCTTCGCGCCAGAAGTTTTCAACCTCAGGTACTGTGATAAAAGCTCCCCGCGGTTAAGAGTAACCTGGGAATCCCCTTTGGGGTCGGCCTTTTCATCGGATAGAGTTGATGAATTGGGTCGCTGTTTTTCTTCCATCTGTTTTATCGCTATAAAAAGTGAGCGGCTAATATCAGGAGCAAATTGGGCAATGAGTTTGTAAGTTATGAGTGATCCCGTTATCCCCAAAGCAATAAGGTAATGATCCACAACAAAACGATAGGAAGCAGAAGCGCCTTCATGGACAGTTTGAAACAAATGAGATTGGAGCAGTTCGTGAGTCACAGAAGAAATTTTCTCGGTGAATTGACCTATAACAGTTGCTTCGGGATGACTTTTTACAGCCTCTTCAATAATGGATTTACTGTCATTAGATGTTGAATCCAGCGCAGAAAGAGCCCAATTGGCCACCTCTGGAAAAAATAAACTTGTGATAATGGCACCACCCGTTGCAATCAGTGGAATTGACTGAAGGGCCACTCCAGCGAAAAAAGGCTTTGTGTAAAGCTTCATTCGTAGTCGCAAATACATCAAGTTGGATTCAAACGGTTTATTAGCCAAAAGTTTTCGATCCACGCGTCCTGTGGATTGAAGAAAAGTCATGTAAAGCTGTTGCAGCTGCAATCTGAAAGGCCGTGACCACGCATCCTTTTCAAACTGATTTCCACCCAGTATTTTCCGAGATAGGGCGTGATTAGAACTCTTTTCAAAGACATCTGTCATCCATGAGAGTTCTCTTTGTTCAAAGTAATACATCGACATAGGATTAAAACCACCAATGGCCAATCTTTCCATAGCTGAAATCTCAGCTAAAATTTCTGTCCTTTGGCGACGCACTTCATTGGCGTCAGTTCCTTGCGCTTGATCAACGATACCTGAAATAATATCAATAATTTCTTGGTTTCGAGTAAAACGGGTGTCTTCTTTATATCCATAACGAACAGGATTAAGGCGCGCCAAGGATTTTGCAATTTGCCCTGCTAGCTCATCCACATTTACAACTGAGGCCAGAAGCCCAGCTGTTATTGTGATTTCTACACCAGGGTTAACAGGCACTTCCACTTTTCTTGGTTCCCGGGGAGCATTCTTTGCTAACTTTTCTATTGGGCTGGCCTGAGCTTTCCAGCGTTCAAAAGCGATGTCTTCTACTTGCTGCAATCTGCGACGAGTTTCGGAATTAAAATCAACAGCACGAGCATTTATGCTAGGCGTAGGATCAGAATTAACTAAAAAACGAAAGTTTCGAGAATCAGTATCTGAATAGAGTTGTTTTACAATGTTAGTAAGTAAATTTTTAAGTTGGTTATGTGCACCTGACCAAAGAGCCAACGTTAAAAAAAGTCCCTGCTTTTTATACTCAATATTTAAATCATCATCGATGGGATGTTGGGCGAGGTTGCTAACGGCTGATTTCGAAGACTCTGAATTGATAGAATCCAAAGGAACTGTGACTTTGACAGCTTCTGGAATAGGCGAAAAAGCATCATCCAGGGCAGCATCCAAAT
>JBKDFX010000126.1:0-6528 GCA_046336825.1 Bdellovibrionales bacterium | reverse complement strand
CAAAAAAAAGGGCGTGACTTCAATTCTCGTGACTCACGATATGCCCACTGCCTTGGCTGTATGTGATAAAATGGTCTATTTGCTGAATGGTGGAGTGGCGAGTACAGTACTGACCTCAGATCTTGGAAAAATGCGTGACGAGCCCATCATGAAATTTATTGAAGGAGATGTGGCATGAGCGACAATAATGCTCAATTAATTAAATCAGGTTTATTTTTACTGATTGGAACTTTCGTACTGCTTGTAACTATCATTTTACTGGGCGGAGATAAAAAGCTTTTTTCAAAACAAGCCGTCCTGCACGTTGAATTTCCCCAAGTTCAAGGTTTGAACATGGGAGCTGTTGTTTCCCTAGCAGGACTTCCCATTGGAAATGTTTCAAAGCTCACTTACAACACCCAATCAGGTATGATCGACGTTGAGATGAAAATTCGACAGAAAGCCTTCGAAGATCTGACTGAAGGAACACAAGCTGATATTCGTACACAAGGAGCTTTAGGCGATAAATTTATCTACATCATACCTGGCCCCTCGAACTCAGCAAAATTAAAAAATAACGCTCATATTGAGGCTATCAAATCTGCAGATATTATGGCTATTTTAAGCGAGAAAGGCGGGGAAGCGACAAAAGTTTTTGATATTATCAATCAAGTGTATGCTCTCACAAAATCTATTAATGAAGGCGATCGAATCAATCGTATTTTGTCTAATTTAGATGAAGGGTCCCACTCACTTAAAAAAATTGCTAAAAAATCAGAGCAAAGTTTTGATAAATTCGACCGAATTATAACAAAAATAGATCAAGGTGAAGGAACACTTGGGGCCTTGATTGCAGACCCCAGCATTCATGATCAGATTAAAACTTTGTTAGGCGGTTCCAACAGAAAATCAAACGTAAAAAATTTGATGCGAAAGTCTGTTAATTCTGAAACAAGGGATTAAATTTTACAGACCCATTTTATTCATCATGAATTCAAAGAAATTGGCATATCTACTTTCGACATCTTCTAACCTTAATGACAAATTTTCATCTGGAATAACACCATAATTTTCAACTAAATTTCCACCTGGTCTTACCATCAAACTTGTCGTTAATGAACCAGAGAGAGAAACGAGTCCATTTAAATTAAAATTTTCTACAGTGCCACCTGCACCAGCAGTTCGGACTCCATAAACTTTTGCAGCCCCATAATCTTGAACCATTGCAGGAAAGGCATCCCCACCCGAGAAGCACAACTCATTACATATTAACTTTTTTTCGCCAGTAAAAACCTGTGGCTTGAGAACTTCTTCACCTAGAAATTTTTTAGCTAGCCATGAAGTAATTTTACCCTCAATTAAATGGTCCCCTAGAACCAAAGCAAAATAGTCAGAAAAGGGAAGCATGGAAATTGGTTCACTTAAGTTTCGGCCCTCAATAAAGGCTTTATAAATTTTATTGTACTCAATATCAATACGAGCCACAAATTCTTCAACTTGCTGGGGAGTCAGTTTACCATCTTCATTTTTTTTAATTTCATTCCTAGTTTCGATGTATTGCCTTAGAAATCCCTGTGTTGGTTTTACAGCAAACTTCATATGTTTAGATTCATCAAATTTTCCTACTAAAGACCGCAAAAGTAGATCTGCAAAGATAACATACCCTCCAGGATTATTAGTTTGATCAATGATAAGAGTATCAATTTTAAGTTTATTGAGTTGGCCGATAATTCGCCTAATCGCAAGTTCCATAGCCATAAAATTAGTGATTGAATAGGAACCAATTCTTAAAAGGCCAATTGTTTTACCGTTTCTTTTGAAGGTTCCTGCCATCAATGAGTCTCCACCAATCAGATTCTTTGTAAACCCGAAAAGGGGAAATTTAATAGGCGTAAAATCAGACGGAAATTTAAAAAATGGAGTGGGGCTTCCCAACTGCATTCTAGCAGAATCTTCCGATGATCCTTTTGCATTGAGATGGACGTGTCCATTCCATGTCAACTGAAACATTTTTGTAATGGCTGTTAGAATTTTCTGAGTGCCTACTAAATGAGTCTTTTTGATTCCTACTGATTGCAACAAAGGTGAGGACTTAATCACCTCTGGCTGCACAACTGGTGGAGCCGGATCTTTTAAATCAATATCTCTTCCTATTAAACCAATTCCTTCTTTTTTAAATTTTAATGGTAAGCTATATTTTTCTCCACTTTTGGTAACCAAATCAAAATTTAACCCTTCCCAATTGAGATTCGACAACGGAAGTCCACGACTTTCAGACCAATTAGATAATTGCATTGCAAATAAAGAAAGATTTGTAATTTTATTACCGGCCATGTTCCATGTTGGAAATGTTTTTTGGAATTGACTGACTGACTTTCCATTAATACCAATTATTTTATCACCCAGCACAGGTTTGCGTAGTTCCTTTGGAAAGTCTTTGTGTGCACCTGCAAACAAAAGTTGACCCTCTATCACGACAAAATCTATTGGAATAGACCATGTCAGTGTAGATGGAATTAATTGTGAAACGTGGGCATCATCAAATTTAGCCATGAAATCATGAAAGATATAGTACAAATCATTTGTTGATTCTGCCTTTTTCACTTGTGATAAAAGATCAGACTTTGCTCTCTCCCAATTGAGACCAATACTAAATTTCTTCATTGTGAGAGGCCCATAATGATTTTCAATCATTTGAATGAGTGCCTTAGCCTGAATAACAGCATCTGTCGTCATTTCCGAATTGATGGGAATACTATATATTTCATCAAACTTGACATCCTCAGCACATTTGAGTCCGACCAGTCCTGATCCAACTGCATGTGATATTGCTGAAATAGACAAAAAGATGAGCAAGATATTTCTGACTATTTTCATCAACTCTCCAAAATTTAATTATGGCTAACTCATTTTTGCTTAATTTTAATTTATAAATCTTATTTATTTCTCATTTTTTCTTCAGCAATTTCGATGACTTTTCTGAAGTAGTTTTTGAATCCACCTAAGTAATCACTCAATGTTGGCTCCACAACATAATCTGGTATTACTCCAAAATTTTCCACGTACTTTTGCTCAGCTGTTGGTCTATACATAAGTGAAGTCGTTAACTTATAGGTGAATTGAAAATCTAAAATTTGATGATTAAAACCCTCAACTGTTCCACCAGCTCCAGCTGTTCTTGTCCCTATCAAAGTCACTCGACCGTAATCTTTTAAATTAGCAGGAGTGGCATCTCCACCCGAAAAGGAAAAATGATCTATTAACATGAATACAGGTTTTGTATAAAGGGCCGTCTGACCATAGCGAAACTGAGGATCACTTTCTTGATTAAAAAGTTCCTTTTGCTTTGGTGCTTCGGTCGAAGCTGCTATGGAAAGCTTCACCAAAAAGTAGTCTCCTAATAATGAAACAGGCTCAGTGAGATCTTCACCTTTTCGAAAAGCAGCATGAATTTTTTCGTACTGATCTCTTAAGAAATTGATAAGTTCAGTTTTTTCATTTGAGCTCGGCAGCAATGGAGATGTTTCAAGTGACCTGATAGTTTCAGCATATTTTCTTACAAAATTATGATTCGGCTTAAGTTTAAATCGCATATGCTTATTAAGATCAATTTTACCTGTTAAGGCTTCGACAATCATGTCTGAGTAGACGACTGCACCACCTGGATTGCTCATTTGGTCGAATATTAAATAATCAGACTTCATCTCAAGTTGGCGGATGAGGTAATCCACAACTGCTTTGATACCCGCAAAATTATAGCCGCTGGTGTCGTAGGTAGCGACTCTTAAAAGTCCAACCCTTTTTCCATTCATCATAAAGGTGCCAGCCATGATACGCTTTTCATCAAATAAATTTTTAATGTATTCAGGCCATACAATTCTCTGGAAATCCTTTGGTAAATCAAAAAGAGGTAATTCTTGTATTATGGAATACAGTTTTCCCTCTGGAGCTCTTCGATTTTTTGGCGGTAATGGCAGTTGGTTTAAACTTTCTTGTTCTTTTAGGTTTGGCTTCGGCAAGATAGAATCAATATCAATCAGTGGAACACCCGATTTGTTGTATTCTAAAATAACTTCTTTTTCGACTAGGTTTTGACTGGTTTGATCTTTGTATTTGAAAGTGAAAGTCCATTTCAAATCACCAGCAAGTGAAAGGGGAAATCCTCGAGCTTCTCTTAATCGGCTGAGACTTCGGGCAAACATGGCCCGATTGGTCAGTTTATTTCCATCAGCATTGAAATTGAGATACTGACTTTGAAATTCAAAAATATTTTGTCCATTGATTTTAACAAGCTCTGCGCCCAGTGGCGGCAACTCACCTGATCTTAACCTCAAACTGGCCAGCATGGGATTAATTTGCGTGAGATATATAGCTTGATCGGCAGGAACATAATTAAATTGCAAAGGCAAACTGGCCTCGTAATTTGAAGGCAACCCGACGCTCACGTGGGCATCATTCATACTCAATAGAAATCGAGTAAAAACCCTTAAAGCTTCAGATTGAGTTTTGACCTCTGCTATTTCGGCTAAAAGTTTTGATTTAGCTTCTTTCCACTTAAGTTCGATGGTTTCAGACTTTAAACGGAGAGGACCATAATGATTTTCAATACTTATAATGAGTGCTTCCGCCGCTATTTTGAGCTCGTTAGGTTGGGGAAGATTTAACTTAACCGCGGCTACACATTTATCAGGTGCCGCAAAAAGGCTCAAAGGATGGAGTAAGAACGAAATGGTGAGAGCTGATAAAATTAATCCCGTTGTTTTTTGCATAATCGCATATCAAAGCAAATTTATGCCCCCACTTTTTTCACCCATTAAAGTGTGGAGTTGAGCAATCATCATGCGACTTAACTGCTGGATCGAGAACTTACCACCCAATACAGGGTAGTTTTCATTGGCCAGAGAAACTAATCCGTGCATGGAAGTCCAACCTAACAGGGCGATGAGCTCAGTATTATTTCCTTTTAAGTATCCCTCTTGTTGTAGCTGCTCGATGGGTTCCAATAAAATTTGGAAAGCGGCCACAGCTTCAGGAACACGTTCGTTGGTCATCTCTGAAGTGGGAGAAAACATCACGCGAAATAAACCCTTATTGTTCGTACAAAAGTCAAAATAGGCCTCACCTACTTTTTTTAGTCTTTGAAAGGGTGGAGCTGATTTTGGATAGGAAGCTTTTTCCATCACCTCACCTAACTGTTTGAAACCTTGCTTTTTAACTTCATTCAAAAGTGCCGCTTTGTCTGAGAAATAATGATAGGGAGCCTGATGGGTCACATTGAGTTTTTTGGCCACTCCTCTTAAGGAAAGTGTCTCAATTCCACCCTCACTGAGAATTTTTATTGTCTCGTTAACTATTTGATCTTTCAGGTTTATCTTTGAATCCATAGGACCATTGTCAGTGAGGCTCTTGACAGTGTCAAGTTTTAACCTGACACTGTCAAGTATGAAGCAAATTATCCCCCCCCTCGTTCTGATCTCTTCCGCCTTGGCTCCCCACCTAACAGCCCATTTGGCTCAGGGTCTTTTTTTAAAACCTAAAAGATACCCCCTCTCAGCGAAAGAGCAGGCTTTAATTGCGAAATCCAAAAAGGAAGTTCTTCAGTCAGGTCGAGTGGCCTATCTTTGGGGAGATGAAACACAACCCACCATCGCACTTTTACACGGATGGGAATCCAGGGCCGCTGCTTTTTTTAAATGGGTGCCCCTTCTAGTTGAATCGGGATTTTCTGTTTTGGGATGGGATGCCCCTGCCCATGGACAATCTCCTGGATCTCGCACAACAGCGCCTGAGATGGCTCGAGCTTTTGCAGACGACTTGCATGAACTGGGTTTGTCATTACATGGAATCATTGGTCACTCCATGGGAGGAGTCGTTGCGGGTCTCTTGCCTCGTTATAACATTCAAACTCCTTACATTACAATTGTGTCCTCACCATCCCATATTCGCGGAGTTTTTGAACGCTACCACGATCAAATTCGATTACAAAAAAGAGCTCGAAAAATATTTCAACAGAGTTTGGAAAAAAGAACAGGAATAGATATCGAGAAGGGAAGTCTCGTTAACAATGATTTATCTCTCAAAAGTAAAGTTCTTGTGATCCATGATTTAGAAGACCGTGAAGTTCCTTTTTCAGATTTTCAAGAGTTACAAAAGACATGGAGTAAGGCTCAATTTGTAGCCACCCATGGCTTAGGTCACAGAAGAATTCTTCGAGATGAAGCTGTTGGATATCAAATTGCTGATTTCTTTAAATCAGCAATTTCAATTTAATTTTGATAATTTTAAAAGTCTTAAATTTGTCAGATGTCTCGATTTTAGACATTTGATTTCAATTACATCCTCACATTTTATAGATGAGATAAATTTATTTTGGCTTGGGAATTGGACAGATTATGGCCTGAGGTGATGTTTATGAATAATCTAAAAAGTGTTGGATCTATTTATTTTGGCTCTCTTTTGAGTTCTTTGGTGCTTTTGAGCGCTTCCACTCAAGCTTTAGCCCAACCTGCAGCTAAATGTATCAACTCAGTTATAAGAACTTCTTACGAT
>JBKDFX010000125.1:0-19822 GCA_046336825.1 Bdellovibrionales bacterium | reverse complement strand
GTGTTTTGGTATTGTAAAACACCCATTCCTACAGATCGGGCTTCGATATACTCATCAAAGGTGGTTTCAAAAATAGTCATGGAGACTTCGCCCTGGTCTGAATAACGCCAATCGTGGGTTAATGATTTGGTTTGTGAAGTTTCAGGCTTTAAATTTTCGTTTGGGAAAATACCAAATCTTTGAGAAGCCGAGGGGGCTCGAAAACCAGTGACCCATTCGAGTTTCGTGTTTCGATTGAGTGTCAGACCTATTTGTGCTGAATTTTGCTCTGAGAATCCGCGCACCTTTTCACTGCGAAATCCCACTTCACCAATGTAGCCCTCAGCAAGAAACCACTGTCCATGAATATAAGCTCCACGTGTCTCATCAAATCGGTCCGCAGTTCTAGGGACTGCGCTCAAGGTTGCCGTTGAATCATCAAGAAAAAAATCTTCTTTTTGATAATTTAATCCAGATCTGATGCGAAATTGATCGGTCTCAAGAGGGGTAAAATCAAGTCTTGCACCTTGGTATCCAGAGCGAAACTTAGCATCCACATCTGCGGAAGTCGAAGGAGAGTAAAAAAATCGCCAACCCTTTTGTCCATAAAGACTCAGTCGGGGTTGCCAAAGTAATTCTTGAAATTCGAGGTGGGCGGAGAGCCCTGTTTGTTCATCATATCTTTGCACATCAGAATCTGCGATGGACTGCTGTCCCATATTATTGACTGTTGTGGGATTAAAAGAGTTATCCACGAACCAAAAAGCTCGCATCTGCAAATGAACGGGGCCTCTTTTTTCGTAACCTAGATCTAAATTGCGATTACTTTGGCGATACAATTTTTTTGAGTCTAAAACAGGAGATTCATTTCTGCGATTCATCACGCGAGCCGCTGCCATAAAGCCTTCACTGTCTGACACTTTAGATTCAGCTGAGACACCAAGTCTTCGATCATGAGCCAATTCCTTATGCCCATCTGGCAAGCTGACGGTGGCTGAAACTTTTCTTTTATTTTGAAATTCATTTCCAAAAGTGAAAATTTTAATGACTCCCGCCAGAGCTTGTCCCCCGTAGAGAACTGTCTGACCACCTTTAATGATCTCAATTCGACGAACATTTTTAATATCCAGACTGTTGAGATTGAGAGTTTTCTGCGCCCAACTCACATCGTAGGTGGGGACATTGTCGATCATAAATAAAACGTGACTGGATTCTCCACCGCGAATGAACAACTGGGGTGGTTGGAAGTTGTTATTAAATAAGGTGATATTGGCTTGGGTTGTGATGAGAGAGATTAAGTCCGGAGCTTTAGTCTCTCGGATTGTCTTTTCGTCGATAATGACCTTTGAAGAGGAGTTAAAAACTGTCTTTTCAATGACAGTTTCGTAATCTTGAGCCCAAACCAGTGAAGTAAAAAAAAGGAGAATTAGTTTCATACTACAAGATGTAATTTAAATTCAGCGAGAATCAAGGCGAAATCGATAAATATAAGTGAGCCTGACAGAAACTTTTTCGCCCTCTTTTTCAGCTGCAGAGAAGCGAAATTTTTTAAGGGCATTGGCGGCGGCTTCATTGAGACCATAACCAGGACCTTCAAGAATTTTAACATCCACAACTTGTCCTTGTGTATTAACAACAACAGATAGCTTAACGGCACCTTCAATTCGAGCCGTTTCAGCTTCAGGGGGGTATTCCACTTTTTCTTGATGAAGAACGCGAGGTTTTACTGTGACCATTTGACTGTCAACGGCAGAGGAAGAACCTAAGGAATCTTCAAGTGGCAAGGACTCTTCTGAATTTTTTATTTCAGAAGAGTTGGAACTTGAAGCTGAAATTGTATGTTCTGATGATTTTTTGGGTTTCATCGATTTTTTCTTCACCACAGAAGGAGAAGTGGAAGTGGCTTTGATGGAGGAATCAATTTCCACTGAAAAGATGGGGTCTTCAATGATCACTTCTTGACGAAAGAAAAAAAACGAAAAGGCAAGTGCATGCAGTAAAACTGAGACAATAAAAAACTTAATCACCTATCATTTGTAACATTTAAAAAAAGATTTGCAAACCGGTCTTCACTCCCTGGCGACGGTATTTTGAATCCACTCCCGCCGGTTTTAAACGAAAAATGTCTTCAAAATAATCGCTGTAAATTCTAAGTCCCTTGAAATCCAAAAAAAGTCCTCCCTCTGATAGGTGGCCATAGGTGTCTCCCAGGTTGGTATCTTTGGTGTGTGCAAAATATTGATAAGTGCCTTGAACCCCAAAGTGACGAGTGAGATAGAGTTGAACTCTGGCATGGCCCACTAAATTTCTGATCTCATGCTCATTCGATTGGTAAACAAATCTTCGATTTCTTTGACCCAGCCCCACGGTCAATGAGGTGGACTGTAAAGAACTTCCCAATAAACGAAATTGTAAAAGTCCTGTGGATTGACTGAGTTTTTCATTCCAGCTGTTTTCATAAAGTCCTGAAATTCCCACAGGGCCAGCAAAGGCCTGCACAGATCCTTGGCTCGATTTTTTTTTCATGGAAGCATTGGTGCCTTCTTTGTATTCCACTTGGAAAGAGTCCGCTTGCAAGGAAAACTCATAGGGTGATGGCGAGTTCATCGAAAGCCATTGATCCATCAATGCATTACGATTCTTCTGATCCAGCCATTCTTGCAGGGTCCACCGTTTGGATTCGCGAGCCTGGGCTCTCTTGGCCCATTCTCCACCAGAGGAGGATTGAGCTTGGCTAAAAAGGCTGAAAAACAAAATGAGACCAAGAGTTAAATGACCAATTTGAGACAGCATAAATGGGTCTCCTTACTGTGTTTATTTTCTCAGAAACACCGCGCCAGAGTTGTAAATTTCTTATTATTTCTCAATCTGAAAGGTTGCTTATCCGCCACACCCACGACAGAATCTTGGCCATGGTTCATAGTTTAAGCCCCTTTGTTATTCAATTCTCTGAAAATTTTGGCGTGCGTTGGTACGGACTCTCTTATTTAGTGGGTTTTCTTTTTGCTTATTTAGTCATTAGTTGGTTGGTGGAAAAGCAAAATGCGGGTCTCAATCGAGCCCTTGTTGGAGATTATATCACAACAGCAGCCATCGGTACTTTGGTGGGTGGACGGTTGGGTTATTGCGTTTTCTATTCACCAGATTTGTTTTTTAAATTTAAATCCGATTTTCCTTTTTGGGGAGTTCTTGCTGTCAATGAAGGTGGCATGGCTAGCCATGGCGGAATAATAGGAATTATTCTGGCCTCTTTGTATTTCGCTCGTAAGTATCGATTTAACTCTCTTTACAGTTTAGATTTAGCGGCCGTTGCGGGTCCCATGGGAGTTTTCTTTGGGCGCATTGCTAATTTTATCAATGGTGAGCTTGTGGGGCGACCAGCCCCTGAGGGATTTAAATTTGGTGTTAAGTTTCCCCAGGATTTGTGGACTTGGCCGGCCACTGAACCCAGTCGTGTTCATGAACTGGCTGATGCGGCTCAAGCCGCAGGTATCCCAAGAGAAAGCTGGCTCTCCTGGTCAGATCAACTTTCTAATCCACAGTTTCGTCAGCAGATCTATGATGGCATTTCACAAATGATCCACGAAATTCAAAAGGGGAATGAGTCTGTGAAATCGGCCGTCGAACCACTTCTTATTCTGAGACATCCCTCGCAGTTATATGCAGCTTTTGGAGAGGGACTTTTGATTTTTCTGGTTTTATTTTTTCTTTGGAGACGCCCCCGCAAACCAGGATTCATGGCGGCTTCTTTTATTTGTTTGTATGCTTGTAATAGGATTATAACAGAAATGTTTAGAACTCCAGATGCTCATATTGGGTTCCAATGGTTGGATCTCACTCGAGGCCAATGGCTGAGCATAGCAATGCTTAGCATAGGACTTGGATTAGCTTTCGTTTGGAGTCGTGCGAGCTCTTTACCTGTGAGTGGCTGGAGCCGTGGTCAAAGTATTAAACTTCACCGGAAGTAAGCAGTTGGTCTAAGCTCAAGGATTTTTGCTCGCCTGTGGACATATTTTTAAATGTCACCGATTTCTGAGATGCTTCTGTCGAACCCACAATAAGAGCAAATTGTGCTTGCAGACTGGCCGCCTTTTTCATTTTTTTTCCCACATTGCCGTTCCAAATAATTTCTGCAAATCGACCTTTTTTTCGTAAAGCATGAGCCACAGTAAGTGCCCAAGTTTCTCCCGCCTCATCAGCTGGAATAACAGCCAAATCTAACTTTTTTTGCGGAAGTCGATCCGCTGGAACTAGTTCAGCTAATCTTTCAAGACCGGCAGCCCAACCCACACCGGGAGTAGCGGGGCCACCCATGCTTTGAATCAGACCGTCGTAGCGACCACCAGCTAACACGGTGCCTTGAGCTCCCAGTTTTTGGGTGATGAACTCAAAAACAGTGTGAGTGTAGTAGTCAATTCCTCGAACTAAGTTGGTATCTAAAGTATACTCGATTCCAAGTTGGGTGAGTCCGTTTAGTAGGCGGTCAAAAAACTTTCGTGAATGATCATTTAAACTTTGTGCCATCTTAGGCGCTTCGGGAATGAGTTTCTGATCTTTTGGATCTTTGCTATCTAATATTCGGAGCGGATTTTTCTCCAATCGCATTTGGCTATCAGCTGACAAATCATTTTTAAACTGGGTGAAGTATTGCACTAGTTTTTCACGATAAATTTCACGAGAGGGTCCATCTCCCAGAGTGTTCAAATGCAATTGGCACAGGGATTTGATCCCAATTTGGTCCAAGAAATCAGCTGCATATTGAATGGATTCCACATCGCTAAAAGGATGATCATAACCTAAGGCCTCCATACCAATCTGATGAAATTGGCGGTATCTTCCCTTTTGTGGCCTTTCATAGCGAAACATGGCGCCTGCATAGAAAAACTTGAGAGGAAGATTTTGTGCTAAACCTTCTTGAATGAAAGCACGTGCAATTCCAGCTGTTCCTTCAGGGCGCAAGGTGATGGAATCACCACCGCGATCAAGAAAAGTATAGGTTTCTTTATGGACCATATCTGAAGATTCACCAAGGGTGCGGTGAAAAACTTCTGACATTTCAAATAGAGGAGTTTCAATTCCAGAAAATCCATAAATTTGCCCTAAATGGCGAGCTTGTTCTCGAATCCAATTAAATCGAAATTCGAGATCTGGAAGAATATCTTGGGTGCCACGAACGCGCTGCAGTGCTTTACTCATAGTCATTCAACTTAACATGAGCTCCTCTTGACCACAAGAATCACCTTGATGATTATGTGTTCGTGCGAAAAACAGTCATTGCTTTTATAGCCCTAGCCGCTTTTCTTGGAGGAGTTATTGTCTTTTTGGTGCAAAACCAAAACGACTCGAGCACTGAAATAGATTGGCGTTTATTGGGAGATATGGATTACGTGACAGGAATTGCCACGGGAGAACTCAAAACCTTTGATGGTCAAAGAGTTAAAATTCCGGGCTTCATGGTTCCACTGGAAGACAACGCTCGCAAAGTCACAGAATTTTTATTAGTGCCCAATCCGCAGGCTTGCATCCATGTTCCAGCCCCACCGCCCAATCAAATGGTTCACGTGCGTGTCGAGGGAAGTGGAGTGGCCACGGCTTTCGGACCTATTTGGGTCCATGGGCAGTTTAGAATTGTAACCACTAAGTCTATGTACGGGGAATCAGCATTTGAAATGGTCACGGATCGTGTGGAGCCCTATCCATGAGCGAAACCTTATTAAAATTAACTAACTTTGAATTCAGTTACTCCCCATCGCCCTTTCTTAAAATTCCCAGTTTCGAATTGCAAAAAGGAGAAACGGTGTTTGTTGAAGGTCCCAGCGGAGTTGGCAAAACCACCTGGCTTGAACTGCTCAGCGGAATTTTATCTCCCCTAAAAGGTGAGTATTGGTTGGCTGGAAAAAGAGTGGATCAACTGACAGCCCAGCAAAAGGATCAATTACGTTTAAATGACATCAGCCTTATTTTCCAAGGTCATAACTTAGTTCCTTTTTTAAGCGTGATGGAAAATCTCCTGTTGCCTTTTTGGCTGGGGGCGCCCTATCCGCAATCGGAAGCTGAGACTGTCAAAAAAGCCACTGAATTTATGCAACGGCTGGGACTTTCAGGTTTGGAAAAAAATAAAGTCTCTGAAATCAGTCAAGGTCAAGCTCAGCGAGTGGCTGCCATTCGATCTCTTTTAAAAAAACCAAAATTGCTTTTAGCCGATGAACCCACGAGCAGTCTTGACTTTAAAACCCGTGATGAATTTATGAGTTTACTAATTGAACTTTGCCAAATTCAACAAACAAGTCTTATTTTTGTCAGCCATGATGTGAGTTTGAAAAAACATTTTTCTCGTGTGGTCTCGCTCAAGGATTGGCGTATATGAAATTAATACGACTGGCCTATAAATCTCTTTTGTCTCGAAAAGTATTATTGAGTTTAAGTTTGTTGGCCTTAGGAGCAAGTCTCAGCTTACTTTTAACTCTACAAAGTCTTAGATCTGCAGCCCAAGAGGGATTCACTCAAACGGTGAGTCAAGTCGACTTATTAGTTGGAGCTCGGGGAGGCTCCCTTCAACTTTTGCTATTCAGTGTATTTAATGTGGGATCTGCCACTAATAATGTCAGTATTGAATCCTATCAAAAATGGAAATCGCATCCCAGCATACAGTGGACCATTCCGTACTCTCTGGGAGATAGTTTTCAAGGCTACCGCGTCGTGGGGACTGATGAAAATTTTTTTCAACATTACCGTTTTCGCGGACAGCAAAAAATTGAGTTCAAATCGGGTCAGGCGTTTCAAAACCTACAGGAAGTGGTGATCAGCGAGAAAGCAGCCCAGGATTTTGATCTGAAAATTGGATCTGAAGTGACGATCACCCACGGGGTGACCAAGGGAGTGGGAGTTTTGGATCATGATGATCGCCCGTTCAAAGTTGTGGGTATCCTCAATTCAACGGGAACAGCTCTGGATCAATCGGTTTATATTTCACTCGAAAGCATGGAGCTGATTCATCTTCCAGAAGGGGAAAGCGCCAGTCTTGAGCAACTGAAATCCCAAGTAAAGTCCATCACTTCCTTTTTCGTGAGAACTAAAAATCGCATTGAAACATTAAGTCTGCAAAGAGAAATCAATTCTGATCCAGCAGAACCCTTAATGGCGGTGGTGCCAGGAGTGGCGCTCAGTGAGCTTTGGAGAAATCTGTCATTTTTCGAGCGAGCCCTAGAGCTGATGGTGGGTTTGGTGAGCCTATTTGGTTTATTTATTGTCATGTTGTTGATTTACTCAGCGCTTGAAAATCGTCGTCGGGAGCTTTCACTTTATCGCTCCTTAGGTGCGGGCCCTGTGGTCATCACGAAGTTGTTATTAATAGAAAGTTTATTTTTAGGCATAGGTGGGGTTTTAATTGGTTTGATACTGCATCGACTTTTAATATTTTTAGTAAGTCCCTTTTTACAATCTGAATTTGGAATGAATTTTTCTTATTTTACTTTTTCAACCACAGATGTCCTTTTTTCTTTCGGATTGATATTTACAGCCCTTATCACTTCTGCCATACCGGCTTGGATGGCCCAGAAACAGGCTGTTAAAGATGGCTTGGCACCGAAAATATAAGTCACCAGTTTTTTAGCGAATTAGGCCACTTTTACTTTATCTACTTTTTCAGCCTCATAATCTGAATACTCAGTGCGGACTTCGATGTACTGTCCATTTTCTTTGTACCCTCTGACTTTGTACATTTTTAAGTGCTCTGATCGGCCCTTAACTTCAGCAGCTCCGGCGAGTTCAACTAAAAATTCATCACCCACTTTGGCCACCACTTCTTCACTGATCAGTAAGTCAGCTCCAAAAGCCTTTGTTGAAGCTTCTATGCGAGATCCTGTGTTCACGGTATTTCCAATGACGGTGTATTCCATCCTCTCGGTGCTGCCAATGGTTCCTGAGATCACGGATCCGGCATGCAGTCCAATTCCAATGGCCAATGGAGGTTGCCCCTTGGCTTTTCTTTTTTCATTCAGATCCACTAGAGCCATTCGCATTTGTAAGCAACTTTTAACTGCATAGTAAGCATCTCGGTCACTGCTTTTAGGGGCACCCCAGACAGCCATAATGGCGTCTCCAATAAATTTGTCCACAACTCCGTGATTTCGATTGATGATACCCACCATCACTTCGAAGTATTCATTTAGCATTTCAACAACTTCTTCCGGTGCTCTCTTTTCAGAGAAGGCCGTAAAACCCCTGATATCAGAGAAAAAAACAATAACATCTTTTCTTTGACCACCGAGCCCCACATCTTGATTAAGTAAGTCATCTGTCACTGAGGAACCATGGAACTTTGAAAATAAATTTTTAACTTTGTCTCTTTCTTTGAGGCCCTCTGTCATGTTGTCAAAGGCAAAGGCCAAATCTTGAACTTCATCTTGAAATAGAGGTTTAATTTTAGATGAAGCTTTAATATCGAAATTTCCTTTTGATACCAGTCCGATCATTTCAGCTAATGTTTCAATGGGTTGAGTTAGCGTCATCGAAAATACAAAAATGATAAATATGGAAAAACTTAAAACTAAGCCTGCAATAAAAAAGGCCTTTCTTCTGACTTCTCGTGCGGGTTCTAGAATAATATTTTCTGAAATGGTTGAAAAGGCAGTGACTCCAAATCTGGTTTTAGAAAACGCTCCAAAAAAGTTTTCACCCTTGATATTAATCTGCTTTTGACCCCGTGGCGTTTTGCTTGAAGTGACCATACGAAAAATTTCAGAGTTGGCCATATTGGTTTGAGCGAGAGCTTTTGTTTCATCTGAATCAGCCAGTAGCTGACCTCTTCGATCTAAGAGAGTGAAGGAACGCTCTCTTTTTTCTAAAAATGGCTTTTGTAATACGGCCAATCGGTAATAACTGACAGCCAGATGAGTGATTCGGCCAAAATTATCTTTCACTAAGGGAATTCCAATCGCCAAGATAGCAGGCTTATTAGGTTGAGACCAATTCAGGACTTCCACTTGTCCATTGAAAACATTTTTAAATGGAAAAACCATTTTTTGTTTGAGTTGACTCAAGTAACTGGCATCCACTTTTTCTTTGATGAACTCCTCAGGTTTAACTTGAGACTGCAAAACCTGTGTTTCATTTCCCAAAGACGAATAAATTTCAAGTGCCAATAGATCATTTTCTTGTTTGAAATTAATTGTGAAATCAACAGAAGGCACTCCTGATTCTGATTTCATTAATAAATTAGCAGTGACTTGTGTTTTTCCGACAAGGCTGGTGAGTAAATTTTCAACTTCTGTGGCTTTTGAGGCCGCATAGTCTAAGTTAATACTCTCTTCACGTTGTTTTGAGGTTCTTTCAAAGAAATTGGAGCTTTGTATGGCAATGAGAGTGGTCACCAGAATGAGCAAAGTGAAAGACAGTAAAATCAGTTTGGCAGAAATTGGAATTCTCATTTGTGCTCCCTAGAAGGCATACTCAGCCATAAAATTAATATAGATACCGTTCATTTCAGTGACCACACTGTCATTTGAGTTTGAGCTGACACCCAACCAACTCGATGAATCTCTTGAGTCTGTGTACTGGTAGGATTCGAGTCGGTAATTAACTCCGATAAGACCTGTGAGTTTATTTGAATAGCGATAGCTACCTAAAACACCTACACTAATATTGGGGTCAGTTCCCCCTAATTTACCGCCGTTTGGAAATTCAATTCCAAGCATTGGCAAATACAGATGCGCATTTGTTTGCAACCCTAGCTTTGGAGTTATGGAATACCAGTATTCAGCACCTACATGCGGTCCTGCCACGTTCCCTTTGCCATAATTTCGATTCACGTTATTAAAATTTCCGAAATTAGCTAATGCTGATGAACTTGTTGTCCATAGAGCTGGAAACTCTTTTGTGAAAATTCCCATGTGGTAGCGAATGTCAGCTCGGTCAGAGAGCTGCTTCTGCCGAATTGCAGAAACTTCAAGACCAACAAAATTATAGATAATATCTTCAAAAATAAAACCACCCACATCCGCGATAGCTAAAAATCCCCAGTTTTTATCCGGATTGAGCCAACCCCCACCGATTCGACCTGTTCCTGTAATTGAGCTTGTGCCGAAGGAGAGTGCATTTTTATAAGCAGAATTAAGAGCGATTGAGCTGGCATACCAGCTGAAGTGACTGAACCAACCATTTGTTCGGTCAATGGATTTTCGTAATGTTGTGACGTACTCGGCAGCGGGTGAGCGATCACCTTGCCTAACATCAAATGTTAAATTCGAGGGCTCAGAGGTCTCTCGAATTGAAGCTTTAGCTTTAACTTGTAAAAGGTATCGCCCCCCTGGCCAGTCTGACTCAAACACCAAGGTTTGATCTGTCCAGTTTTCAAATTCTTTGAATTTTTGCCATTTTTTTGTCGTACTATTAAATTTAGCAAGCATGACATCGTAGTTTTCAGTAAATTCGGGCCTGGCCCATTTGAGATCTCGAATGAATTCATTTTCAGGTTTTTCAATTTTTACTTTTTCTAATTTTGGGCCCACCAGCGTAAAAGAAACAGGCTCAGTGAACTCGCTTTTTAAGCTGGCTGAAAAGGCTGTTACTGAAAAGGAGTAGGGCTGAGCCACGGGTAAATTTTTTGAATAGGAAGTTTTAGATGTTGTCTCTTTAGCAATCACTTCACCCTTAAAGTCTTTTACTTCAATCAAATACTCGTCAGCAGCGGGGACTGACTCCCAAATAAAATTAACTTCAGATTCGCTATCATTAGAGGATGTTTTTAATGAACTTTGATGTCTCGGGGATACTATTTTGACAGGCTCAAGCATAACATCAAGATCAGCATAGTCGCTCCAGTCGCCAGGAACTTTACGTCGATCAAGTGTTCTCAAGCGAAATTCATAATGTCCGATGGGTAAGCGTCCATTCCATTCAGGACTCTCACTTTTGAAGGAACTGCTCTTTTCTTTTTGACCTTTTTTGCGAATTTCAATTTCGTAGGAGCTGGCTCCCTCAATAGGCTCCCACTCAAAATTAACAAGCCGGCGATAGGTCTCTGCTGTCGCGAGTGAGCTCATTAAAAGTGAGACAGTAAGGAGCCATCTTATCATCAATTGACCTTTACTTTCTTAAGAGCCGGGGCCCTTAAGTTACTTTTATCAGGAACAATTAAAGTGCGTGTCCCAGAGGAGGGACTGGTGCGATTGAACTCATCAATGGAAACAATTTCTACGGAGTACTCTCCTGGCATCAGATTTACTAAAACAGTCTTAGTGTTTTGTACCTTTCGACTAAAAATTTCTTTTTTGTCTTTATTAAAGACTTTAACTTCGTACTCTTTAGCTCCCTCGATTGAACTCCAAGTCAATTCTCCTCGCCCGTCCGAACTGGCCTTAATTGGCCCATCAGGGGGTAAAAGTTGTGGCGATGGAATTAAGGGCTGAGTTTGAATTTGAACTTCAAGACCTGGTGAAGCCCCCATCAATCGCCCTTTTTTATCGTAAGCTTCCACGCTAGCTAAATATCTTCCTGGTTTTGTTAGTGGAGTCGACAATGATTTTTCTACAGTTTCAATTCGGCCTGGTTCTAGCCCTGGATCACTGGTATTTTTCCAAGTCACTTTCCATTGAGCCACTTCTTTAGACTTTTCACCGGCCGTCCAAGCTAACTTTAAATTTGGGTTATCAATAAAGTACTGTTGAAGTGCCGTGTTTTCCCAGGCAACATTAACAGTAACAACGGGTACTTCAGCTTTCTTTAAAACACTGAATTTATAAATGGGTCCTGACCAGGGTTGAGTATCATTCGAATAAAAGGTAGACAATCTCCAGTAATAATCCTGGGGACTAAGTCCAGAAAGTAAAAATTCATTCCCACTTTCTAATGTTTGAACTTTAACTTTATTTTTTAATTGGGGATCTGTCGCCACCTCTACAATGGTTTTTTGAATCTCTTCTGATTTTTCCCATTGTAGTTTGATATCTGTGGGAACATTTTCAAATTCAAGCTGCGCCAGCGGTGCTGGAAAAATGGGATTGGGGGTTTGACGAGCCTGCACATCCAAACGATAAATTTGTGAGTCAACGCTTTGACTCGGATTTTCAGGATTTATGGCCCTCAATTTCCAGTAATGTCTTCCAATGGGAACGGGGGTAAGACTTTGAGTCAATCCTGGCAGGGTTTCGCTGATCATTTTCATTTGTTTTCTGTTGGATCCGAGTAAAAGTGTAACTTTCCAACCTGCTGGAAATCCCTTCCAACGAAAAGCCACATCCGGTCGTTTAGAGGGATCAACAAAAATTGATTTATTTGGTAGTGGACTGATAATTTCTAGCTGTGTTGAATCAAATTGAATACCCGTTGAGCCCAAAGTTCCAGTTTTACCTTGCTGAAGTTCTTGAGTCTCACCCGTGGTCGATTTAATTTTAGCACTGCCTTCGAGAACTTGAAGATTAAGTTTTTGTCCCTCTGTTTTACTCAAAGTGGCAGAAGCTTGACTCAAATCAACTTTACCTTGTGCAGAATTTAAGACGAGATTTGATTTTTCAATACTCTGATCTGAACTTTTTGCATTAACAAAAAGACTACCTTCCATGAGGTCCAATGATATTTCGCCTTGAGCTTTAGTCAGAACGATAAGCGAGTCAGCCTCGAGATCAATGTAACGACCGTCTTCAAATTGTATTCTCACTTCACCATTCGCACTTGTTCGAATGGCTTCACCGTTGAAAAGTGGGTCACCCGTATTGACGGAATGCCAGAGCAAGCGAGTGGGAGGTCGTCGTAGAACTTCTTCCGAGACGTTTCCCACTTGAGCCAGTGGTGCTTCGAGGGTTGAAAGGTTGGCGGAATCAGTGGATCGATACCAAATAAAAGTGGCGGCCACACCGAGACCAGATAATCCTGCTGCTAGTAAAAGTCGTTTGATATGTGAATTCACATCTCTTCTTTCGGAAAATCACAGGTGATGGTAAAGTCCTAATATGGAAAAGAAAAACTACATGACCCCAGACGGGTACCAAAGGCTTAAGAGTGAATACCAAGACCTCTACTCAGTTGAAAGGCCGAAGGTCGTGGAAACGGTAGCCTGGGCCGCAAGTAATGGAGACCGATCAGAAAATGCGGATTACCAATACGGCAAACGTCGATTACGCGAAATAGATCGGCGTCTCCACTTTTTAACAGACCGGTTGGAGACTGCACTTGTCGTCGATCCTAAGAAGGCCAGGACAGACCAAGTCGTTTTCGGCGTTCATGTCACAATTTTAGATGAAAATGGAAAAAGTCATACCTATCAAATAGTGGGTGCAGATGAATACGACCCAAGTCGAGGAAAAATATCTTGGATATCTCCCATGGCTAAAGCTCTTTTAGGAAAAAAAGTTGGTGACTTAGTTATTTTAAATAAGCCCTCAGGTTCCGAGGAAATTGAAATTGAAAAAATATTCATAGGCTAATTAATGGATACAATCTTAAAGTCATTGGAAATAACATCGTGCAGATGATCGGCCACTTCAGCTCGATCCATTTCAGGTTTGTAGTCAAACTGAGCATGGAATTTAATTTGAACTTTTAATTGGCCGATGGATAAAGATGAAAACAAAGCCTTCACAAAAGGCATGTCTCCGTACCAACAGACGAGATCTCGATTTTTAAGAGAAAAGGGCTCACCATCGATTTCGATAAAATTAAGAGTGTAGGGAAAAATAGGAACATTGGCATGGGCGGCAGCTGTCATCAAAGTGCGTTTAAAAGGCAAAACCCTTTCTCCATTATGAGAAGTGGCTTCTGGAAATAAACAAATATTATGACCTTCTTTTAAAGCTTCAATCAGGTTTTTAAGTTCATCATGAATGGATTTTCGACTTCGTCTTTCAACATAAATACAGCCGGCCATTTCAGTTAAAAGCCCCAGCACAGGTGTTTCTCGCATCTCTTGGGAAGTCACAAATAAAAGAGGTCTTGATCCTCCAATGCTGAGAATATCTAAAAAACCAAGATGATTACCAATGAAAAGGCCCGGAGTATTGGCGGGTGGGGCATTGAGAATTTCAATTTGAACTTTGAAGGTTCGACAGCACAGGGCCTGGATCCAGCAATTGAGCCTGGCGAATCTCTTTTTTCTATCGAAGGGTTCTTTGATTCGGTAATGAATATAAAAACCACGGATGAGATAAACAACAACAAATGCGGCGAAGACGAGAAGCCGCGTGATCACTCGAAACCAATTTAATTTTATCACCCACTAAGACTTAGTGATGTCTGTCTTTTGAGTCAAGTCAGGGTGGTGACTCTCGGGAGTTTCAAAGAAATTGCCTGAGGCCCAATTTTTCGTTGAATTATTGATAACGCGTCGTGATGTTTCACTACCCTGTTGAAAAATCTGGTTAGTATAATTTCGTAACAGGAATAGCAACTCAAGGAGACAAGTTTGGAACTCATTATTAAGCCAACCGAACTGTGCAATTTTAAATGTACTTTCTGTAGCTCCACGGAAATAGCTTCTTCAAAAACTAAAACTTTACCGCATGATCAAATTTTTCAATTTCTCAAAAGATTCCCCTCGACTAATACAATTATTGTCAATGGGGGAGACCCACTTATGGTTTCTCCAGAGTATTACTGGAAACTGATCGATCATCTTGAGACGCACAATCTAAAAACAATCATAAGTATGACAACCAATCTTTGGGCTTTTTTCAAAAATCCCAATAAATGGCAAGATCTGCTGAAACATCCTCGAGTGGGAGTCTGCACTTCATTTAATTATGGAAGCACTCGCCGAGTGACCCATGAAATGGTTTACACTGAAGAACTTTTTTGGCAGGTCTCAGATCTTTTTTTAGAAAGGATTGGGTATCGTCCTGAGTTTATATCTGTCATTAACGATGACAATGAAGATACGGCTTTAGATAATGTTCGACTGGCCCAAAAAATGAATGTGGTATGTAAGCTGAACTATGCCATGGCCTCCGGTGCGCAAGGTAAGCCTTACACTCTTTCTAAAATCTACGCCCAATACATTGAAGTTTATAAGCAGGGGCTGACTCCTTGGGAGTTCAATACTCAGCAAATGATTAAAAGACTGAAGAAAAAGGCGACGGTTTGTCCACAAAATCGTTCCTGTGACACGGGGATTCGGTGTTTACAACCTGACGGAGATTACTACAGTTGCGGATCCTTCGGAGATGATAGGGAATACAAAATCAATTTTGCTGAGGAAATGGAGTCGCCCGTAACTCTCAGGCCCCTCTTGCAGGATATAAATATTCAATTTCTTAAAGATGAGTGTTTGACCTGTCCCATGTTTGATATTTGCAATGGGTGCAAAAAAACAATTAAGGACCTAAAACACCATGATCTGGTGGAAGATCATTGCCAAAGAATGAAGTCCATTTCCCAAGAAATTATACAGATTTCTAATCAGGGACAGGCCGAAATTGAAAATATTAAAACTTTTGGTTTGCTATGATATTGTCAAAAAATATTCAGGTTTATGTAAAAGCCACTGACACTTGTAACCTTAATTGCAGTCATTGCTACACTTCAGGCAATAAGGGAAAAAAAGTTTTTTTCGATCCAACTTTAGTGAGTGACTTTTTGATTCAAATGACACGTGCTCATAATGTCGAAAGCACTCGTCTTCTTTATCATGGTGGAGAGCCCATGATAACGCCGCTGGATAAACTTTGGCAATTCTATGAGCTGACAAAAAACTCGATTAAGGGTGTCAGCTACGGTTTACAAACCAATTTGGTCTATCCACTCACAGAGGAAAAGATAAAATTTTTTGAAACTGTCGTTGGCGAAGTGGGTATCGGCACCTCTTGGGATGCCAAAATTCGCTTTGGATCGGTTGTCCCTGGGGCCGCTCAACAGCAACTCGAGCTGTGGGAAAACAATGTCAGACAACTTTCAAGCAGAGGCTTTCGACTGACGCTGATGGTGTCATTATCAAAATATTTGATTCAAAATTATGAGCCAGAGCAAATCATTCAGTACGCCATTGATTTAGGTTTTAAGTATATTCTTTTTGAAAGAATCACTTCCGATGGAAATGCGGCCATCGACAACCACGTTTTGCCAAAAAATATTGAAATCGATCAATGGATTCTCAAAATGTATCAACAATCAAAACAAAGAGGATTTGATAAACAAATCGGTAATATGTTTTTGGAAGAGATCGCTCTTGCCGTTAATAAAGGCTTGCACACGGCCAATCGTTGTCGAGGTTGTGAAACAAAAATTATAACAATAAACGCTGAAGGCACCTTAGCTGGTTGCCCCAATTCAGCTCCCAATAAAACCTGGGGTCATCTTTCAGAAGGCTTTGAAAAGTATTTGAACTCTTCAGAAAGAGTGGGCGCCATCTGTAAAGAAAAAATGCGTAATCCAATTTGCTACACCTGTGATGTCAGTTCAGTTTGTAACGGAGATTGTTATAAACTCAAATGGGATGGCGATGTTTGTTCAGCGCCAAAGTCGCTGATGCGACTTCTCAAAAATGACAACAATGAAAAAGAAAAAATTAAGGATTTTTTCATATGAAAGAATGGAAAATCCGACAGGAACTCTACCATCGACTCACGGCTCATTCGGATCGGGGTGACGATTTTGAACAAATGCAGATTGTTTTTGAATGGGATGAAGACTCCATCGTTCAGCGTGCCCTTGAATATCCCATCTTTCAAAATGAAAATTTGTATTACCCAGGTAAATCCTATGCAGTGGCTATCATTTATGCCCAGCTTTTATCAAAACACTTCAATGAAAATTTAATTGAACTTCTGGATGACCCTCAGCTTCTTTTTGGGAACGACCCGTATTTTAAGACCTACAGCGAAGCTAAAGAAATTTATGATCGTATATTAAAAGAATTTCCTGATTTAAATTTATCAAAGCCTGCTGAGTATTCAGAGGATATGAATCGAACACTTCAATATTTCAAAGAAGAATTCATGCTCGAGGAGTTTAAATAATATATGTCACTATTGTCCTATCGTGAAATTGAGTTGATTTTTCAATCTTCCTACTTCTATCAAAATCAATTGATTTATGTTGTCGACCCTAAAACAAGAACTTACCAAACCGATATCAATTACCAAAACTTCATTGAATACGCTGACCATATTCGACAATCATTTCATCTGGGGTGTACCATTATTCTGAAAGGGCTCGAAGGTTTTCATCCCTTGGTAGCCCAAAAGGCACTCTCTTATGGGCCCAATGTAGACGCCCATTTATATTTAACGAAATCTGCAGGATCTATTTCTTTTGATTTTCATGAAGATGACCGAGATGTTTATATTCATATGATTAAGGGCACAAAAGTATTTGAAATTAAAAATCAAAATCGGAATCAAAATCAGGGTCTGATAGAAAAGCAAATTCTCAAAGAAGGTCAAGAACTCTATATACCCAAGGGGGTGCTGCATAGGGCGCAATCATTAGGGATGAGCATCATGATCAGTTTTGGGCGAGAAGCTCTTCATTATTTTGCATTGCCGGGTGGTCTTCAAGTTTCTGATTTTGTGCCCGATAGGTCTCAATTAGAAATTTAAATCCACTGCAGGATTTTTCTAAGCCTTTAACGTCCCTGTAATGTTCAGTTAGGCATCGACCTAAAAATTCGCATTTTTGGCAAAATTTATTCTCACGGACTCGTTTTTTCTCGTTGAGCTGCCAAATTTCATATTCACTCAGGCTTGGAAGAGTAAGAAAAAATTCATGATCGTTTTGATCAAATTCTAAAACAGCCCAATCACCCTTTGGAGTCAAGTAGAGGTGGTCATCAGAAAAGGCATTGCGACTGCCATCAAGGACACTATTGATTAATTCCAGATTAATAAATTGGAAGCGTTTAGGCACAGGTGATTGAATCCAGCGCATGACAAAATCTTCATAATCCGAAAAGCCCTGAATCAGTTGATTGGCCTGATTGCTCGAATAGGGTTTGATTTCTACGGATTGCACATTTTGTATCGAGTTTAATAGTGTGATCATTTCATCGGGATTTTTTTTCATTAACTCAGGTGACGCGAGCATAAGCACTGAAAGTGGGCCTGGAAATTTGAACATATTTTGAAAAACCAATTCAGATTTTTCTCGGGCTTCAAAATCGAAACTGACTGTCATGTCCACATCCGTGTCTAAGAAAAAAGGATGAATATGAGACAAGTTTGAAATGATATTGATGGGGCCATCGTAGTAAGGTCGAAGGCGAGACTTCATATCCTGAAGATAATCTGATGGTAACAGCCCAATTTCCCCACCGTACAGATCCACATGGGAAATCTTGAATCGGGCAGAGTCCAATTCCTGTAAGCGCTGACTCAATTTTTCTAAGTTTAATCGATTGCGATCGCGAAGCTGATCATGGGTCAGATAGCAAAAATCACATGAAAAATTGCAGTGATAACTGGGATTGATGGAAAGAATGATTTCTTTTTGGATAGGACTCATGTCAAATTTAATGATTTGAGTAAATCTTTGGGGTCTTGCTCTGACAGCAATAAAGTTTCAAGAAGCATGGCCAAAACATTATTTTCGTTTTGAAAGTAGTGAAAAAAGTTTTTGCCCTTGTAAATGTAATCATCAAATTGAGATTTATAATACTGAGGCTGAAACTTTTGTGGCTGACTGTAAAAGGACTCCATAAACCCAGGGATGGAAAATAAATTAACCACATTAAAGCCAACCACATCGGGGTCGTTAATCTGGGGAATGGAGTTTTTAAACTGAAAGTGCTCTTCGAGTGCGGGGTAGCTGGACACGGCGAAGACCACAGACGAGCTGACAAATTGAGCCCAGCTGTCAACGAGCTTTGAATTATCATTGATAAAGCTTTTTCTTTCATCCTTGTTCAGAAGAGCATTTTCAAAAAGTGAATCACTGTCGTAGCCCACAGAATCTAAAACAATTTGGGCGGATAAAAACTTAAGATTATTAGAATTCACAAGGCTTTTAGATTCCATGTAGGATTTAACTAAGCTTTTCACTTCAGCTTTTGAAGAGTTAACAAAACTGAGTTCACAAGGAATTTCTAGATTAGATAAGTAAGTGATCAGGGCATGGTCCTTGAGCTGACTTTTAGACACATCGATGATAAACATGAGATTTTTTTGAGTGAAGTGTTCTTTAATTTGATCGATGCTCAGAGGAGCTGTGACTTCACGAAAAGTCAGAGTTTCTGGGTTTGTTTCCATGGGTTCCTCGTTTCTTTTTTGATAACCACTTTTACAGAACGTATTTTAATGTCGACACAAATAAAATTTAGTTAAGCCAATGTGAATTTGCATTAAAAAAATGCAATTTTACCTGCGAGATCTGGAACTGTGACAGCTGGTGTGGCAACTGTTGTGGCAGCTCGAAAGTGTGACATGCGCAAAGCCAAAGCCATTGCGCCTGGCATCGACTTCGGCTCGAAGAGTTGTTAAAAAAGCATCGAGTTGTGCCAAGGTGACGTTACTGCCAGGGGCGGGTATTGCCGGCGGCGGAAAATAAAGCTCCATTCCTGATTTCAAAGCTGTACGGGTAGAACCAATTTCCAAGACGTCGTAGCTGTTAAGTGAATAAAAATGGCGGGTTCGTCTGACTCGGGTGAGTTGCATGGCCAATCGATGGAGCACATGAAAAGTGGCTGTGATGGCCCCTTCCCCAGTAAAAGCACCGCCAGCAATGTGGTAATTGGCAGGTATGGAGGCCACTGTGAAGGCAGGTTCTGCGGCAGGACCTACATCATAATAATCTCGAGTCCACGGAGCGCCTCCAATATCAGGCATACCTGTCGTTGCCGAGTCCACTGGGACTGCTGTGCTGTTTTGCACTGTAAATGCTGCTGTTGAAGGAGCCACAAGCGCATTGAATCTGTTGATAAAAT
>JBKDFX010000124.1:0-19831 GCA_046336825.1 Bdellovibrionales bacterium | reverse complement strand
TGGCAGTAAGTGGAGTTGGCATTTTGGAGTCCTTAAATTACACTTTTTAAATTAATTTTAACGTCTACTTCTGGAGCTGTGGCAACTGGTGTGACAATTGCTGTGGCAGCTAAAGATGTGAGCGTGGGCAAAGTAATCATTGGTTCTAATGTTGATAACGGCAGCTCTTAAGGCCAATAGAAAATCATCAATTTCATTGGGTAAAGGCGTGGATGCTAAATTTTTAATGGCTTGGCCTGGTACAACCGAAGCTGGGATGGCTGGCATTGTGAAATACAAGGCATGGGAGGCGGGTAATGCCACTCTGCGCCCATCATTGATGAGTACAAAGCTGGAAGGAGTTACAGGTCCAGCTCCCAATGTATAATAAACTCGAATTCGTCTAATTCGGGTTAAAGCCATGGCCATATTGTGCAGTAAATAAAACAGCTCAAAAGTGATAAGTCCGCCTTGGCTCACGGAAGTGGATGGGGCACTTTCGTTACCAGAGCCCATAAGTTCATAATGGGAAACCCAGGTTCCTGCCCCAGCTGGTGGGACTGTGGGAGATGGTAATACTGCCCCTGCGTTTGGAGGGGCAGTTGGTGATCCGCCTGAGTCAGTGGAGTAGTTGGCTTGGTAGGCAGGATTAGTGGTGATGGCTGTCCCCACGAGGTCATTGAAGCGGGCAATCAAAGTAGCTGCATTGATCAGAGTCGACATGAAATAATCTTAGACCTCTACTTGGTCATGTCAACTCGACTTTTGTAGGGTCCTACAAAAGCTTTAGCATCTCACTCGCAAGTGCTTGAGAAAATTCAGATCGACTTATTTTTTGGTTGAGAATTTGCTCCACTGAAATCATGGTTTGAGGTTGAAAGCCGCAAGGTTTGATTCCTTGAAAAGCTTCAGCGTCATTTTCGAAATTAATAGCTGCACCGTGATAGGTGACCCATTTACGAGCCGCAATTCCCAAGCTTGCGATTTTATGACTTCCCACCCAAACACCGGTTTCATCCCCTTCGGTTTCAGAGTTGGGATTGACTTGTCGACTTCGGCCTACAGCCTCAATGCTGTAAGACCTTAAAGTTTTAACTAAACACTCTTCCAAAGTTCTGAGGTGCGCCACCACATCTCGGGATTTTCGTATTTGAGTTTGAAATTTTAAATTTACTATAGGGTAAACAACTATTTGTGAGGGTCCGTGATAAGTGGCTCGACCCCCGCGGGAGCTCTCATGGACAGGGCCTGACCACGAATAAATATCATCTGGTTGAGTGGATCGTCCCTTGGTCACGATTGGGGGGTGAGTGCAAAAAACTAAATACCCTCTTGAATTTTCAGTGGCCACTTTTTCTACGTACTGCAGCTGTTTTTGAACTGCGAGCTCATAGTCAATGAGCCCCCAGTCCTCAAAAATAAGGGGTTCTAAATCAGAATTAAGGATGGGCTGATTTTCCATTGGTCAGCGGTTTTTGGATAATGTGAATGGCATGACCCAAAGTGGCTTCAGCTGCTTCCATCATGGTTTCACCCAAAGTGGGATGAGGGTGAATGCTCAAGGCCACATCTTCAAGTCGAGCTCCCATTTCGATGGCCAGCACTGCTTCAGAAATCAAATTTGAAGCTTCTGGGCCCACAATGTGAACACCTAGCAATAAATGAGTTTTTTTATCAGCAATCATTTTTACAAAGCCTTCGGTTTCCTGCATGGAAACAGCGCGACCGTTGGCTGCAAAAGGAAACTTAGCAATCATGAGATCATTATAGCCTTTCGCTCGAGCTTCTGATTCCATAAGCCCAGCTGAGGCAATTTCGGGATCAGTGAAAACAACAGCAGGAACTGTTTTGGCATCGTACACTCGATTGTGACCTTTGATCACTTCAGCGACTAAAACACCTTCGTGACTGGCTTTGTGCGCAAGCATGGGTTGGCCGGCCACATCTCCAATGGCATAAATGTGCTTCACATTGGTTCTGCGCTGAGCATCCACTTTAACAAAACCACGCTCATCAACCGCCACCCCAGCAGCTTTGAAATTGAGCTGGTCACCATTCGGTCTTCTACCCACGGTGACAATCACTTTGTCAGCCATGAGGACTTCTTCTTTGCCATTCACTTCGATGGTCACTTCGATGCCGTCTTTGGTTTTTTTCTGTCCCTTAGCTTTGGCATTGAGTAAAATTTTAGCTCCACTTTTTTCTAATTTTCGTGACACCACTTGTGCACATTCTGGATCCACCACACCCGAAAGTAAGGCTCCTTGAGCTTCGACCACTGTGACTTCAGAACCAAATTTTCGCAAATAACTGGTGATCTCCAGACCGATATAGCCACCACCGATAGCGACAACACGCTTAGGCACATGATCAAGCGCCAATGCTCCTGTGGATGAAAGAATGTCTTTTTCATCAAAGGGAAATCCTGGAATTTGAATAGGACGTGAGCCCGTGGCAATAATGATGGATTTGGCTTGCAGAGTCTCAGAACCTACAGTGACTTCTGTTGGAGATTTAAATTGAGCCTCACCTTTGAAAACAGTGACTTGATTACCTTTTAATAGCTGAGAAACACCAGCACTCATTTTTCCTGAAACGGAGTTTTTCCATTCAAGAAGTTTTTTAAAATCCAGGTCCAATCCCTTCAGATTGAAACCCATATTTTTGAAATCGTGATGGGCTCGGTGCCAATGGTGACTGGCTGTGATCATGGCTTTTGAAGGAATGCACCCCACATTTAAACAAACACCACCCAAAGCTTCACGCTCAACAATGGCTGTTTTGAGACCCAATTGGGAAGCTCGAATGGCTGCCACATATCCACCAGGTCCACTACCAATCACGACCAAATCAAAGTTTTGCATTCTGACTCCTAGTGCATATCCAGCATTAAAACGCCGGGATTTTGTATTCTGTTGATGAAAGCTTTTAAGAAACGAGCCGCCACAGCCCCATCAATTAAACGATGGTCACAAGTGATAGTGAAATTCATCACTTTGCGTACTTTGATTTGTCCATTTTCACCTAAAACCAATTTATCTGAAATTTTGTACATCCCTAAGATGGCCACTTCGGGATGATTGATGACAGGTGTGGCGTAGGTGCCACCCACGGATCCAATATTGGTGATGGTGATTGTGGCGCCCTTCATTTCATCCAGTTTTAATTTTCCGTCTCGGGCACGTGTGCTCAAATCCACGATCTCTTTTGAAATATCCAAAATGGATTTTTTATCGGCATCTTTGATAACAGGAACTAGAAGTCCGTTGGGTGTATCGGCGGCAAAACCAAGATTGAAATATTTTTTATAAACAATTTCACCAGCCGCATCGTCAATGCTGGCATTAAACATTGTGAATTCCCGCACGGTCGCAATCAGGGCTTTCATCACAAATGGCAAATAGGTCACTTTGGTCTTCGACTTTTCAGCGGCTTCCTTCATGGCTTCACGGAATCCCACGAGATCTGTGACATCTGCTTCATCCATCAAAGTAAAGTGGGGAATAATTTGTTTTGCTTTCGGTAGATTTTCAGCAATTTTTTTGCGAACTCCCACCAAGGGAACTCGTTCTTCCATGGCACCTTGATTTGACGAATAACTGGGTTTGGGTGTGGACATTGAGGCCGCACTTGACGAAGCAACAGGACGCGATCCTTTCGCATTTAAAACATCATCTCGAGTCACTCGTCCGGCAAGACCAGTTCCTGTCATTCCGTTCAGATCAATTCCCATTTCGCGAGCCAATCTTCGAGTGGAAGGGGTGGCTAAAACTCTGAAATCAGCAGGTGGAGGGTAAAGAATGGGACCTGCTTGAACAGCTCCCGCAGGATTTAAGGGCTTCGCTGTTGAAACTGGAGTTGTAGCCGCAGGTGCTGGGGATTTTGCTGTTTCATGAATAGCAGCTTGAGTCGGAGCCACTGAGCCTGCCAGCTTTAGGATTGTACTTTCAACTTTTACAATGTCTCCCACTTTGTACATAAGTTCGGTCACTGTTCCAGCTGAAGTGCTGGGGACTTCCACCGTGGCCTTATCAGTCATGATTTCTACAACAGCTTGATCCACTTTAACAACATCACCAGGTTTAACTAACCATTTAACCAGTTCTCCTTCAGTGACGCCTTCACCCAATTCGGGGAGTTTGACATTGATAGAACCACTTGCGCTGGTCGTGGAAACAGGAGCTGCCGTAGCGGGAGAAGGTTTATTTGTACTTGCTGGGGCAGGTTTTGGAGCTGCAGTGGCTGAACTTGTTCCACCTTCGAGAGTGATCATCACACTTTCAACTTTAACAATATCGCCCACTTTGTATTTTAATTCTTTGACTGTTCCCACTGTAGGAGAAGGTACTTCAACCGTGGCCTTGTCAGTCATGATCTCAGCGATGGCTTGATCGGCTTTAACTGTGTCGCCTGGCTTTACCAGCCATTTCAGTAATTCACCCTCTGTTACACCTTCACCTAATTCTGGAAGCTTAATATCGATTGCCATATTTCCCTCTATCCTTCTGCTATGCTCTGTGTAGATTCGCTGGAGTCTTGTTTTCGATTTTTTTCAATGACACCTTTCATGAAAAACTCACCGGCTCGGTAGGAGCTTCTCACCAACGGGCCTGAGGCCACATACAAAAAGCCCATGCTTTCAGCGGTTGTCTGCCATTCTTTAAATTTTTCTGGTGTGACATACTCAATCACTTTGAGATGTCGTTTGGTGGGCTGCAAGTACTGACCAAAAGTGACCACATCGCATCCCACAGATCGTAAATCTTTGAGAGTTTGCAAAATCTCTTCATCCGTTTCACCAAGACCCAGCATGATGGAAGACTTGGTGTACATGTTGGGATTCATTTTTTTGATACCGTCGAGTACAGCTAGAGTTTGGCGATATTTGGCCCGTGGGTCACGAACGCTGGGAGTGAGTCTTTCGACTGTTTCGATATTGTGGGCAAAAACATCGGGACCCGAATTTACAATTTCTTGAATGAGGTTGAGCTCTCCACGAAAATCAGGAGTTAAAATTTCAACGATCAACTTACTATTCAATTTTTTAATAGTCGAAACTGTGCGAGCAAAATGGCTGGCCCCTTGATCAGGGAGATCGTCACGATCAACACTTGTAATGACAACATAATCCAAAGCCATTTGTGAAATTGAGTAGGCCACTTTTTCTGGCTCGAAGGGATCAATTTTACCTTTCGGATTCCCCGTTTTGACATGGCAAAAACGGCAACCACGGGTGCAGACTTCGCCCATGAGCATGAAGGTTGCAGTCCCCGAGGTCCAGCATTCACCGATGTTAGGGCATTTGGCCTCTTGGCAAACAGTAGCCAACTTGAGTTCGCCTAACATGTTTTTAATTTTTCCGTAATTTTCGCCAGAAGGAGCGCGCGTTTTGAGCCATGCAGGTTTCGACATTTTGACCTCGAGCTAGGATTAAGCGACCCTAGAGTTTTAGCTAAGTTTTATCAGTGAGCTCACTAGATAACTCATTCCGTCATGATTCTCAACGAGTCATTTGGCATAAGCAGCTCATAAAGGATGAATTTTATGCATTTTGGGCAGCCGTTAATAAAAGGGAAAATGGTCAAACGCTACAAACGCTTTTTCGCTGATGTGGAATTAGAGGGCACCTTGGTGACGGCCCATTGCCCCAACACCGGCAGCCTGAAAACCTGTTGGCAGGAAGGGAAAGTCGCCTACTTGTCTGAAAGCAAAAATCCCGATCGAAAATTAAAATACACCCTAGAATTAACGGAGTCTCCAACAGGAGTCCTGGTCGGAGTGAATACGGCCTGGCCCAATAAACTTGTGAAAGAGGCCTTTGAAAGTAAAAAAATTTCAGACTGGTCAGCCTACGATAAAATTGAAATGGAAGTGAAAATTTCAAAGGAAACCCGTTTGGATGCTTGTCTGGTTAAAAAGAACGGATCCAAGTGCTACATTGAAGTGAAAAACGTCACCCTTTGGGATCAGGGAGTTGCTCTTTTTCCAGATGCCGAAACCACGCGTGGGCAGAAGCATTTAAAAGAATTGATGCTCTTAAAAGAGCAGGGGCATGAGGCTGAGATTATTTTTGTTATTCAACGGGGCGACTGCCATTCTTTTTCGCCAGCCGTGGATTTTGATCCCGTGTATTCACTTTTATTGAAACAAGCTTTTGAGCAAGGAGTTCGTATTCGACCCTTAAAGGTTCAAGTGTCCCCTATTGGACTCGAAGTCACGGGCGAGTCATTGCCACTCTTGTGGCCCACTTAAAGGGCGACGGCACGGGCTAAGATCCAAGAGTAAAAAATTACAGAATCAGGATCATTTTTAAGTTTTTCCAATTCTGTCTTCATTCCATCAACCACTTCGGGAGTCACTCGACCTGCTTTCAAAAGACTGGGGGCTCCACTGAGTAAGAGATTGCACCAGTAATCGATAAAGGCCGCTCTTTTTTTAGGTGTACGATTGTCGTACTGATGGGTCAGCACTTTTGTTGTGATATTTTGAAAACCTGCCTGCATGAGATAGTTGGCTAATTTTCCGCCAACAAAAGGATCACCCTTCATCTCCCATTGGAAGTCATTAAATTCAAACCAGAATTTTAATGTATGGGGTGAGTAGGGATGTAGGTAAAAAGTAGAATTAAAAACTTCATTACAGTACAAAACCCCACCTGACTTTAAAGTGCGTCGCACCTCTTGTAAGATATCCAGAGGTTTTTGCACATGTTCCAAAAGCCAGCAAATAAAGGCTCCATCAAAATGATCATCTGAAAAGGGCAAATGAGAAGCATCGGCTTGGTGGATCTGAATCGCTTTTTTTTGAATTAGAGGCTTTAATGTTTTTGAGGCTCGTTGAACTTGTTCTTTAGAGGCGTCCACGCAATCAATTTTGAGATGCGGAAATCTTTCATGTAAAATTTGAGTTTGAGCTCCCACACCACTTCCCACTTCCAATAGGTTTTGCTGATGCTGAAAGTCCACTTGGCTAAAGATCACATCTTCATGAACTCGAGCTTGTTTGTACAGGCGATCCTGTTCCAATTTAGTGAAGCCATGGATATATTCTTGAGATCGATTGAGAGATTTATTTTTTTTCGACATGTCCTTACGATGGCATAAAAAAAGGCCACCGGGTAGGTGGCCTTTTTCGTTTTAGACAATTAGCGCAATGCCAATTACTTTTTTAAATGACGATCAATAATTTCTTTAAACTCAGGAAAAGGGTAGGCACCACGGAGTGAAACTCCATTGATGATAAATCCAGGAGTTCCTGTGATATTGAACTTTCGAGCTTCTTCCATGTCTTTCTGGATGCGAGCCATGATGCCCTCATCTTTCAAGTCCTTTTCAAGCTGAGTCATATTGGCACCCACTTTTTTTGCTGACTCTTTAAGAAAGGCTTCTTTCTTAGTTTTGAGTTCATTTTGATTTTGGAAAATCAAATCATGAAACTTCTCGGCCTTTGAATGGTCCTGTTTCGCGATGGCTTCGAAGTACTGAGCGGCTGGCATGGCGAGTGGGTGGAAATCAAGTGGTAAATGTTTAAATACAATTCTCACTTGGTCTTTGTACTCAGCCATGACCTGCTTAACTGTGTTGTAACCACGAGAACAGAAGGGGCACTCAAAGTCAGAGTATTCAACGATAGTAATAGGGGCATCCGCTTTTCCAAAAATAACTCGTCCAGGTTCAATTTCAGGTTTAAGAGGATTTGTGAATTCAGAGTCGCGAGATTTTGTTTCTTCTTCTTGAGCTCGCTCTTGAGCTTTTTTCTGCGCGTCTTGAGCGGCTTTATTCACAACTTCAATGAATTTATCTGGGTTTTTTTCGATGGCGACAAAAACCACATCGGGGTTTTCTTCTACAACCTTTTTAAGTTGACTGGCAGATGGAGCACAAGCTGCCAAAGACAAAGATGCTAAGCTAAGTGAGATTTTCATAAAGCCGTTCACGTGAAACCCTCCTTCAGGGATAAAAAGTTATTAAGCTCTCAAATTGTGACACAGCAGTCAGGGGAGGCAATTAAAAAATCAGCGCGACAAGAGTCTAGGTCTGAATCGGATTTCTTGGATAGAATGTGCAAGCCATCCTATTCTTAATGCCATGAGATTAAATCAGTTCAAAAATGTGTTGTTATTGAGTTTTTTTGTTGGAAGTCAGTGTTGGGCAGGACTTCTTTATACTTACAATCAGCTTGTCCTTATGGAATTGGATCAAATGAACAAGCTCGTTCAGGAAAAAATTAAGGAGTCAAAAAAAGCGGACGCCAAAATTGTTCCTTTAAAAGAAGGTTTTCAAGCGGTTTTGGCCAGACCCGATCAAGACAGAATGATTGAAAAGGTGGCAGGTCCTCTCAGGTCAGAAATTGTCAGCCTTGGCAGATACGAAAAAGCTGTGACTGAACTTACCGACGAAGCTTTGAACGCTCTCACCAATACTAAAAACTTCAAACCCACTGTTCAGGTCACCTATGTTTTTTTCCTCGAAAACCTGATGGCGGATATGAAGCCTGTTTTAACAGATGCGGATTCCTTTGAAAAAAAAATGGTACAAAAAATTGAAAAAGCTGAAATCAAACTGACGAAACAAGCTCTTAGTGAATTGGCCAGTCGAGGATTTTCAGATAAAAAATCTCCTTCTGATGTGGCTGAACAAATTCTTGAAGAATTGAAAAAATCCAATGAAAGTTCGAAAGAAAAGTCCTCGACAGCTGACGATGATACTAAAGAAGATGCGAAGGAATAAATGGACATTAACAGTGCTAAAAGTGAAAGAAAGGGAATTGGCGGAGTCTTAGAAAACATCATCCGACAATTCCAAATTCTAGCGCATATTTTGTTAATAACTCCACTTTATTTATTGGCCAGTGCATTTTTAGGGATGGCCTTCATTCCTGGATTTTGGCTTTTTCACCAAGTTGAATCTTGGACAACGGGGTGGTCAAGTCTTTCTCGATTTTGGGCCCTCGGATTTTCTTTAGCTTTTGGCTACTTTATTTATGGATTCATGCTTTTGGTGGGAGCTCCATTGGCCAACTTTTTAATGCGGGCAAGACCTAAAAAATGGCGTGGACCCTATTACTCACTTCCTGCGGTGCTTTGGTACATCCACAATGGTTGGACCTATTTGGTCAGGTTCACTTTTCTTGAATTTGTCACACCCACACCCTTTAATGTTTGGTTTTACCGACTTATGGGAATGAAAATCGGTGATGGAACTATTATCAACTCCACTCACATTTCAGATCCCGGGTTGATTGAAATGGGTCGGAAGGTGACAGTGGGTGGTTCTGTTGCCATCGTCGGGCACTACGGTCAAGGTGGTTATTTAGTTTTAGCCCCCGTCAAAATTGGCGACAAAGTCACTCTGGGGCTTCGAAGTATTATTATGGGTGGAGTTGAAATCGGAGCTAATGCTAAAATATTACCAGGCTCAGTTGTCTTGCCAAAAACTAAAATTCCTGAGGGTGAAACTTGGGGTGGAGTTCCAGCGCGCAAACTCGAACTCAGCGATCTTCGAGCCGACAATTAAAGCCCTGTTTTCCACCATCGTAGAATTTTATTTTTTTGATTGATTGAAAGTTTGTCCCAACAAAATTCAACTTCCTTTTTTACTTTTTCTGAATCCTTGAAGACGTATTGGACTTTCTCAAAACAAGTGGCACTGGGATTTCTTTTAGAAGATGTTTTAATATCAGATTCAATTATTTTTAAAAGACGGTTCACACGTTTTTGATAATCCTTTTTTTCAATTCGTTCGTATAAAGTTTCATTTTTTCTCTGATCATTTAGGGCGACAAAATATCCCTTGGATTTATGATGTGAAATCTCTGATAGAAATAGGGTCTGATTTCCATGCACTGAAGGTAGTGTCAAATGGTGAGATTGACGATAAGATTTAGCCGCTAGTGACAGTGTGGGGATAATGATAAAAAATTTCAAAATTAAGAGTTTCATTTTGTGGCTCCTGATTGTGATGTGGTGCCACTTGTTTGAGATTTTTGAGGTGCCGTAAAGCGACTAAAACATCCGTGGGAAGATTTGAACTCACAATCAAAATGTTCGGCAATGCCAGGGAATTCAAGAGTTAAGTTTTTGACACGATTGTGTTCAAAGGGGTGAGTTTTATGCAGCGCTGAGTTCTGGGTAAGTCCGGTGGAAATAGTTTCCTGAGTGGAAACATAATCACATGTTCTGATAGTGCTGTGAGCATCAATGGCTAATAAATCATTCTTATTTTGAAGTGGAAATTCTTTTAAATACTCTCTTAGGGCATAATTCCCATACATGTCCGCCATAGCTTCGTTGACTTCAGTCTGTTTGAAGTCCACACCTTGGCAGACAGCTGACTTGGCATATCTGGATCTGATTTCTTTAGGTTCTATATTTTCCAGCGGCTGTCCCAGACGTTTGAGTGTGTCGATTTTAAGTTTGACCGCAATATCTAAGTCTTGCTCTGTGATATCATCAATTTTATTCTCATTAACGAGGCAGCTTCTTACATGATCAAAGGGCTGTATTTCCAATGGAAGGGGGGGATTGTCATAGGTAAAAATGCCCTCTTTTAAAAGTAGCTCTCTTAATTCAGGACTCATCTGCCCAGGTTCTGAAAACAATCGAATTTTTCCCTGGATCGATTGATAACCCTTTTTAAATACAGCCAGTTCATACATAACAGCTGGAGAAAGATTTTCGGCGGAGTCAAATCTTCTGAGCTTGGCTGTATCGACCATCACATGGCTACAAGAAGCTCGGCAGGGATCAATGGCATGGCCAATTTCATGCCCGATAATTTTTAAGATGGCCGCATTGGGAGAATCCAAAATATTGTTGCACAGGTGAACGGTTTCTGTGATGGGGTTAAAAGAGGCATTTGGCATAGAATCTTTACAAGCCACCGTGGCAAGGGAATCAGGGTGGTCAGCGTACTGCAATTGAACTTTTTCGACTCGTGCTAAAAGTACTTTTTGTTCAGGTGTTAAGTCACTATCTGAACGACCATCTTTAATCATATTCGTAATAGAATTTTTAGCATGATCAAAAAGCTGTTTTTGTCTTTTTCGTGAGTCCTCGAGGCTTTCCTTGCGTAATCGATGAGCAGCCTGAGTAATACCTCCTTGAATTTTTTGAGAGTCTCCACTGACAACGCTCCGGGTTTTAAGTTCATCGTACTTTTTTTTCAATTTTTGGATTTTATCAGCTCCGATTTCTTCAACAAGTTCCTTCAGCTGATCTTCTGTGTAAGCAATAACTCGGGATTTGCTGTCCCTTCTGTTTGAGGGAGCATTGACTGGCATGCCTCGGGCCCAATCAAAACTTTTTTCATCAACATAAACAGAACTCAGCAGGCTCAATAAATTATTGGCTGAAGTGAGCAAACGTTTGGACTCTCGACTCCAGCTTAGGGGCTCGCCCTCGGTTAAAATATCCTCAGCTGCAATTTCAAATTCCATGGTGTCTTGAGCTATATCTGAAGAATCAATATATTGCTTTTTGCTAGAAGATACTTTTCTTGTGGTTTTTTGTTTTTCCATTTGAATATTTCGATAAACAGGATTCTCAACGAATCCACCGTCACTGGTGCGAATTTGGGGTTTGTCGCGATTCTCAATAAAGAGGCCGCAGATTTTTTTTAGAATTCCCAGTGAATCACAGCGCTCTTTGGCCAGAGCTAGGCTGTTCAATTGGATTAAAATAAAAAGAATCAGAATTCGAAAAATGAACTTCACATTGTTATTATAATCAATTTTGTCTAAGGGGTCAGCTCGACCGGACTCAGGGCTGGTTTTGTGGGCTCATGTCTCATTACGACTCAAGTGCATTCGAATTTCCTCCGAAGAGCTCATCAGCTGTCGTAGTGGAGGAAATAAACGATGTACTTACAAGGAAGTTTGCAGCTTGTGTTTGATGCGCTTTTTACTATTGGTGCCATTGATCCCGTTTTAAAAATGGACTGGGAGCAAGTCACCCAGCAAATGAAGTCTGAACCACAAAAATTAAAATCGGCATTTCAAAAAATAAACGGTTGTGGAAGTGATTTGTCACTCATCGTGAATCAATTGAAATCAATGGATGACCAATCTGTTCATTTTGTCGCATTGGAGGTCGCTCGTGAGCTCAGTGAGTTTCAAGATCGTAAAATATTGCATTAGTCTTTTTGCCTTCTTTGGTTCTGTTTCCATCGCCAAAGCCTGGGATGTGGATCTTTCACGCCGCAAAACAGATTTTGATCGAATTGAAGACAGGCAAAGGGGACCGGCCAGTCAGGATGTGAAAGATAGTTTTTTGAGCGTAGCCTCAATTATCGAACCTATGTTGCCTGTGCAAGATGTCGTTGTGCTCGCCACAGCCGAGGGATTTGTACCGGATAAAGTTTATCTTCGTCGTGGTCAAAATTACCGAATCAACTTGGTCAATATCAATGATCAAAAAAGAAACACGAGTTTCATACTGGACGATTTTGCTGAGAGCCATGCGACTCCCTACGGTGTTAATAAAAGTTTTGAAATAAAGCCCCAAAAAATGGGGGAGTATGTTTTTCACAGCCCTGAAACCACTTATCGAGGTCGAATTGTAGTTGTGGATCCCGCGCCTCGAGCACCTGCTTCAGCGGCGAAAAGTATCAAGGTCAAACCCTAAACTGAGGTTTAAAAATGGGCGCTAGCAATTCAGCTTTTCGGGACGCAATTCAACAAAATCTGGGACCTATTGTCAGTCTGTTGGATGATCCCACAGTTTCTGAAATTCTTGTGAACGGAGCCCATGAAATTTTTGTTGAGCGAAAAGGGAAGTTAGAACGGACTCCATTGCAATTTGCCGATGAGGATGCACTTCGAGCAGCAGTGAATTCCATCGCTCAGAGCGTGGGGCGGAGAATCAACTTTGAAGAACCCAGGTTAGATGCTCGTTTGCCTGATGGATCCAGAATAGCAGCCGTAATTCCCCCTTGTTCACTTAAAGGCACCACCCTATCCATTCGTAAATTCACCCAAAGCAAAGTTTCACTGGCTGATTACATACGCATGGGAGCGATGACAGAGGACGCGGCTCGCTTCATGGATATTTGTATGTTTCTCGGTAAAAATATCATTGTCAGTGGAGGAACGGGCTCAGGTAAAACAACCCTTTTGACACTTTTATGTTCACGCATACCTAAGGGGCAGCGAATTATTTGTATCGAAGATTCCAATGAACTTAAGATTGATTATGAACACGTTGTTTTTTTTGAAACTCGCATGGCTGATGCTCAAGGAAAAAATGAAGTGACCATTCGAGATCTAGTTAAATCCTCTCTCCGATTGCGACCCGATCGAATTATCGTAGGAGAAGTGAGATCAGCAGAAGCCATGGAGCTCATTAATGCGATGAACACGGGGCACAAAGGGTGTTTGGGTACAGTGCATGCAAATTCACCAGAAGATGCCATTGTTCGACTTGAAGCCTTGGCTCAGGGAGGCGACGCGAAAATCAGTGAGAAGGCTCTGCGCTCTCAAGTGGCCTCTGCTGTGGATCTCATTATTCAAATTTCTCGCTACTCCGATGGCTCAAGACGCGTTGCGGCCATTAGTGAGGTATTGGGTTTCAATCCCGATGGAAGTTACCAGGTGGTGCCTCTATTTCAGCTCTCGCGTTTGATCCGACGGCCCGATGGCACCCTTCAGGGTCAGCTTCAGCCTTCAGGAAATATCCCCACTTTTATCACTGAAATTGAAGACAACAACTTGCCCTTTCCTCGCTCAAAATTTCAGCAAGCAGCCTAGAGCGAGATCTGTCCTTGCAACTGCAGCCGATTTAGTTCAAAACCTAGAGCGTGTATTTCAGCTCAAAAATATCCCATTCAGTTTTGACCTTTCTCGAAGATCAGGGTGAAGATTTAACTGCACTGATGGGTGTTCTAGGCTCACATTTTGAGCTGATGCGGGATCCCTCAGGGTGGATTCCAGCTCCAGAGATGGAGTATTTTTTAGAAAAAGTATCTCAAATGCATTCCTCTGCAGAGGGGCCTCTGTTGGTGAAAGCAGGTCACAGACAAGCTTTTCTTCACTCTTGGGGGGTCCTCGATAGCGTTTTAAAAATGCTCACCAAAACCCAAGAAATTTTTGTTCAGCCTCAACGCTTCATGAGTTATTTTGTGTCCCCTGAGCCCCCTTTGGAAAATATTGTTCGCACTGAAGATGGAATTCAATTCGACTGGCCTTTGCCATCGGATCAATACCCTCACGTCACTGAGTACTTAAAAGCTGCCTTGGAATCCTTACCCACCTATTTGGGTCAGGGCGTAGGGCAATGCACTTGGGATAATATCCATCTCAAACTTCGTTGGCCTGTTAAAAGTGCCGCTCTTTTTTCAGAAGAAGTGGGGCGACAGATTTCACCTCAGCTTTTGCAAAATGTGGTTGAAGAGCTGCAAAAATCTCAACGAGATTTAGAAGAGAAAAATCGTGAACTTCAGCGAAAAAATGAAGAGCTACTTTCCATCAGCCAAAATTTGAAACAAGGCTCAAAGCCCGAGCCCTCTCCACTCCAGTTTGATTCTTTATCCTCTGACCCTGCTGTTCCTGGCTATCGATTGAAACAAAATATTGCTCGCTTGCACGATTATCTTGTTCGATCGCAGCAGTTGGTCACAATGATCACGGCTGATAATAAAACGAGCCCTTCTGTCAAAGAAGCCATGCGAAGAATGGATTGGGATTATGTCAAAGCCAGCTACCCCAGAGCCGTCGCCGAAAGTATTGAAATGTTACGTCAGCTGCAATCGCCTTACCAGGCTCCACAAAAAAAATTAAATTCTGAGGAAAGTAAACATGTCTGAGATTATTGAAGTATTAGCCCGTGAAATTTTAGATAGCCGTGGAAACCCCACTGTAGAAGTGGAAGTGAAGACAGTGCAGGGGTTGAAAGCCCGAGCGGCTGTTCCCTCAGGGGCCTCCACTGGTGCCCATGAAGCCTGTGAATTACGGGATGAGGACAAAACTCGTTATTTGGGAAAAGGTGTTCTTAAAGCAGTTGAAAATATTCGCACTAAAATCGCCCCTGAAATCGTGGGTGTTTCATGTACAGATCAAGTTTTTGTCGACAAGCTTTTGCGTGATATCGATGGCACCGAAAATAAATCAAAATTAGGAGCCAATGCTATTCTTGGTGTTTCCTTGGCCGTTGCCAAGTTGGGGGCTCTCACAACAGGTCAGCCTCTGTATCGATACGTGGGGGGCTCTCAGGCGTGTCGTTTGCCTGTCCCCTTGATGAATGTTTTGAATGGTGGAGCCCATGCTAACAATGGGTTGGATGTTCAAGAGTTCATGGTAGTTCCTGTGGTCAATAACTCTTTCAAAGAATCTTTGCGTGCAGGTGCTGAGATTTTTCATACACTCAAAAAAATTCTCAGTAAAAAAGGACTCTCAACAGCTGTGGGTGATGAAGGTGGATTCGCTCCAAAATTGAGCGGTAACCAAGAAGCTTTGGATTTGTTAATGGAAGCCATTGGCCATGCCGGTTACGAAGCAGGTCAAAACGTATTCTTGGCCCTTGATGTGGCAGCCACTGAACTTTTTAAAGAGGGTCATTATCAATGGGATGGCCAGAAGTTAAAACCTGAAGAGCTTTTAGGTGTATATCAAAAATGGACTGAGAAATATCCCTTTGTTTCCATTGAAGATGGATTTGCTGAAGATGATTGGGACTCCTGGATTAAAATGACATCCAAATTAGGTTCTGAGTTGCAGTTGGTCGGCGATGATCTTTTTGTGACCAATCCTAAGCGACTGAAAACTGGCATCGAGAAAAGAGCAGCCAATGCTTTGCTCGTTAAAGTGAACCAGATTGGCACCCTCACTGAAACATTTGAAGCTGTTAATTTGGCTCAAAGATCTGGATTCAACACGGTCATGTCCCATCGTAGTGGTGAGACCGAAGATACCACAATTGCTGACTTGGCTGTTGCTTTGGGTTGTCAGCAAATTAAAACGGGAAGTCTTTGTCGAACAGATCGAACGGCAAAATACAATCAGCTTCTGCGCATTGAGGAGGAGCTGGGTGAGCTGGCTCACTACTGGGACAAAGGTGCTTTTTAGTCTGGCTTAATTGTTGCTTTGATTTACTTCGGTATCTTTATATCACCATCGGTGGGGGACTTATGAATCAAGCTGTTTTATCAATTCTAATTATTCTCTTCAGTCATCAGTTATGGGCTCAAAATCAACGACTGGCTGAATGTCAAAACAGCTGCAGTTCTCGCTGTGTACAATGGGCTGAAGATTTGATCGAATCAGGCCGTGAAATACTTTCTCGTTGCGGAAGCTCTGGTGGGGCAACAGACAGAGAAATCATCAGTCGATGCAATTGGCATTTCAGTCAAGATCTCGCGATCAAATGTGCAAGCCGAGCTAACTCAGTAGCGGTTATCGACAGATGCCAATGGCATTTCGGTAATTCACAAAAAGGTTTAAATTGTGTATCAGCTCGTTCGGTTGAAATTGTCGATCGTTGCAACTGGCACTTTGGAAACACTGAAAGTGGATCAGCATGTGCGGGGAGAGCTCGCAATAAAGAAGTCGTTGATCAATGTGTTTGGAACTTCGGCGCTAATGCAAAAGGGCTCAGCTGTATCACCGGAGAGTAACATAATATCTCTTTGGTCGAGGGCCCTTTAATTCTGATAAAAATCACCCTAAAATAAAAAAATGAGATCAGTTAAAAGAGGAGCTGTTGCTTTACGCGAAGCTCTCGACCACCCGGGCCGTATTTTAATTTATTGCCTCCTATTTTTTGTGGTGACAGTCAGTTTGAATGGAACTCCATTGAGGCTCTGGGGATTGCATCGCGACTTTGAGAGAAGAACTTCTGAAATTCAAAGTAATCTTAATAGTATCAATGACTTAAAGGCTCAGATTCGCCTGGCCCAGGATCCCCTCTTCATTGAGCGCCAGGCACGAGATCGCCTGGATTTGGTAGGACCTGAGGATTTGATCTTTGTGTTTCCAACTAGGTAAAGTCTTTAGACCCCCTTGTTTTTTAATTATTCATGACTAGAATAGGGGCTCAATTTTCTACAAATAGGTACACCATTTAAGGTACTTAAGTGGGAAGGGGTCATTGTGAGTGAGCTCAAGCATTATTGGCAACAAGATCAGATTCGCCTGCTGCGTTTAAGGTTGGGTTGGACGCAATCCGATCTGGCTCGCCGACTCTCATGTGAACCTCAAATTGTTGAGGCACTTGAGCAAGGCTCTTTATCCATTGAAGCTGAAATTGTTCACAAGTTGGAACTCATAGCACATCAAGCTGATCTTTGTGGTGATGAAATTCAATGTTTACCAAAAGCTGAAAATCTTTGTGATCAAGAGCGATTGGGGCAAGTCGAGCTTAACAAAGTTCGATAAACCCATTAACCTCGCTCTCTATGAAAATTCGAAAAAAAATTTATCTCATTGACGTCAGTTCACTGTTTTTTCGTGCTTTTTACGCCATACGTCCTTTAAGCACCCCCGCAGGGATCCCCGTCAACGCTGTGTACGGTTTGCTTTCGATGTTGATCAAACTTTTGAAAACTGAAAAGCCTGAATACGTAGTTGTTTGTTATGACCGTAAAGAGCCGTCCTTTCGTAAGGATCTGTACAGTGATTACAAAGCCAATCGTTCTGAAATGCCGGATGAATTGGTACAACAGATTCCCTACCTCAGAAGACTTGTGGATTCTCTCGGCTTGCCAGCCATGGAAGTTCCCAAATTTGAAGCAGATGACTTGATTGGAACCCTCACACGAATCGGATTGGATAATCAAGCCGATGTGGTCATCGTGAGCGGGGATAAAGACTTTGCTCAATTGGTTAAACCAGGCGTTGTCTTATTGGACACGATGAAAGACACACGACTGGATGAGTCTGGAGTTTTTGAAAAGTGGGGCGTTCGACCTGAGCAATTTCTTGATTACTTGGCCATCGTCGGTGACACCTCCGACAATATTCCAGGAGTAGCAGGCCTGGGCCCCAAAGGTGCGTTGAAGCTATTGAATGAATATGGATCTTTAGAAAAAATCTATGAAAATTTAGATCAAGTAAAGCCCCAAGGAGCTCAAGAAAAACTGAGAAATGCGCAGGAAATGGCATTTCTATCAAAAAAACTAGTCACCATTGAGCAAAAAGTCCCTCTTCAAGAAGACCTAGAAACTTATCGAATAAAAGGTTTGCAGCGAGAGGAGCTCAGGATTTTACTCAATGAACTTAATTTTAAGAGCTTCGAAAAATCACTGTTAGGCGATGAAAATTCAACTGAAACAAAAGTAGAAACCACTTCTTTGACTAAATCAGTAAATGGGGAAGCGGAAGCACTCAATAATCCTGTGGAGTCATCATTTAAAATACGTTCACTGAGTTCAAATGAATTAATTAATGAAACACAAAATTTAAGTGAAATATGGGTTTGGCGACAGCCCCAGGGAGTTTTCTTTGCAGCCGCAAACAATATATGGGCTTCATTTGAAGAGTTAGGCCCTGTCGTTACTGAATTTGAAAAAAGAAAAGTAAAATGGTTCGGATTTGATTTAAAAAATATTTGGCGAGAGCTGCAAGCTGAAAACCCACTTTTAGGATGGGATTCTATGCTGGCAGCCTATGCTTTAAGAGCTGGAGACTGCACCGATTTTTCTAAAATCTACTTTCAATTTTGTGGTGAACAGTGGTCTGAATTGTCGAGTCCTGAGGTCACCTATAAAAATCACTTAAAGTTAAAACAGGTTCTAGAAGAAAAGCTCAAAAGTTCTGAAATGTTATCTATTTTGAAATCACTCGACGAGCCCTTAGCGCCCATTTTATTGAGAATGGAAAATAGAGGGATCAAAATTGATATTCCATTTTTAAATAAAATGAGCCAACAGCTGGGTGAGCAAATACAAATAGCTGAAGTAGAAATAAAAAAAATGGCAGGTGAAGATTTTAACGTGGCCAGCCCCAAGCAATTGGGAGTTATTCTTTTTGAAAAGATGAATCTGCCTGCGGGTAAAAAAACCAAAACAGGCTATTCGACTGACAATGAAGTTTTGCTGGAGTTAGAGCATCCCATTGCTAAACAGATATTAGAATTCCGAGAATTATCTAAACTTAAATCCACATATGTGGACGCACTTCCACAACTGGCGGACCCCAAAACTCACAGAGTTCACACTCACTTCAATCAAGCCCTGACAACAACGGGTAGACTTTCCAGCACACAGCCAAATCTTCAGAATATTCCCATTCGGACTGAACGTGGTGCGCGTGTGCGAGAAGCTTTTATTGCTGAAAATGGTAAAAAACTTCTCAGTGTGGATTATTCACAAATTGAGTTAAGAGTGTTGGCGCATATTTCAGAAGATCCCGGTTTGGTGAAAGCCTTTCAAGAAGATCTTGATATTCATACGGCAACAGCCAGTGAAGTTTTCAATGTCAAATTGACGGATGTCACTTCTGAGCAAAGACGTGTAGCAAAAGCGGTCAACTTTGGAATTGCCTATGGGCAAGGGGCCTTTGGTTTGGCTGATCAATTGGGAATCTCACGTTCCGAGGCTCAGGGAATAATTAAACGATATTTTGAAAAGTTTCCTGGAATTCAAAGTTATATTAATGAAACTATCAAGGCAGCTCATGAAAAAGGTTACGTATCGACACTTTTTGGTCGAAGACGATATTTGGACGAGTTGAATAACAAAAATCCAATGATAAAAAAGTTTGGAGAAAGAGCGGCCATCAATGCGCCTATCCAAGGAACAGCTGCCGATCTTGTCAAAAAAGCAATGATCGAATTGGATGTCAAATGTCCACTTCCCATGCTTTTGCAAGTGCATGATGAATTGGTTTTTGAAGGTGATGAAAGTGAAATCACAAAGAATCAAAA